>NZ_JBBKBA010000002.1:346778-693556 GCF_038404985.1 Ferrovibrio sp. MS7
TGCTGGCACCGGAAAGATCGACGCCGGAAAACTCGGCACGCGATGCGTTGGCGAATTCCAGCAGGCAGTCGGTGAGGTCGGAGGTTTCAAGACCCGTGCGGCCGCCCTGCGCACCCATCATCACGCCACCGCGGAAATCAGCACCGCTGAGCTTGGCATGATTGAGGTTGGCGCCCTTGAGGTTGACACCGCGCAGGATCGCATTGGTCAGGTTGGCATGCTTGAGATCGGCTTGTTCAAGATTGGCGCCGAACAGATCGGCTTCCACCAGATCGGCCTTGGCCAGCCTGGCGCGCGTCAGATCCGAGCCGGAGAGTTTCGCCTTGGTGAGAACGCGGCCTTCGAAATTGGCCCCGATCAGACTCTTGCGGGTAAAGTCGATGACCTTGACCGTGGTCGGTGCGCGGGAGCGGAAGCGCTCCTCCATACGCACATCGAAGCCAGGGCCTTCAGGCGGGGTGCGGTCATCAAGCGGCATGCATGGGCGTCCTGCGCCGGCAACGCGGCATTGCTGTGTAACGCGCAATATTAGCTTTGTTGAGAGACAATTCTACTGGTGACTATATCGAATTTATGTGGAATGGCTGCGGCGATTGATTACGCAGAATCCGTCAGATTCACGCAGCAAGTTTACGCCTTTTGGCGAAAGCCAAACGGATTTCGGCAACCAGGGCAGTGGCAGGCGCGGAAAGCGACCGACCCTTGAGTTGCAGCAGACCGATCTGACGGCTGAGCGAGGGCCCGGTCAGCGGTCGCATGGTGAGGCGGTCGCTCGAAAACATCGCGAAGGTAAGCGCCGGGATCGAACCGGAACAGGCACTTTCGTTGTCGCTTTTTGCCCGCCACAATCGGGCAATGAGCGACCCCGCCTTCACTCTCGATACAATCAAGACGCCCATTGGCACAGCCCTGATCGCCAGCGACGATCAGGGTCATTTGCGTATCCTCGACTGGGAAGAGCATGAGGCGCGCATGCGCCGCCTTGCCGTCAGGCAATACAAAGCTGGCCTGCACCTGACGCCGGGCCATGCGCCAGCCGCATTGCGCAAGCAGCTCATGGCCTATTTCTGCGGTGATCTGCGCAGTATCGATGCCCTGCCCTGCGCCTTCGAGGGCACGGCATTCCAGCAGCGCATCTGGCAGGCGTTGCGCGCCATCCCGGCTGGTAAAACGCTGACCTATGGCGCGCTGGCGAAACGGCTCAAGCTGTCGCCGGCCTCTGCCCGCGCTGTCGGCCTGGCCAATGGCGCCAACCCGATCAGCGTGGTGATCCCCTGCCACCGCCTGATCGGTGCCGATGGCAGCCTCTCCGGCTATGGCGGCGGGCTGCACCGCAAGGAATGGCTGCTGCGGCATGAAGGCGTCGCAATAGCATAAGCGGGCCGCACAAAAGCAAACGGCCGCCGGATCACTCCGGCGGCCGTCCTGTTAAGCGGAATGCCGCTTAGTTCGAGCGGTTCTTGTCGACCAGCTTGTTCTTGGCGATCCACGGCATCATGCCACGCAGCTTGGTGCCCACTTCCTCGATCGGATGGGCAGCCATCTTGGCGCGGGTGGCCTTGAACGAGGTCTGGTTGACCTTGTTCTCCAGCATCCAGTTGCGGGTGAAACGGCCCGACTGGATGTCTTCCAGCACACGCTTCATCTCGGCCTTGGTCTCGGCGGTGATGATGCGTGGGCCGGTAACGTATTCACCGTATTCGGCGGTGTTGGAGATCGAGTAGTTCATGTTCGCGATGCCGCCTTCGTAGATCAGGTCCACGATCAGCTTCACTTCATGCAGGCACTCGAAATAGGCCATTTCCGGCGCGTAGCCGGCTTCCACCAGGGTCTCGTAGCCGGCCTTGATCAGTTCGACCAGGCCGCCGCAGAGCACCACCTGCTCGCCGAACAGGTCGGTTTCGCATTCTTCCTGGAAAGTGGTCTCGATGATGCCGGCCTTGCCGCCGCCATTGGCCGAGGCATAGCTGAGCGCGATTTCCAGCGCGTTGCCCGAGGCATTCTGGTGCACGGCAACCAGCGACGGCACGCCGCCGCCCTTCAGGTATTCGGAGCGCACGGTGTGGCCCGGACCCTTCGGCGCGATCATGAACACGTCGATGTCCTTGCGCGGCTCGATCAGGTTGAAGTGGATGTTCAGGCCATGCGCGAAGGCAAGGGCGGCGCCCTCCTTCATATTGTCGCGCAGGTCATTCTCCCACAAAGCCGACTGGCCTTCATCCGGGGTCAGCACCATGATCACATCGGCCCACTTGGCGGCTTCGACCGGGGTCATGGTCTTGAAGCCGGCATCCTTGGCCTTCTTGTTGCCTGGCGAACCCTTGCGCAGCGCCACGGCGAGGTTCTTCACGCCGCTGTCCTTGAGGTTCTGGGCATGGGCATGGCCCTGGCTGCCGTAGCCGACGATGGCGACCTTCTTGCCCTTGATCAGGTTCAGGTCGGCGTCGCGGTCGTAGTACACACGCATGGTTTCTTCTCCCTTTAATGCGTCGTGGTTTGCAATAGATCGGTTAGAGGGCCTGCGGGCCGCGGCTGATCGCGACCACGCCGGTACGCGACACTTCCACCAGGCCGAGCGGCTGCATCAGCTTGATGAAGGCATCGATCTTCTCCGGCGTGCCGGTAACCTCGAAGACGAAGGATTCAATGGTAGAGTCGACGGCGCGGGCGCGGAAGATATCGGCGATGCGCAAGGATTCGACCCGCTTGTCGCCGACACCAGCCACCTTCACCAGCGCCAGCTCACGGGCGATATGCGGGCCTTCGACCGACAGATCATGCACGCTATGCACCGGCACCAGGCGGCCAAGCTGCGCCTTGATCTGTTCGATCACCGCATCGGGGCCGGACGTGACGATGGTGATACGCGAGAGATGGGCGGCATGCGACACCTCGGCCACCGTAAGGCTCTCGATATTGTAGCCTCGGCCGGAGAACAGGCCGACGACGCGGGCGAGGATGCCGGGCTCGTTATCGACCAGCACGGAAAGGATATGCGACTGAACCGGCAGCGTGACTTGCGCAAACATGATGATGGTTTCCCGTATTCCTTGATCAGCGCTCAGACGAGCGCCATGCCCTCTTCGCTCACCGCCGGCTCCGGATCAGCGTCGCCGTGGTTGGGCAGGATCATTTCGTTATGGGCGGCGCCCGAAGGCACCATCGGGAAGCAGTTCTCGTTCTTCGAGACCGCAACATCGACCAATACCGGGCGGTCGATCTTGATCATCTCGTCGATCACGCCATCAAGGTCGCCCGGCTTGGTGCAGCGCAGACCAACGCAATGGAAGGCTTCCGCCAGCTTCACGAAGTCCGGCAGGGCTTCGGAATAGCTTTCGGAATAGCGGCTGCCATGCAGCAACTCCTGCCACTGGCGCACCATGCCCATATATTCGTTGTTCAGGATGAACACCTTCACCGGCAAACGGTATTGCGCCGCGGTGCCGAGCTCCTGGATGTTCATCAGGATCGAGGCTTCGCCGGCGATATCCACCACCAGCTTGCCGGGATGGCCAAGCTGCGCGCCGATCGCCGCCGGCAGGCCGTACCCCATGGTGCCAAGGCCGCCCGAGGTCATCCAGCGGTTCGGTTCATCGAACTTGTAGAACTGCGCCGCCCACATCTGGTGCTGGCCCACTTCCGTGGTGATGAAGGTCTCGCGGTGCTTGGTCTTTTCATACAGCCGCTGGATGGCGTATTGCGGCTTGATGATCTTGTCGTCCTGGGTGAAACGCAGGCAGTCGCGGGCACGCCACTGGTCGATCTGCTGCCACCAGGCATCCAGCGCCTTCACCTTCGGCTTATAGCCGGCTTCCTTCCACACCGCGATCATGCGTTCCAGCACGCGGGCGGCATCGCCGACGATGCAGAGATCAGCCCGCACCGTCTTGTTATGCGACGACGGGTCGATATCGACATGGATCTTCTTCGAACCCGGCGAGAAGGCATTGAGGCGGCCGGTGATGCGGTCGTCGAAACGCGCACCGATATTGATCATCACGTCGCAATCATGCATGGCATGATTGGCTTCCCAGGTGCCGTGCATGCCAAGCATGCCGAGGAACTGCCGGTCAGTGGCCGGATAGGCGCCCAGGCCCATCAGCGTCGAAGTGATCGGGAAGCCAGTGAGCTTCACCAATTCGCGCAACAGCTTGGCGGCCTTCGGGCCGGCATTGATGATGCCGCCGCCGGTGTAGAAAACCGGGCGTTCGGCCTGCGCCATCAGCGCCACCGCTTCGCGGATCTTGTTGTCGTCGCCTTCGACACGCGGGCTGTAGGTCTTGTGGCGCACATTGGCCGGGCCGGTATAGGGGCCATGCGCCACCTGCACGTCCTTCGGCAGGTCAATCACCACCGGGCCGGGCCGGCCATTGGTGGCGACATAGAAGGCTTCATGGACGATGCGCGCCAAGTCGGCCGGGCTCTTCACCAGGTAGTTATGCTTGGTGCAGGGCCGGGTGATGCCGGTGGTGTCGCATTCCTGGAAGGCATCGGTGCCGACCAGATGCGTCGCCACCTGGCCGGTGAGGCAGATGATCGGGATCGAATCCAGCAGCGCGTCGGTGAGGCCAGTGACGGCATTGGTGGCGCCAGGGCCGGAGGTGACCAGCACCACGCCGGGCTTGCCGGTGGAACGGGCATAGCCCTCCGCCGCATGCACTGCGCCCTGCTCATGGCGCACCAGGACATGGCGAATGGCGTTCTGCTTGAACAGGGCATCGTAAATCGGCAGTACCGCGCCGCCCGGATAGCCGAAAATGACCTCGACGCCCTGATCTACAAGCGCCTTGATCACCAGCTCCGCGCCGGACATGGTCTGCTGTTCACGCTGCTCGGTCTGCATAACTCCATTCCTTAAGTTGCGGGCACACGAAACCCTCGCGCACCCCTGTAAAAAAGCGCGCCACCCTAAACACCGCCATAGCCGACGGTCAACAGATATCCCATAAGAAATGGAAAGATTTTTGCCTCTGGGTTGAAATTTTCTTTCTCCCCGAGGTCGGTTTCCTCAACCAGGTCCGGCTGCATCTGATGCCGGAACCATGTGGTCTGACGCTTAGCGTAATGCCTTGTATTCGTTTGGGCAATCGCAATCGCCTGGCCCAATGGCAGTTCACCGCGCAGGTATTGCAGCAATTCCGGCAGGCCATGCGCCTTGCGCACCGGCGCATCGGCCGGAATATCCCGCCGTTCCGCGAATTTCCTGGATTCCTCAAGGGCGCCGGCGGCCATCATCGCCTCAAAGCGCCGGTCAATCCGGGCGTAAAGCAGCCCGCGCGGCGGCCGCAGCAGGATGCGGCAGACCGGATTGGGCAGGCCCGGCTCGGCCGCCTCGCGCTGCCAGGCAGCCAAGCCCCGGCCCGTCGCCAGCCAGACTTCCCAGGCCCGTACCACCCGCTGGCTGTCGCCGGTTTTGAGCCTTGCTGCGGTTTCCGGGTCGGCGGCTGCCAGTCTGCCATGCAGGCCGGCGGTACCCAGCTCGGCCAGCGCCGCTACCGCCTGGTCGCGGATATCCGCCGGGATGGCCGGAATCCGCGCCAGGCCCTCGGTCAGCGCCCGCATATACATGCCGGTGCCACCGCACAGGATCGGCAGCAGGCCTTTTTCGGCCGCCTCCGCGATGGCTTGTCGGGCCAGCCCGCACCAGACCGAGGCGGTGCCATGCTCGGCGGCATCCAGCACGCCATAGAGCCGGTGCGGCGCGCGGGCCTCCTCCGCCGGGCTTGGCCGGGCGGTCAATACATGCAGGTCGCGGTAGACCTGCATGCTGTCGGCATTGATCACCATGCCCCGGAACCGTTCGGCAATTGCCAACGCCAGGGCCGACTTGCCGCTGGCGGTCGGCCCGGCAACGATGACAAGCGGCAGGCTGGAAGGTATATCGGTCATCCGTTCTTCTTACCCTGGTTGGCCCCCATGCAAAACATCCTCACCCTGATCAGCGATCCGCGCGGCGGCATCCTGAGCGAACGCATGGCCGGCGCGGTACGCGATGCCCTGGCACTGGCCGGCGCCCGGGTGGCCAAGGCTGACTGGCTGGACCCCGGCGTGGCCTGCGACATCCCGTTCGACCGCATCGCCCCCGCCACCGCGACCCAGGCCGCCAAGGTGGCCCTGCGCGGCGCCCCGGTGGACCTGCTGGTGGTGAACCCGGAGAACCGCCGCAAGCAGGTGCTGGTGGCGGACATGGAATCCACCATCATCAAGAACGAGATGCTGGACGAGCTGGCCGACCTCGCCGATCTCGGCCCCGGCATCGCCGAGATCACGCGCCGCGCCATGAATGGCGAACTGGATTTCGAGGCCGCGTTGCGTGAGCGTGTGGCACTGCTGAAGGACCTGCCGGAAGCCCTGCTCGACCGCGCTGCCGCGCGCATCCAGCCGATGCCGGGTGCGGCCACCTTGCTGCGCACGCTGAAAAGCCAGGGCGTCTATTGCGCCCTGGTTTCCGGCGGCTTCGATTTCTTCACCCGGATGATCCAGGAACGTTTCAGCTTCGACGAGCAGCAGGCCAATCATCTGGTGGTGACCTTCGACCGCCTGGCCGGCAGCGTACGCGAGCCGATCCTGGGCCGCGAAGCCAAGCTCGAGGCATTGAAGCGCATCGCCATCGCGCGCCATGTCGATCTCGCCGATTGTCTCACGGTCGGCGATGGCGCCAACGACCTTGCCATGCTGCAGGCCGCCGGCATGGGCATCGCCTTCCGCGCCAAGCCGGTGGTGCAGGCCCAGGCCCGCTTCAGCATCCAGCATGGCGACCTCACCGCGCTGCTCTATGCGCAAGGATACAGGCGGGACGAGATTCTGGGGCGTTGACATCGGTCCGTTTACGCCCTAGCTTTCCTGCCATGCACAGCCGCGCCGTCTTTAACTATTGGTATTTTACACTGCTGACATAGCGGTGACGGTTCGTATGTGACAAACGACCCAATGCCGCCGCAGCCAACCGGCGGCATTCGTTTTTTCCCACATAATTCGATGCTTCCGGCCTCCGGCGGAAACCCCAAGGAGAAGTACCGTGAGCACGCTTACAACCCATATTGAAACCCTGGACCTGCCGCGCGAGGCATTGCGCCAGGGCATGGACCTGGTTGACCTGCTGGTCACCACCCGACTGGCCAATGACCGCAGCGATGCGCGCCACCTGATCCGCTCCGCCAAGGCACGGATGAATGGCCGCGTGGTGGCACACGAAGGTGTCACTGCCGGACTTGACGATCTCGACACCAATGGCCTGCTGCGGCTGGCCGCCGGCGATGGCACCGAGATGCTGGTGCGCGCGGCTTAAAGCTGCATGTAGCCATGGTCGGCGGCATTGCCGCCGCAGACCATGATGCCGACGCGCTCACCATGCGCCGGCTTGTAGGCGCCAGAGAGCAACGCCGCGAAAGCCGTGGCGCCGCCCGGTTCGGTGGCGAGCCGCAGCTTGTCCCACAGCACCGCCTGCGCCATGCGGATGGCATCGTCGGGCACCAGAACGCTCGCAGCGACAAACTGCTGCGCGATCGGGAACATCAACTGCCCGACCTGGCGCGGCGCCAGCGAGTCCGACGCGATGCCGCCGGCCGGCGCATCCACCGGCTGTCCGGCCTTGAGCGCCATGTTTAGTGTCGGCGCGGTTTCCGGCTCCACGGCGATAACGCGCGTGCGGCCCCGATACCAGGCGGCGATGCCACCGATGAAACCGCCGCCACCGACCGCAACCAGCACGCTATCGAGGTCCGGCACCTGCTGCTCGAATTCGAGGCCGCAGGTGCCTTGGCCGAGCAAGGTTTCCGGCTGGTCATAAGCATGTACCGGCAGCGCGCCGCTTTCCGCGCGCCAAGCCTCCGATGCCGCCAAGGCATCGGCATAGCGTTCGCCTTCGATCACCAGATCGGCGCCATAGGCGCGGATACGGGCAATCTTGGCGCGCGAGGCGACACTCGGCACATAGATGCGCGCCGGCAGGCCGAGCCGCATCGCCGCATAGGCCACCGCCGCGCCGTGATTGCCGCCAGAGGCCGCCACCACACCCGCTTTTGGCACAGTGCTGCCAAGCAGGTTGGCGAAAGCGCCACGCGGCTTGAACGAGCCGGTATGCTGCAGCAATTCCAGTTTAAGCTGGATATCGCCGCCATCGAGGCCGAAATCACTGGCCGCCACGGCGATCACCGGGGTGCGCCGCACATGCGGGCGAATGCGCCCCTCGGTAGCGGCAATGGCCTCTCGATTGATCATGGGCGATCTCCTTGTACCGCGGCCTTCTGCGGCGGCCTTCTGCGGCGGTATGCCGCCACCTGCTAACCTGCCCGGGGCTGGACCGCAAGCCGGCGCGCGCTATGATCAGACCATGAGCTCATTCGTCCATGCTATGATTCCGGTTGCCATCGGCGCCACCTTCATCGTGCTGTGCATTGGCATCTATGCCCTGTTCCGCGGCGGGCGGTTCAACCGGTCCTATTCCAACCTGCTGATGCGCTGGCGCATCCTGCTGCAATTCATCGCCATCTGCCTGATCGCCCTGGCCGGCCTGGTGCTGGGGAAGTAGCCCCATGGTCAAGCTGGACAAGATCTATACGCGCGGCGGCGACAAGGGCCAGACCTCGCTGGTCGACGGCACCCGCGTGCCCAAGCACGACCTGCGCGTCGCCGCCTACGGCACTGCCGACGAGACCAATGCGGCGCTCGGACTGGCACGCCTGCATACCAAGGACCTGCCGGACCTCGATGCTATGCTCGGGCGTATCCAGAATGATCTGTTCGATCTCGGCGCCGACCTTGCCACGCCGGAGCAGGAGGCACCGAAATGGGAGCCGTTGCGCATCGTGCAGGCGCAGGTCGACCGCCTGGAAGCCGAGATCGATGCGATGAACGCGCAGATCCCGCCGCTGCATTCCTTCATCCTGCCGGGCGGTTCGCCGGCCGCCGCCTATCTGCATCTGGCGCGCACGCTGTCGCGCCGCGCCGAGCGGCTTGCCGTCGAGCTCACCGAACGCGAGACGATCAATCCGATGGTGGTTAAATACCTGAACCGGCTCTCCGACCACCTGTTCGTGGCCGCGCGGCATGCCAACAACAACGGCGCCAGCGATGTGCTCTGGGTGCCGGGCCAGAACCGCTAGACCCGGTCAGAGTTCGCTGCCGGTTTCCTCGGCCACCTTCTGGCGGATCACGCGCAGGGATTCCATCAGCTCGCGGCCGATAGCGCCGCCATCACCCTTGATATCGGCGCCGACCACGGCGCGCAGGGCATCGACATGGGTGCGGACCAGCGGCAGCCGGGCTTCGTCCACATCCTTGATCATATCGAGCAGCTTGCAATAGGAATCGCAGACCGCCGTGACCAGCGGATAACCGAAAGTACCGCCCTGGCCGCGCAATTCATGCGCCACACGACGCAGGTCGAGCAGGTAACGCTGGCGGCCGGCAAGGTCGGTCTCGGCATTGCGCAGCAAATCGATGATCGTCTGGGTATCGCGCTTGAGGATGCTGCCGAATTCGTTCTTCAGCGCAGCCACGCGCTGGTCGGCAGTCTTCAGCATGTCGTCGGCATTCTTGCCCACCGGCCGCGCCTTGCGCGCGATCAGGTTGGGATTGCCGATGAATTCAACGTCGTCGCTCATTGGTCTTCCTTGCGCCGCTTCGGGCCGCGATAGCTGTCCGCCCGGCGGCGGCGGCGATCCGGCCCGAAGAAACTCTTGGTCTTCACGAACTGCCTGGGCCGCTCGATCACTTCCACCACACGGCCATACAAGGCCTGGGCCGAGATCGGCTTGGCGAGGAACTCGGTGACGCCGGCATCGCGCGCGGTAAAAATGTTGGTGCGCGTGGTGTTGGCGGTAAGCATGATGATCGGCAGCAGCCGCATCGACTTGTTTGCACGGATCCGGCGGATCAGCTCGATGCCGGATTTCTCGCCCATATCCCAGTCGCTGATCACCAGATCGACGGCGATTTCGGCAAGCTGCTCCAGGGCCTGATCGACGCTATCGGCCTGCGCCACACTGCGCACGCCGATGCCGTTCAAGGTATTGGCGACGATGTTGCGCATGAACCGGTTGTCATCGACCACCAGAACACTGACTGAACCAAGATCATAAAGCTGCATCGACCGCGACTGCCCCCTCTCGCGGGCCAGGATTTTACCCGCCTTACCCGGTCGCCACAATCGCTGATTGGGTTTCTACCGTATCATTCAATGCCACGCGGATATGCTCGCGTAATACGATAGCTGCCTGGCCGGGTCCGGATCCTGCTCGCACTGGCGGCAGATGCAGGCAGATGGCGGCACGCGGCAGTGGTGGGAAGCCATCGGCGAGCCCAAGCGGACGCAGGTCGCGGGCCATGGTGCCGGCCTTGAACACCGAAACCGCCAGCCCGACCCGCACCGCTGCCTCTACCGCCGCGTAATTGGCACTGAGATAGGCCATGCGCCAGGGAATGGCCGCCTGTTCCAGCGCCGCGATGGCCCACGCCCGGAACAGGCAGCCACTGGGCGAGAGCGCCAGCGGCAGGGGCCGCCGCTGGGGCACCGCATGGCCGCGCGCCGTGGCCCAGACTGGCGTCTCATAGCGCAGCAGCTCGCCAGTGCTGTCATCCAGCTTTGCCGCGTCGTGCATGACAATGGCGAGATCGAGTTCGCGCCCCAATTGCCGGGGCATTTCAGCGGTCAGGCCGGTAATCACCTCCACCTCGATGCCAGGATGGCTGGCGGCGAAACGCGCCAGGATCGGCGGCACCAGGGTGGCCGAATAATCCGCCATCACGCCAAGCCGCACCCGGCCGCGCAGGCCGGGCCGCGCCACGCTCTGCAAGGCCTCGCGCTGTAACGCCAGCAAACGCCGGGCATAACCCAGCATCGCCTCGCCCTCCGGCGTCGCTACCGGACGGCGGCGGTCGCGGTCGAGCAACTTCACGCCGGCCACCGCCTCCAGCCTTTGCACCTGCATGCTCACCGCCGACTGCGTGCGGTTCAGCGCCCGGGCGGCCGCCGTGAAACCGCCCTGGTCCAGCACCGCCACGAAGGCCGCCAGCAGATCCGGATCAAGCCGGGTCTCCATCATCAATTTCCTTGATTAATACTATTCTCAACATTCTCTTTCATGATGATGCGCTTCCGGGCAGGATCAGGCAACAACAAACCGCCTCCCCGCCCGACTCTCCGGCCTGTATCCCATGACTCTGCCTGACACCCGACGCCCGTTGCTCGGCCTCACCGCCGCCTGCTGCTCCAGCCTGCTGGGCGGCAGCGCCGTGGTCGCCACCCGCTATGCCGTCGCCGGCCTCGATCCGGTGGCGTTGGCGGCTCTGCGCTATGGCCTCGGCGCCATCGTGCTCGGCGTCCTGGTCCTGCTGCTGCGGCGGGCAACACGGCTGAAACGGCGCGACTGGCTGGCGGTGTTCCTGCTTGGCGCCCTGTTCTTTGCCGCCTTCCCGGCCCTGTTCAGCGCCAGCCTGGCCTATACCTCGGCGGCGCGCGGCGCGCTGGCGCTCTCCACCCTGCCGTTCCTCACCCTGCTCTGCGCCGCCGCACTGGGCCGCGAGAAACTCACTGCGCTGAAGCTTACCGGCGTGTTGCTGGCGCTGGGCGGCGTCAGCCTGGCGCTGATCTCGGGCCGCGATTTGGCGGCACCCGATGGTGCCTGGCGCGGCGACCTGCTGATGGTCGCCACTGCCCTGCTCGGTGCCGTGTTCAATGCCCTGGCGCGGCCCTACATGGCGAAATACGGTGCGCTGGGTTTCACCGCCTGGGGCATGCTGTTTGGCGCCGTGCTGCTCAACGCCATCGCCTGGGGCGAACCGTCACGCCATGCCGCCACAGCATTGCCGCTGCTGGCCTGGGCCGCCATCGCCTATCTCGGCATCGTCGGCGCGGCGCTGATCTTCTATCTCTGGAGCCTGGGGCTGGAGTATGCCTCGCCAACCCAGGTGGCGATCACCGTGGCGCTCAACCCGGTGAGTGCCATGACGCTCGGCGCTCTGCTGCTGCATGAACCGGTCAGCGGCGCGCTGCCGCTGGGGCTGGCGGCGATCCTGCTCGGGATCGCCTGTGCCAACTGGCCCGCGCCTGCGCCAGCAAAGCCATAGCCAGTGCCGCGCCCAATGTGAGCCAGCCTGGCGAGATGCGGAAATCGAACATCCAGTTCGCCGCAGCCAGGCGGCGCCAGGGCAGTTGCGTGCAGCAGGCAGCCCAGCCGAGTTCGGCACCCGCCGCCACCAGGCCGGCCAGCAATGCCAGCGGCCAGGCTTCCCAGGCCTTGCGCAACCGGCCCATGGCATAGCCGAGGCGGTAGAGCATCAGCCACAGGAAGATGCCGACCTGCAACATCGGCGGATCGATCTCGCGCTTGGCCTGCAGCAGATAATGCACCAGGGCGATCACGGCGATGAGGTAGACAATGCGATGCAGCCTGCCCCAGGCCTTGCCGCCCATGCGGCGGATCGCCGAGTCGAAGGAGGTGATGCCGAGCGCGATCAGCCCAAGCACAGCAACAAAACCAATCGTGAGATAGAAGCGCAGCACGATCTCGGTGGCGACGCGCACCAGATCGAACTTGAGGTCGGCGATATAGATGCTGAGATGCAGCAATGCATAGGCCATGGCGGCAACGCCGATCTGGCGCCGCAGCTTGATCAGGGCCGGCCAATCGAGCAGCCGGCGCAGCGGCGTGATGCCGAGCGAACCGAGCAGCAGCCAGACCGCCCAGCGGCCGGATTCATGGGTCAGTTCGTCGATCGGGCGCGGCCCCAGGTCATTCAACGCCAGCCGCGCCGCCAGCCACAGGCCGGGCAGCCAAAGCAGCACGAAGCAGGCCGCCTTCAGCGGCGACAGGCGACCATCGCGTTCTTGCCAGGGAAAAGCCATGGCAGGGAAAATCGCAAGCGCGCGGCGCCAAGGCAAGCGCCGTCTCTGTCACGATGGAGAGAGCTATTTCGCCCTGAGGCAGCGCGCCACGATCTGGCCGCAGGCCACCAGCGTCTCGCGCCCGGTGGCGGTGCGGCCCTTCATCGCCACCTCGGTGACGCGACCCTGGCGCAGGGCGAAGGTGGTCTCGCAATAGCGGAAATACTCGTATTCGCCGCCCGGACGGCTGAGCGGCGAGTAATCCCGGTCGGTACCGCTGTTCATCGAGGCATAGGCCGAGCTTTCACGGAAGTAGCTCAGCAGGTCGACGCCGTTTTCACGATTGCGTGCAGTCGGTTCGCCGGCGCAGGAAAGCAATTGCTGCTCGGACAGGCCGACAAGTTCCTTCTGGCCGCGCAGGGCCAGTTCTTCCTGGCCGGAAGAACAGCCGGCGAGTACCACTAGGAAGGCAAGCGCAAGGACGTGTTTCATGGCGGCGGAGCATGCCGGAAGCCGCTGCCGTCGTCAAACGCCGGCACGCCCGGTGCCGCAATTGCGGCCCCAGAATTGCCGACCCCGAATTGCAGCCCTGGGGCCTTTGCGTTACAGCTTGGCCATAGAAGCGCCCCAGCGCCCCCGAGAAGCATCCTCCAGGAGGAACAATGGCCGAGTATGTGACGGTGATGCCCGAAGCCCTGCGCCAGACAGTGCGCGCGGTTTGCCGCCAGGGCGGCAGCAACGAGCGCGAAGCGGCCCTGGTGGCCGACAACCTGGTGCTGGCTAACTTGAGCGGCCATGACAGCCACGGCGTCGGCATGCTGCCGCAATACTGGCTGGCGGTGCATGAGAAACGGCTCAAGGTGAATCAGAGCGCCCGCGTGGCCCTGGATAACGGCGCCATGGTGACCATTGATGGCGGTTATGGCTATGGCCAGGTGATCGGCCATGAGGCGATGGAACTGGCGATCCTGCGCGCCCGCGAGCATGGCGTCTGCGTCATGGCGATCCGTGAAACCCACCATATCGGCCGCATCGGCCATTGGGGCGAGCAATGCGCCTCGGCCGGCATGATCTCGACGCATTACGTCAACGTGGTGAACCGCTCGCCACTGGTGGCGCCGTTCGGCGGTTCGGATGCCCGCTTCGCCACCAATCCCTATTGCTGCGCCATTCCGGGCCTTGGCGATGCCGAGCCCATCGTGCTGGACATGGCCACCAGCACCATCGCCATGGGCAAGGTGCGCGTGGCAATGAACAAGGGCGAACAGGTGCCGCCCGGCATCCTGATCGACAGCCAGGGCAACCCGACCACCGACCCGAAGGTGATGTTCAACCAGCCCATCGGCGCCATTCGTGCCTTCGGCGAACACAAGGGTTTCGGCCTGGCGCTGATCGCTGAACTGCTTTCCGGGCCTTTAAGCGGCGGCGGCACCGGCCGCAACCGCTGGGATGTCGGCACCATCACCAACAACATGCTCTCCATCGTGTTTGATCCAGCCAAACTCGGCGGCGCCGATAGCTGGCAGCAAGAGGCAGAAGCCTTCGTGAATTTCGTGAAGGATTCGCCGCCGGCACCGGATAACAAGACCGGTGGCGTGCTGGTGGCCGGGGAACCGGAGCGCCGCATGCGCGCCGAACGTAATATCAGCGGCATCCCGATCGATGTGACAACCTGGAACGAGATCGTTGCCGCCGCCGAAATGCTCGGCCATAAGGCTGCCGAAACGCGCCGCCTGGCCGGCCTGTAATTCCGAGGAGATCAAAACGATGAGCGACGCGATTGCCCAAGCCGCCGAACGCCTGCGCCAGGCGGAATCCAGCGTCACCGCCTGCGAGCCGGTGCGCGGCCTGCTGGGCACCGAGACCGACCTGCGCACCGCCTATGCTGTGCAGCGCGCCAACCGCGAGCATTTCATCAGCCAGGGCCGCCGTCTGATCGGCCGCAAGATCGGCACCTCGAGCCCGGCAGCACTGAAGATGTTCGGCATCAGCGCGCCGACCTACGCCATGCTGTATCACGACATGGTGCTGAATGACGGCGACACAATTCCCGCCGGCCGGCTGATCCAGCCACGCCTGGAAGCGGAAGTGGCGGTGGTGCTGGAGCGCGACCTCGACATGCCGAACCCGACCCTGGTGGATACGCTGCGCGCCGTGGGCTACGTGGTGCCGGCCATCGAGGTGGTGGACAGCCGCATTATCAACACCGCCACCAATATCGTCGACCTGGTCGCTGATAATGTCAGCGGTGCTTTCTTCGTGCTCGGCAGTGTGGCGCGCAAGCTGGACGGCCTGGACCTGCGCCGGGCGAGCGGCCTGCTCTATCGTGGCGACGAGGTAATCGGCCAGGGCACTGGCGCTGCAGTGTGGGGCAACCCGATCAATGCACTGGCCTGGCTGGCGGCGAAGCAAGTCAAGGCCGAATTGCCGTTGCGCGCTGGTGATGTGGTGATGACCGGCACTTATTGCCCGATGCAGCCGGCCAAGCCGGGCGACGCCATCGCCATCGAAATCCAGGGCCTGGGCCGCTGCGAAGTGAATTTCGCCGCCTAAATATCCGCACTGCGGCTGCGCGGGAAGCGCAGTGTCACCTTGGTGCCACTGCCCTCGCGGCTATCGATGGTGAGCGATCCCTGGTGCAGCCGCATCAGCGACTGCACCAACGGCAGGCCGAGGCCGGCACCGCCATAGCTCTTGGAGAGATGGTGGTGCAACTGCACGAACGGCTCCAGTGCGCGCGGCACGTCCTCGCGCTTCATGCCGATGCCGGTATCGCGCACCCAGATGGCGAAGCGGCCATCGTCCTCGACTTCCGCGCCGAGCGTGACGCTGCCCCCGGCCGGCGTGAATTTCAGCGCATTGGACAGCAGGTTCAGCAGCATCTGCCGCAAGGCGCGAATATCAGCGCGGAGATAAGGCAAGCCATCGGGCAATTCCGCCACCAGCGCCACGTTGCTCTCCTCGGCCTTGTCGCGCAGCATGCGCAGTACGGCATGGTATTGCTCGTAGATATCGACTTCCTCTTCAGTCAATTCGACGCGACCGGCCTCGATGCGGGTATGATCCAGCAGGTCGTTGACCAGGCTGAGCAGATGCTTGCCGCTGGCCAGGATGTCGGCGGCATATTCCTTGTAGCGGCCATCGCCGAGCTTACCGAACAATTCACCGGTAAGGATTTCTGAAAAGCCGATGATGGCGTTGAGCGGCGTGCGCAATTCGTGGCTCATATTGCCGAGAAAAGCGGTCTTGGCCTGGTTCGCCGCCTCGGCTTCGCCCTTGGCCTGCTTCAGCGCATCAATCACACGCTTGAGCCGTTCGGAATCACGATTCACGCGCTGGATGACACGATTGTACTGCAAGGCGATCGGCTCCACCTCGGAACCAATCACCACGTTGACCGGCGCATCGAAGCGGCCTTCAACGCGGTGGCGCTCCATGTCGTTGACCAGATCGAGCATCGCCGAGGTGGCGCCATGCTCGGCCTGATTCAAGCCGGCCTGCTCGGCCTCCGGCGAGACGCGCAGGGGATGGAAGCGGTTGATGATCTTGAGCCCCACATAGGCCAGGCCGAAGCAATAGACCGCAGCCGCAGCACAGCCGAGAAGCTGGATGCCGAACTGGCTGATGCGGTCATGCTGCACGGGCCAATTGGCCGGATCACCAAACAAAGCCACGGCCAGCGTGCCCCAGATGCCGGCGCCGAGATGCGCCGGGACGGCGCCGACTGCATCGTCGATGCGCAGCCGCTCCAGCCATTCGCCGAGCAGGATCGCCACCACGGCGCCAACACCGCCGATGATCACAGCGGCCAAAGCCGAGGTGTCATGGCAATTGGCAGTAATGGCGACGAGGCCGGCCAGCGTGCCATTAAGGAAATCCTCGACGCGCGGCAGCGGATACATCAGCCGCGAGGCGATCAGCCCGGCAACGCCGCCGGCGCAGCCGCCCAACGTGGTGTTGATCAGCACACTTGGCACATCCGCCGACATCGCAAGCGTGCTGCCGCCGTTGAAGCCGAACCAGCCGAACCACAGCAGCATGACGCCGAGAGTGGACATGGTGAGGTCATGGCCGCGGATCATCGCCACGCCCTTCTTGAACCGGCCCATGCGCGGACCGATCACCAGCACGGCGGCCAGCGACACCCAGCCGCCGACCGAGTGCACCACTGTGGAGCCGGCGAAATCGATGAAGCCGAGCTTGACCAGCCAGCCAGCCTCGCCGCCAAGCTGGCCGTTATTCCAGGCCCAATGGCCAAAGACCGGGTAGATCAGGCCGGAGATGATGACCGTGATGATGACATAGGAACTGAACGCCACGCGCTCGGCCACCGCGCCGGAAACGATGGTAGCTGCCGTGCCGCAGAACATGAGCTGAAACAGCAGGAAGCCGCCGATCGAGGCATCCTGGCGGGCGTCATACATCCAGGCAGAAGCACCGACCCAGCCGTTCTGGCTGATGCCGAACATCAAGGCGAAACCACACATCCAGAACAGCAGGCCGGCGATGCAGAAATCGACCAGGTTTTTCAACGCCACGTTGATGCTGTTCTTGGCCCGGACAAAGCCGCTTTCCAGACAGCAGAAACCGGCCTGCATGACAAAAATCATGCAGGTGGCCACCATGATCCAGACAAGGTCTACGCGTTCTATGGACATGAATTCCGGGGGAGACCGAACACAACCTTGCTTAAGCAAGAGGCATACCAGTGCTAAACCCGCGATATTCGGCCCAATGTGGCGGCAAGCGGCCTTGCCTTAGGCATGATGGCTAAAAATTAGCCGAAACCGGGGTGTTGGCATTTCCCCTGCGGCGCATTATGTCAGAGACCACGCAAAAAACGGCCACCAGAGCCTTTATCGGACCGCAGCATCATGGAACCCATCAGCCTGAATCTCGGCGGCACCCCCGCCGCTCCCGCCGCCGCCCCGGGCGCTTCTCCGGCTGGGGATCTGGTGAAGGAAATCGATATCTCCACCTTCATGCAGGATGTGGTGCAGGCTTCGATGAAGCAGCCGGTGCTGGTGGATTTCTGGGCGCCGTGGTGCGGCCCCTGCAAGCAACTGGGCCCGGCGCTGGAAAAGGCCGCCGTGGCTGCCAAGGGCAAGTTCAAGCTGGTGAAGGTCAATATCGACGACCCGCGCAATCAGCCGCTGGCGCAGCAGTTGCGCATCCAGTCGATCCCGGCGGTCTATGCCTTTTCCAAGGGCCAGCCGGTGGATGGCTTTGTCGGCGCCCTGCCCGACAGCCAGTTGAAGAAGTTCATTGAGCAGGTGGTCGGCGAGGCGGTGGGCGACAGCGAAGCCGTGCAGCTGATTGAGGCTGGCAAGGCGGCGCTGGCGGCCCAGGACTGGGCGGCAGCCGGCGAAGCCTTCTCCGGCGCGCTCGGCGAGGAAGCCGAGAATCCGGCAGCGCTGGGTGGCCTGGCCCGCGCCATGGTCGGCCTGGGTGAACTGGAAGCGGTGGACGAAATCCTCGCCCAGGTGCCACCGGCGCATGAGAATCATCCCGATGTTGCCTCGGCGCGCTCGGCGCTGCAGCTCGCGCGCGAAAGCGCCGGTGCCGCCGGTGAACTGGCTGGCCTGGAAGCCGCCGTCAACGCCGATCCGAAGAACCATCAGGCGCGCTATGACTATGCGCTGGCGCTGCTTGGCGATAACCGCCAGGGCGATGCGCTGGACCAGTTGCTCGAGCTGGTGAAGCTTGACCGCAAATGGAACGATGAGGCGGCGCGCAAGCAGTTGGTGAAGATCTTCGAGGCGCTTGGCCCGATGGACCCGCTGGTGGTGGACGCCCGCCGCCGCCTTTCCTCGATCCTGTTCGCCTGACGCCCGCGGCATGGCGGACCAGGAGCCGGAAATCACCGACATCGCCGCGCTCGACGGCACCATACCAATCTTTCCGCTTACCGGTGTGCTGCTGCTACCGCGCGGCATGCTGCCGCTCAACATCTTCGAGCCGCGCTACCTGGCGATGACGCGGGATGCCCTGGCAGGCTCGAAGCTGATTGGTATGATCCAGCCGCAAGAAGCCTTCAGCCGCGAGGCCAAGCCGCCGGTCTACCGCATCGGCTGTTTGGGCCGCATCAACGCCTCGGTCGATACCGAGGATGGCCGCGTGCTGATCACGCTCAGAGGCGTCTGCCGCTTCGCCGTGGCGAATGAACAAGCGATGACCGAGCCCTACCGTCAGGTGACCGCGGATTACGCGCCCTTCGCCAGCGACCTGGCCTCGGCGCCAAACGGCCAGATCGACCGCCAGCGCCTGGTCAATGCCTTGCGCGGCTATCTCGAACGCCAGAACCTGCCCGCCGACTGGCCTTCCATCGCGGCGGCGAATGACGAAGTACTGGTGCATTCGCTGGCCATGCTCTGCCCCTTCGCGCCGAGCGAAAAGCAGGCGCTGCTGGAAGCGGAAAGCTTTGCCGCGCGCGGCGCCCTGCTCACTGCCTTGCTGGAAATGGCGCTGCTGGAGCGCCCAGACAGCAGCACGAGTCGGTTTAATTAATTGGCCGCTTCAACTGACGGGAACACGCCATGTCGGAAACACCCCAGACCACGCCTGCCCCGGTCGACCCCAAGCTGCTGGAACTGCTGGTCTGCCCGCTGACCAAGACCACCCTGCGCTATGACCGCGAAGCCAATGAACTGGTGAGCGAGAAGGCGCGACTGGCCTTCCCGATCCGCGACGGCATTCCGATCATGCTGGTGGACGAGGCCCGCCAGATCGAGGGCTGAAAACCGTGGACCAGTCTTCCCCCTATACCCTCGCCGGGCGCCCGGCCTGCACCGAATTGCGGCTGAAGTCGCAGGAGAAGGTGCTGGAAGTCGATTACGCCAATGGCAAGTCATTCCGCTTCACGGCGGAATTCCTCCGCGTGGAAAGCCCATCCGCGGAAGTGCAGGGCCACGGCCCGCATCAGCGCACCTATATCGGCGGCCGGCGCCATGTGAACATCATCGCCATCGAGCCGGTGGGCACCTATGCCGTGCGGCTGAAATTCGACGACCTGCACGATACCGGCATCTATAGCTGGGAATATTTCTACGACCGCGGCTACGACCAGGACGAACTCTGGGCGCGGTATCTGGCGGCGCTGGAAGAACGCGGCCTCAAGCGCGACCCGCGCTGATTTTTCTAAAGCGCCCGCCCCTGCAGCAGCTTCGGCAACTTGCCGACATCGCCCATGGCATGGCGCATGAAGAAGGTCTTGGCCGGCTTCAGCCGCTCGACCAGGCCAAGCCCCAGGTCGCGCGCCAGTTTCACCGGCGCGATATCGTTTGAGAACAGCCGCGTCAGCCCATCGGTCACCGCCGACAACACGGCGGTATCGACGCGGCGCCAGTTCTCGTAAGACTCCAGCACATCCTGCTGCCCCGGATCGAGGCCGACGCGTCGTGCCGTCACCACCGCTTCGACCAGGGCGGCAACATCGCGCAGCCCAAGATTGAGGCCCTGGCCGGCAATCGGATGGATGCCATGGGCGGCATCGCCGACCAGCGCAAGGCGATGATCAATATAGCGTTCGGCATGCACGAAGGTGAGCGGATAGGACCAGCGTGGGCCGGTCACGGCCAGTGTGCCGAAATGATCGCCGAAGCGTTGCCGCATCTCCGCGACGAAGGCGACATCATCAAGCGCCAGGATCGCCTTGGCGCGTTCCGGCGGCTCGGTCCAGACCAGGGAGGAGCGGTGTCGGCCCTCAGCATCATCGGTCATCGGCAGGATGGCGAAGGGACCGGCCGGCAGGAAACGCTCCTGCGCCACACCATGATGCGGCTTCTCATGACGCACAGTGCAGACGATGCCGGTCTGGGCATAGCTCCATTCCATTGCCTTGATACCAGCCTGCTGGCGCATGAACGATTGCCGGCCATCGGCACCGACCACCAGCCGGGCGCGCACCTCTCTGCCATCGCCAAGCGTCAGCCGTGCCGGCGCGCCGGAGCCGGGCTGACCGCGTTCCACCATCGCCACACCCAGCGGTGCCAGCAGCCGGGCTTTGGGCAATTCGGCCAGGGCCGCCTGCTGGGCGGCGCGCATGACGCGGTTTTCCACCAGCCAGCCGAACGGGTCCTCGCCCAGCGCCTTGTGGTCGTAATGCACGAAAAGCGGCGAGTCGCCGTCCGAAACGCGGATATCCCACATCGGCTGGGCTTCGCTGACATGCTGCCACAGGCCGATGGCCGCCAGCATACGCTGGGAGGCGAGCGCGATGGCCGAGACGCGGCCATCGAAGCCGGCATTCAGCGCCCGGGCCGGGTCCTCGCGGTCGATCAGCAGGGTATCGACGCCGTGGCGCGCCAGGGCAATGCCCAGCGTCAGCCCGGCCAGGCCGCCGCCGACAATTGCCACTTCCGTCTGGATGATTTCAGCCATGACACGATTTTAGCCCCGGCAGCGGTCCTGTTCCAGGCATGGCCGGCGCGGCAAATGGTCATGGACGCCTGGGCTGGGCCGGGTATAGACTCCGAGTCATGCAGTGGCGATGGCTTGCGATTTTATCCCTGGCGTTGCTTGCGCCGGGTTTCCTCCTTCCCTCCGCCGCCTGGGCGGCAGGGGAGAAGTTGGCCGTCGACCTGGAACTGCTGCTCGCCATCGACATCTCCGGCAGCGTCGATCCCGATGAGGCCAAATTACAGCGCGAAGGCTATGCCAAGGCCCTGGTCGATCCCCAGGTGGTAAAGGCCATCGGCAGCGGTATCCATGGCCGCATCGCGATTTCCTATTTCGAATGGGCCGACGCCTATACCGAGAATACCGTGCTGGACTGGACGGTGATCAGCGATATGGCCAGCGCCAAGGTGGTGGCAGCCAAGCTGCTGGAAGTGCCGATCCGCATCGGCCGGCGCACCAGCATCAGCGGCGCCATCAACGCGGCCATCCCGCGCTTCAAGGCCTCGCCCTACCAGGGCCTGCGCAAAGTGCTGGATATCTCCGGCGACGGCCCGAACAATGCCGGCGACCCGGTGGACCTGGCGCGCGACAAGGCGCTGGCCCAGGGCATCGTGATCAACGGCCTGCCGATCATTAACGACCGGCCCAATCCCTGGGGCATGCCGGTGATGGAAGACCTGGACCGCTATTACGAGGGCTGTGTGATCGGCGGCCCTGGCTCCTTCGTGGTGGTAGCGGAGAGTTTCGATACCTTCCATGAGGCGGTACGGCGCAAGCTGGTGCTCGAAATTGCATCTGCTCCCATCGTGCCCCGGCAATGGGGCCAAGCCGGCCCGCCGGTGCGTTTGCAGCACCCATTACAATTTGCCCAGGGCGCTTACCGCTACCCCAAGGGCTGCGATGCCGGTGAACGCCAGAGCCAGGAATTCTGGCGCCGCCGCTTCGACCAGTAACCCCCTAAATTCCGCCCCTAAACCCCTGGCCCGCCTTGGCGCGGGCGGAATTTTGCCGTATTTCCAGGCGACAAGAACGAAGCCCGAGAATGGAGTGCCCGATGCCGAGCCCGTTTGCCCGCGCCGATTTCCCCTTTGCCCTGCGGCATGTGACCGAAGCGGCAGCCGTTGCGGCCCATGACTGGGTTGGCCGTAGCGAAAAGGAAGCGGGCGATGGCGCCGCTGTCGAGGCGATGCGCAAGGCGCTGGGCGATATCAACATCAATGCGGTGGTGATGATCGGCGAGGGCGAGAAGGACAACGCCCCCCTGCTCTATCGCGGCGAACGCATCGGCAAGGGTGAACCGGAAATCGAAATCGCCGTGGACCCCATCGAGGGCACCACCAACATGGCCAACGGCGTCGATAATTCCATGGCGGTGATGGCCCTGGCGCCGCGCGGCGCCATGTTCGACCTCGGCCCCAGCTTCTACATGGACAAGCTGGTGCTGCCCGCCGCCGCCAAAGGCAAGGTGGATCCGACCTGGCCGGTTAAGCGCAAGCTGGAGGCACTGGCCGAAGCCCTGAACAAGCCGGTGCGTGAGTTGCGCATCTTCGTGCTGAACCGCAAGCGGCACCATGCCATGATCAAGGAAATCCATGCCGCCGGCGCGCGCACCATGCTGCAGGAGAATGGCGACGTGGCCGGCGCCTTCATGGCGGTGGACGGCGGCAGCAACGTGGATGCACTGTTTGGTACCGGTGGCTCTCCGGAAGGCGTCATCACCGCGATCTTCGCCCGCGCCATGGGCGGCGAATTCTTTGGCCGCGTCGATCCGCAGAGCGAAGACGAGGCCGCCAAGGTGAAGGAATTCGGCCTCGACAGCAGCCGCTGGCTTTCGGGCCAGGAACTGGTGAAAAGCGACGATGCCATCTTCATCGCCACCGGCATCAACAGCGGCCCACTTTGCCGCGGCGTGCAGATCCATCGCGGCATCGTGCGGCTGCACACCGTGATCCTGATGGCTGCCACCCAGGCGCGGCACGATCTGGTCAGCCAGTTGCGCCCCAACCCGTCGCACCAATGAACATCCGCAGCGTCGCATTGCAGCCCTTTGCCGGGCAGAAGCCAGGCACGTCTGGCCTGCGCAAAAAGGTGCGCGAATTCCAACAGCCGGGCTATCTCGAAGCCTTCGTGCAGTCGCTGTTCGATACTCGGGCCGATCTCAAGGGCGGCACACTGGCGCTTGGCGGCGATGGCCGCTACTTCAACCGCGAAGCCGTGCAGATCATCCTGCGGCTGGCGGCGGCGAATGGCGTGGCGCATGTGCTGCTCGGCCAGGGCGGCCTGCTCTCGACGCCGGCAGCTTCCGCCGTGATCCGCGCCCATGATGCCCAGGGCGGCATTGTGCTTTCGGCCAGCCACAATCCTGGCGGCCCGCACGGCGACTTCGGCATCAAATATAATATCGGCAATGGCGGCCCGGCGCCGGAAGCGGTGACGGAAGCGATCTATCGCCGCAGCCAGGAAATCGACCGCTATCTCACCATCGACGCCGCCGATATCGACCTCGACCGTCTCGGCGCGGCCACGCTCGGCGGCATGCGCATCTCGATCATCGACCCGGTGGCCGATCATGCCGCGCTGCTGCAGACGCTGTTCGATTTCGATGCCATCCGCGACCTGCTGCATTCCGGCTTCCGCATGCGTTTCGACGGCATGCATGCCGTGACCGGCCCCTATGCCCGCCGTGTCCTTGTGGACATGCTGGGGGCGCCGGAAAGCCTGCTGCTCAACGCGGTGCCGCTGCCGGATTTCGGCGGTGGCCATCCCGATCCCAATCCCGCCCATGCCGAAGAGCTGGTGGGCCTGATGCCAGGCCTGGATTTCGGCGCCGCCTCGGATGGCGATGGCGACCGCAACATGATTCTCGGCCCCGGCATTGCAGTGAGCCCTTCCGACAGCCTGGCGGTGCTCGCCGCCAATGCGACGCTGGCGCCGGGCTATGCTGCAGGCATTGCCGGCATTGCCCGCTCGATGCCGACCAGTCGCGCCGCCGATGCCGTGGCGAAGCAGCTCGGCCTTCCCTGTTTCGAGACGCCGACCGGCTGGAAATTCTTTGGCAACCTGCTGGACGCCGGCCGCATCACCTTATGCGGCGAGGAAAGCTACGGCACCTCGTCGAACCATGTGCGCGAGAAGGATGGGCTCTGGGCCGTATTGTTCTGGCTCAACCTGCTGGCCAAGCGGCGTGAGCCGGTGGCGAATATCCTGGCGCAGCATTGGCGGCAATTTGGCCGGCATTATTATTCACGCCACGATTACGAGGCGGTGGAGACCGCCACGGCGCAGGCAGCGATGGCCGATCTTGCCAAGGCACTGCCCGGCCTGGTCGGGCGCTCGATTGACGGCATGGCGATCACCCAGGCCGATGACTTCGCCTATACCGATCCCATCGATGGCAGCGTTTCCAAGGCTCAAGGGCTGCGCGTGATCTGCGGTGAGGCGGCGCGCGTCATCGCCCGCCTTTCCGGCACCGGTACTGAAGGGGCCACGGTGCGGCTCTATTTTGAACGCTTCGAGGCCGACCCTGCACGCCAACATGATGATGTGCAGGCCCGCCTGAAACCGCTGATCGATTTTGCTGAAAGCCAGCTTGGCCTACGCCGCCGCAGCGGCCGGGCCGGCCCCGATGTGGTGACCTGACCCATGACCCTGCTGCCGCCCCCCCTCTCGCCCTCCATCGATCAGACCGAAGAATGGCGCGCCTTGGCGGCCCAGGCGGCAGCCGAGCGCGACATCACGCTGCGCCAGCTTTTCACCGCCGATCCAAAGCGTTTCGAACGCTTCTCTTTCCAGCATGGCGACATGCTGCTCGATCTCTCGCGCCAGCGGCTTTCGGCCCAGACACTCGGCCTGCTGCTGAAGCTGGCCCGCGCCGCCGATCTGGAAGGCTGGCGCGAGCGCATGTTCGCTGGTGTGCATATCAACAGCACCGAGGACCGCGCCGTGCTGCATACCGCTTTGCGGCTGCCGCGCGAGGAAACCCTGGTGGTTGATGGCACTGACGTAGTGCAGCAGGTGCATGGCGAACTTGACCGCATGGAAGCCATGGTGCAGGCGGTGCGCAATGGGACCTGGCGCGGCGCCACCGGCGAGACTTTCCGCTATGTGGTGAATATCGGCATCGGCGGTTCCGACCTCGGGCCGCGCATGGTGGTCGATGCCCTGGCCGCCGACCATGAGCCCGGCCTTGACGTAAAATTCGTCAGCAATGTGGACGGCGCCGATCTGATGCGGGTGCTGGCCGGCTGCGAGCCGGCACGCACCCTGATCATTGTCGCCTCCAAGACCTTCACCACTCAGGAAACCATGGCCAATGCCGCCAGCGCGCGGCACTGGCTGCAACAGGCCCTGGGCGAAAAGGCCGACTGGGCGGCGCATTTTGTCGCGCTCTCCGCCGCGCCCAAGGCGGTGGCGGCTTTCGGCCTCAAGGCAGACCGCCGCCTGACCTTCTGGGACTGGGTGGGCGGCCGCTATTCGCTGTGGTCGAGCATTGGCTTTCCCATCGCGCTCAGCATCGGCATGGAGAAATTCCGCGATCTGCTCGCCGGCGCCCATGCCATGGACGAACATTTCCGCACGGCGCCGCTGATCGGCAACCTGCCGGTGCTGATGGCGCTCGCCGGCATCTGGAATGTCAACTTCCTCGGCTTCAACTCCCTGGCCGTGCTGCCCTATGACCAGGGCCTCGGTCGCCTGCCGGCCTATCTGCAGCAGGCCGACATGGAGAGCAACGGCAAGTCCACCGACCGCTGGGGCCGCAGCGTCGGCTATGCCACCGGACCGCTGGTATTCGGCGAGCCGGGCACCAATGGTCAGCATGCCTTCTACCAGTTGCTGCATCAGGGCACCCCGGTAGTGCCCGCGGATTTCATCCTGCCGCTGGAAAGCCGCTATCCGCTGGGCCAGCACCACGCCATGCTCACCGCGAATGTGCTGGCACAGGCCGAGGCGCTGATGCTGGGCCGTACGCTGGAGGAAGTCACCGCCGACCTGCGGGCCAGCGGCATGAGCGATGAGGCCGCAGCGGCCCTGGCGCCACACAAGGTATTCTCTGGCAATCGGCCAAGCGCGCTGATCGCCCTGCCGATCCTTGATCCTTACCATCTTGGGATGCTTATCGCGCTCTACGAGCATAAGATTTTCTGCCAGGGCGTGATCTGGGGGGTGAACTCCTTCGACCAGTGGGGCGTAGAACTGGGCAAGCGTCTGGCCGGCCCGATCCTGGAAGAGTTGACGGACCCGAGCCGGCAACCGCATCATGACGGCGCAACCAGCGCGCTGATTGCACTGGTCCGCCGGGCAACGCTTCGGTGAACCAAGCCGCCAGCCGCGCCAGGGTATTTCGCCAATAAGCGTGTGCAAGGGGAAGCCGTCGCGTCATGAGCGACATGGACGCCGTCCGACAGGGAATGCGGGAGATCGACTTTGTCCTGTATTCCTCCTGGCGCCTGGGCAAGCACATCCTTGCCGGCTGGAGCCATGAAAACAATCAGATCTCCTTCGCCTTCTCCGCGCCCTACAATGTGCTGGGTAATGCGGAAGCCTATCCGCGTCTGATCCGTGGCCGTCGCCTGATGGGCGGCAAGACTTTCGCCGAAACCTGCAAAGTGCTGGGCATCCGGCCGCTGACCATGGACGTGCCGTTCAGCGTCGGTCAGGGCCGCAACGACGTGAACCCGGCGATGATCGAGAATTTGGTCAAGCGCTATGCCGTGGTTGAAACCGCCAACCGCGCCGTGATGCTGTTCGATATCGTCGGCTTCTCCAAGCATTCGCCGCTGGAGCAGGTGGCGCAGCTTTCGTCGCTGGAATACTCGATCAACTCGGCCAGCAAACGCCTCAACGAAGTCGGCCTGCGCAACGAACTGGCACGCTCCACCGTGGGTGATGGTTTCTATGTCTGGAACCGCGCCAAGGGCGTTGAAGCGGATATGCGCACCTATATCGCGCTGATCCTGATCCTGGCCGATAACGCGCTGGCGCGGCGCAAGGGCAATCCGCGCCTGGTGCCGATCCTGCGTGCCGCCTTCACTGTCGGCCCGCATTTCTCCTACCACCAGGTGGAAGGCAACAATCCGCGCGGCTTCGAGTATATCGTCGGCGATGTGACCATCGGTCTGGCCCGCATCATCGGCAAAGCCCAGGCGCAGCAGGTGCTGATCGGGCAGTTCAACCGCTCGTCAGACCAGTTGGTGAACCAGAGCGAGATCGACACCATCCTGTTTCTTGCCCGCGCCGAAAAGCTGGTGCAGCCGCTGATCGGCCAGGAGCTGGGTGGTTACCGTATCACCAATATCCGCGCCAGCGTCACGTCAGCAGTGGAAGTGCGCAACGGCGTCACGGTCTACCGCATCGTCGACAAGCACGGGTTTTCGCACCAGGCCTTCAATGCCCGTATCACCATCGACCGCGATGGCGCGGAATCGATCAGCCTTGGTCTGGGCACCACCGAACTCGGCGAGTTCGGCGCCGAGCCGACGCTTTACGATGTGCGCCAGCTCTCGGGCCAGAAATAGCTAGCGTACAAAGCCAATGGCATCGGTCAGGTCTGCATCGGCAAGATCCGCCGTAGCGAGATCAGCTTCCGTCAGGTCGGCACCGCGCAGGTTGGCGCGGGTGAGCTTGGCGCCGCGCAGATCGCAGCGGCGCAGGTTGGCACCTTCCAGATTGGCGGGGAAATAGCGGTCGGCACCAACCACCAGCGCGCTGAGATTGGCATCGCGCAGATCGGCATGGGCCAGCTTGGCGCCCTTCAGGCTGCTGCCACGCAGATCGGCGCCGGCCAGCTTGCTGTTGCGTAGATCGGCTTCCGCCAGCTTGGCACCCTGCAGCAGCGCGCCTTCCATGTTGAGGCCAAACAGCACGGCCTTGTTCGCCACCAGGCCGACCAGCAGGGCCTTGTAGAGGCTGCCAAGCTTGCGCAGGTCATAGCCGCTGAAATCGGTCAGCTTGCCTTCCTTGCCGCCGCTCGTGACCCACAGACTATGCAGTCGCAGCGCCTCTTCCGGCGTCAGGCCGAGGTCTTCCAGCGGCTTGCCTGCCGGCTTGTCGGAAAGCAGGCCATCGGTGTTGGCGCCGGTGAGATCAGCCATCTGCATCTTGGCGCCGGTGATCACGGCATTGGTCAGTGCCGCACCTTTCAGGCTGGCACCGGAAAGATCGGCGCCGGCCAGATTGGCGCCGGTGAGATTGGCATTGGCCAGATTGGCGCGCACCAGGTTGGCGCCGATCATGATGGCATCGGTGAAATCGGTATGGGTCGCCACCGAACCGGTCATCTTCGCCGAGGTAAGGTTGGCACCGCGCATCTTGGCGCCATTCATTTCCGCCGGGCCGACATCGAAGCCGAGCGCATGAATGTTACCGTGGCGGTCACGTTCGGCGATCATGCCATCGCGCAGATCTGCGTCGAACAGATTGGCCCGGGTGAGATTGGCGCCATGCAGACAGGCTCCGCGCAGATCGGCCCGCACCAGGCTGGCGCCGGTTAAATCGGCCTCGCGCAGATCTGCGCCGAACAGCACCGCGCGGTCAAGATTGCAGTCCTGCAGTTTGGTGCCATACAGCACACAGCCGGTGAAATCGGCATCGCTGAGATTGGCGCCAGATAGGATCAGATTGGAAAGATCATGGAACGACAATATGGCGCGGCGACCGCCCATGATGCCGTTGCGGTAATTCTCATGCGCCTTGATTGCCTGCGCGATCTCGCTGTGGCTCAATTTTTTGCGGCTGCCACGCGATCCGCCTGTGCCTTCGCTCATCGGCCCATCCCCCCAATGAGGCCGCCCTCGGTGCTGCTTATGCCTGCGGCATCCGTGCGATAGCGGCCATCCCGTCCTTCATCAGCTTGTTGGCATACTGACTGCCGGCGACCAGTTCCAGCATGCGCACCGCCGCAAACAGCTTGGTACGCGCCGCCTCCGGGCCTTCCGCATTCAGCTTGCCCGCCTTGATATCGGCCAGCAGCGTGTTGCCGGTGCCATCGATCTGGCTGGTAAGCTGCTTGATCGCGCCGTTGACATCCTTGTCGGCGCCGATCTCGGTCGCCACCCTGGCAACACGCTGCAGCGCATAGACGCGATTCTCGGCCTCGAGCTTGGCGTCGAACACCGCCTTCTTGGCATCCTCGCTGTCTTCTGCCGGCGGCAGCGACAGCACCGCATCAATGCCGCCCAGCACCTTCTCGTCGATGCCGCCGAGCACGCCGATGCGCACCATGTCCTTGAGCTGACGACTGGCCGCATCCATCTCAGGCTGCGGCCCCTCGGCCATGCCGTCCTTCTTCAGCCGGCCGATCAGCGACACGAAATCGCCCACCATGTCAGCCACCTTGGCATCGTCTACCTTTGAAGGATCGGTACGGGTGACGGCACCGAAAAAGCGCTTGGAATCGCCCGACAGCATGGCGCGGACATACTGGCCGGGCTTCATGCCTTCGATGCCGGTGGGCAATTCAGCCAGGGAGTCGAAAATCGGCAGCGCCTGGAAGCCATCGGTGAGGCGCGCCACGGTGATGGCAATCAGGCAGCCGGGCATGCCTTTGCCAGTGGTCGCCACATCGCTGTAGATCTGCTTGATCTCCTCCACCTGCTCTTCCAGCAGGCGGCCGACCGGCTTCGGCGACATCGCCTCACGCAGCTTTTCGGTTTCCGGCGCCAGTTCCAGGAGGCAGGTCATGTCGGTGAGGTCACCCAGCACGTTCTCCCCCCCCAGCTTCTCCACCAGGGCGGCATGCTGGCCGGGATCGGCGGCAGCCTTGTTCAATTCCTCGCGCAGGCGCTGCGCCGCGACTTTCCAAAGCGTAGCACCCAGGCGCGGAATACGCGGATCGCTGCTGGACCCGATATCGGGGGCCGGTGCGGCGCGCAGCGAGGCTTCAAGCTGCTTCACGGCGGCGGCATCCAGGCTGGACAGCACGAATTCCCAGCAGGGCGCCAGCGACGAGCGGGCGATGCGGCCGAACGGCTTCACGCCGTCATCGCCCATCACCAGCAGATCCTCGAACGGATGGCAGAACACGCGCTGCAGCGTGAGGTAACGCGGCGGCCGGGTTTTCACCAGACGCGGGCGCAGGGTGCCAAGCGCGGCATTGGCAACAGCGGCAGAGAGGACGATAGCGCGCGAACGCTCGATGAGCAGTGTGAGCTGCGCCACCTTCTCGTCGGGTATCTCGAACAGCTTGCGTTCGATATCCCGCAGTTCGGAAGCAAGATCGGTCATACCTGCCTCCTTTTCGTGGATTCGACCCGTCGCAGCATTTCCATATCCAACGTGCCTGAATTCCAACTCTCAAGCGCCCGCACCTGGAGCTTGGTGTTTTCCTGCATCGCCTGGGCATTCGGGCGGTTGGCCGCTTCCTTTTCCGGGATGATGGGCAGAATTCGATAAATTTCCGTTATCGCCGCCCGCTGGGTATCCCGGTCCTTATCCTGCACATCCTGCCACAGCAGGATAACGTATTCCCAGCCATCAACCGTCCACCACAGCCGTTCCAGGTCCTTTTGGATCGAGCCGGAAATCTTCTCCCAGTTCATCAGCACCCGCTCGGGATGTTCCAGAGGGCGCATCGCGGAAGCAATGAGTTCCTTGGCATAATCGCCGGTAAACCCGCAAATCTTGCCAATCGGGCGAGCCAGTTCCGCAGCTTCCGACTTGTCCTCGGCAGACCATTTGGCCATGGCTTCCTCGAGCCCGGCGATGGCATTGACGATGCGGCGCAGGCGGCAATCCTTGCTCATGCCGGGCACGCCGAGCGGCGAGATCAGGTTGCCCCAGGATTCCAGCCGGTCGTAAAGCAGATTCGTCGTAGCCTGCAACCGCTGGGCGATGTCGCCCATGGCATGCTTCACCCGGTCTCGCCCGGAGTCGGACACGAAGTCGGAGACGCGCAGATTCATCTGGCCGCCCGACATCTTCTCCAGCGCCCCCTTGAACAGGAAGAAGCGCGTCAGCAGCATCTCGTTTTCATCTTCCGCCAATGCTTCCTCGGCGGACTTCTGCGCTTCCGGGCCGGCGAGGCCTGATTTCGCCGCCTCCAGCGTGGCACTGCGCACATGTGGCGGCAGACAGGAATTGCGCTTCAGGATCTCTTCATGCAGCGAACGATCATGCATCGTCAGCGAGAAGATTTCCGGCACATCCTTCCAGCGGATGACGTAATTGCCCTTCACACCGGAGAAGGCGGAGACCGTGAGTTCAAGCTGCTCGCGGCTATCCACGCGCACACGCGCCTGGCTGATGGCCGGCGTGGTGAAACTGACAGCGGTGCCACGCTCCTCGAATTTCGTCGGCTGAAACTGCGAGCCGGCGCCTTTTGGAAAATTCATTCCCTGCCCCTGAGGGTAGAATAATAGGTCTGTTGCAAGCCACTAAAGCACAATTGGCCCGCGCCGGAAATGTCTGTATCCGACTGACAGTTAATCCTTCACATACTCATTGCGACAAAAAGCGACGAGACTGCTCCACCACCCGCAGCGTCTCCTCCCAGAGATCAAGTTCTTCTAGTTCTTTCGGCGTAAACCAGGCGGCCTCGGCCGCATCATCGCCCGCCACGGTGTCGCCAGAGCGCCAGCGCGCGGCATAGTCGATGATGGTGTAATGATACAGCACACGGCCTTCCGTATCGCGCTGGACCGAGTCGATCACTGCAACCAGTCCGAGTAAATCAATTTCGACACCGGTCTCCTCCAGCAATTCCCGCCGGATACCCTGTTCCACCGTCTCGCCCAATAATTGCCCCCCGCCCGGCAGACTCCATAGCCCCTGACGCGGCGGCTGGCCCCGGCGGATCATCAATACCTTGCCCTCATGCCAGACCACGGCGCCAAGGCCGACTATCGGAGCGGAGGGGTATTCACGCGGCATCGATCCATCTCCATACTCGGGCAAAATAACAGACGCCGGGAAGCGCCATGACAGTGACCTTCAACGCCCGCGACGCGGCGGTGATAGCCGATCCGTACCCCTCACTGCATGCCCTGATGGAGCATGATCCGGTGCATTGGAGCGACAAGCTCGGCGGTTGGATACTGACGCGCTACGACCATATCCGCCAGTCCCTGCGTGACCGGCGCTTTTCCTCCGACCGCATGCGGCCCTTCTTCGACCGTATGCCAGATGCGGAACGCGCCGACTTGCGTGAACTTGATGCCAGCATGCGGCTCTGGGCGGTGTTCAACGATCCGCCGGCGCATACAAGGGTGCGAGGGCTGATGAACAAGGCCTTCACCACCAGCGCGCTGGAGGCCATGCGACCGCGCGTGGCAGCCATTGTCGAGCGGCTGCTCGATGACCTCGCCAAACGCGGTGGGGAAACCGATTTCATCCAGGATTTCGCCTATCCGCTACCGGCCCATGTCATTGCCAGCATGCTGGGCGTGCCGGCCGCCGATGTAGAGAAACTGAAACATTGGTCAGACCACCTCGGCGCCTTCGTGCTGACCTCGCGCATGTCCGCCGACAAATACCGTCAGGCCAACAGCGCCCTGCTGGAGATGAACGCCTATTTTACCGATCTGGTGGAAGCCCGGCGGCGCCAGCCAGAGGCAGATGTCACCACCGGCATGGTGCAAGCGGAACAGCGCGGCGACTTCCTTTCCACCGAAGAACTGGTGGGCGCCTGCGTATTGCTGCTGTTTGCCGGACACGAGACCACCACGCATCTGCTTGGCAACGGCCTGCTGGCGCTGCTCAAGCACCCGGAGCAGATGCATATGCTGCGCGACGATGCGACGCTGGCCGCAACCGCCATAGAGGAGATGCTGCGCTGGGACGGGCCATCACTCGCGCAGGTACGCGTTGCGGCTGAGGATATCGAGCTCGAAGGCAAGCAGATCAAGCGCGGCGACCGGGTATTCCAGATGCTCTGTGCGGCCAACCGCGATCCGCGCGTGTTCGAGCAGCCGGACCGTTTTGACATCCGGCGCCAACACAATCCGCACCTGACCTTTGGCTATGGCATCCACTTCTGTATCGGCGCACCGCTGGCACGGCTGGAAGGCCAAACCGCCTTCCCCGCCCTGCTGCGCCGGCTGCCGCATATCGAACTTGCCGCCGCCCCGGACTGGAGCGACTCAATCGTGGTGCGCGGCCTGAACAGCCTGCAGATCAGTTATTCCGCCGCCTGACGCTGCTGCAGGATTTCCCAGATGCGTTCTGGTGTCGCCGGCATATCGACATGCCTGACGTTCAGCGCATCGGCCAGCGCGTTCATCACCGCCGGCGGCGCACCAACCGCGCCCGCCTCGCCAGCGCCCTTGACGCCCAGCGGGTTGGTCTTGCACGGCACCTCGCAGAGGATCACTTGGATGTCCGGCATATCGTCTGCACGCGGCATGCAATAATCGGTGAAGCTGCCGGTGAGCAACTGGCCATCGGCATCATAGACCACGCGCTCATACAGCGCCTGGCCAATGCCCTGAGCGACACCACCCTGGATCTGGCCTTCCACGATCATGGGGTTGATCACCTTGCCCATGTCGTCGGCAACGACATAGCGGGTGACGGTGGCGATGCCGGTGGCTTCGTCCACTTCCACTTCCGCCACATGGCAGCCATTGGGGAAGGTGATCGCCTGGACCTGGAAATCGGCTGCCGTGTCGAGGCCAGCCGGCTGATCCGCTGCGGCGCCTGAGCGCAACCGCGCGGTGGCCGCCACTTCCAGGATGCTGGCGCCTCGGTCGGTGCCGGCGATACGGAACTGGCCATCATTGAACTCGATATCGGCCACGGCCGCTTCCAGCATGTCAGCGGCGATATCCTTGCCCTTCTCAATCACCTTGTCGCTGGCGGCGAGAATGGCGCCGCCCTCGGAATAGAGCGAACGCGCGCCGCCGGTGCCGCCGCCCGTGGGGATGCGGTCGGAATCGCCCTGGGTGACGCGGATTTTCTCGAACGGCACGCCAAGCTTGTTGTGGATGAGCTGCATGTAGGCGGTCTCATGGCCCTGGCCGGTCGACTGGGTGCCGACCAGCACTTCCACATCACCGCCCTCATGGAACAGGATTTCCGCCCGCTCGGTCGGGGCACCACCGGTGGCTTCGAGATAATAGGCCATGCCGACGCCCAGCCGCTTGCCGCGCTTGGCGGCTTCCTTGCGCCGTGCTTCCGCGCCGGCCCAATCGAACGCCTTCAGCGCCGTGGCCGAGGTATTCTCGAACTCGCCCGAGTCATAGGTGAGGCCCATGGCGCTGGTCCACGGGAAGGCCGAGGGCGGGATATAGTTCTTGCGCCGCAATTCCGAACGCTCGACGCCGAGTTCCACCGCCGCCACGTCGATCAGGCGCTCCATGATGTAGTTCGATTCCGGGCGGCCGGCACCGCGATAGGCATCCACCGGCACCGTGTTGGTGAATACGCCCTCGACGCGGGCATGCACCGCCTGGAAACGGTAGACCGAGGACAGCACCTTGGTGCCGGCCATGGTCGGGATCATCGGCGCATAAGTGGAAAGATAGGCGCCCATATCGGCGATGTTATGCACACGCAGCGCCAGGAAATTATGGTCCTTGTCCAATGCCAGCTCGGCCTCGGTGAGATTGGCGCGGCCATGGGTATCGGTGAGGAAGGCCTCGGCGCGGTCCGACGTCCACTTCACCGGACGCTTCAGTTCGCGCGCGGCGAACAGCGTCATCACCTGCTCCGGATAGATGAAGATCTTCATGCCGAAGCCGCCGCCAACATCGGTGGTATGCACCGAGAATTGCGCCGGCTCGACGCTGAAAATCTTCGACAGCAAATTCTTCTGCACCCACACGCCCTGGGTCGGGGTGTAGAGCGTGAAGCGGTTGCTTTCGGCATCATGCGCCGCCAGCGCGGCACGCGCCTCCATCGAGGCGACGACGATGCGGTTGTTGGTCAGGCGCAGCTTCACTGTGTGGGCGGCGGCGGCGAAGAGTTCGTCCACCTTGTCCTTCTTGCCAACTTCCCAATCGAACACGCGGTTGTTCGGCGCCTCGGGCCAGATCTGCGGCTGGCCGGGCTGCATCGCGGTGGCCATGTCGGGCGCCGCCGGCAGCGGATCATAGTCTACCGCCACCAGTTCGGCGCCATCGCGCGCCTGTGCCAGGGTCTCGGCCACAACGAAAGCGATCGGATCGCCGACATGGCGCACGAAGCCTTCGGCGAGCGCCGGGCGCGGCGGATCGGCGCGCTTGCTGCCATCACGGTTCTTCAGCGGAATGGTACAAGGCAGGTCGCCGATCTTGGCGTCGCGCAGGTCGGCCACGGTGTAGACCGCCAGCACACCCGGCGCCTGGCGGGCTTCCGAGGTATCGATGCCAAGGATGCGGGCATGGGCATGGGGCGAGCGCAGGAAATAACCGAAGGCCTGGCCCGGCAGGCTGATATCGTCGGTGTAGCGGCCCTGGCCGGTAATGAAACGCTTGTCCTCCACCCGGCGGACCGGCTGGCTGAGGCCGAACTTGCTCATGCGCGTATTCCTTGGAAGCGGGGCTTAAAACGGGGAGTCAGATTGGGAATGATGATAGGGATTCCGGCTGGTGTTTCAAGCCGCCTCCCGCAGCGCCCGATAGGTCCAGAATGGCAGGGCGCCCAGCACCACGCAGATACCGGAATAGACGAAAACCGCGTTGTAGCTGCCGGTAAGATCGTGCAGCAGCGCACCGAGATAGCTGCCGGCCGCTATGCCGAGGCCACTGCCGAGCATCACCGTGCCGAAGATGTTACCAAGCCGCCGGCCCTGGAAGATGCGCGCCGCCGTGGAACTGACCATCGGGCCACGGGCGCCGAAGGTGAGGCCGATGCAGAGCACGAAAACCGCGATCAGCAGCTCATTGAAATAGAACTGCAACGCCCATAGCGCCAGCAGGCCGGTAAGGCTGAAGATATAGGACAGCAGGGCCGAGGCATGGCGCCCGATGCGGCCATCGGCCCAGGCGAAACCGATGATGCCGATCGGCGTCAGGATGCCGACCAGACCGTAGACCGAAGCCGCCTTGAGTGGCGGATAGCCGAGTTCGACCAGATAGGCGACACCCTGCACCATCACCGAGAAGATGCCGGAGCCGGTGAAGAAGAATACCGAAGCCAGGCCCCAGAAGGCCGGCTCGCGCAACGCCTTGCCGAGCGTCCATTCATGCTGGCCGCTGCTGCCGCTCGACATCGCCAGCCGTGCTGCCTGCCAGCCGGGCGAGCCCGCCTGGGCGCGGCGCCAGTCCAGTATCGGCAGCAGCATCACGCCGACCAGCGGCAAAGCCGCAAGGCCGAGATAGGCGATACGCCAACCAAACGTCTCGATCATCCACTGCGACAACGGCACAATCAGCAATGTGCCGATGCCGAGTCCGGCATAAACCAGACTGACGCTCCGGGAGAGTTTGGCGCCCTCGAACCAGCGCGCCAGGAAGGCGGAATGCGCGGCATTGCCAAGCGCCGCCGAGCCACAGCCGACCAGCAGCCCGATGGCGATATAGAGTTGCCACAGTTCCCGGGCGAAGGAGGCGAGGCCGAGACCGAGGATGAACAGCACCAGGCCGGTGACATAGATGCGCCGCGCCCCGAAACGGTCGAAACCATAGCCGGCCAACGGCGCACCGAAGCCGGCGATCAGCATCATCAGCGAATAGATGGTGGCAACATGGGCACGGTCGGCGGCGAATTCACGGGTCAACGGCAGCAGGAAGGCGGTGAAGCATTCGCTCAAGCCGCGATTGATGACACTGAACAGGAAGCAGATCGTCGCCACCGCCATCGGCAGGCGGGGCGGTACCAGCGTTGTACTACTTGATCCGTCGTCCGGCATGGTCATGCCTGTGCCGCAGCATCGCGCAGCATGTTGCGCGCGATCACGATCTGCTGCACCTGGCTGGTGCCCTCATAAAGCCGGAACAGGCGCACATCGCGGTAGAAGCGTTCCACCGCATATTCCTGCATGTAGCCCGAACCGCCATGGATCTGCACCGCGCGGTCGGCGACGCGGCCAACCATCTCGGAAGCAAACAGCTTGCAGCAGGAAGCCTCGGTCGCAACCACCTCGCCGGCGGCATAGCGCCGGGCCGCGTCCTGCACCATGCAGCGCGCGGCATAGGCTTCCGTGCGGCTGTCGGCCAGCATCGCCTGCACCAACTGGAATTCGGCAATAGGCTGGCCGAACTGCTTGCGCTCGCGGGCATAGCTTAAGCTCTCATGGATCAGCCGCTCGGCCGTGCCGACACAGAGCGCCGCGATATGCAGGCGGCCACGGTCCAGCACCTTCATCGCCGTCTTGAACCCCTGCCCCGGCTTGAGACCGATGATATTCGCCGCCGGCACTTTCACATTGTCGAAGATCACATCGGCGGTATGGGCGCCGCGCTGGCCCATCTTCTTGTCCGGCTTGCCGATGCGTATACCCGGCGACTTGGCGTCGACGATAAAGGCGGAAATGCCGCCCGCCCCCTTGTTGCCGGGATCCGTGCGTGCCATCAGGGTGAAGATCGAAGCATGCGGCGCGTTGGTGATGAAGCGCTTGGTGCCATTCACCACGTAATGATCGCCATCCAGGTCGGCGCGGGTACGCAGAGAAGCGGCATCGGAGCCTGCTTCCGGCTCGGTGAGCGCGAAGCTGGCCACCATCTCGCCCGCCGCCAGCTTCGGCAGATAGGCGCGCTTCTGCTCCTCGGTACCATCGATCAGGATGCCCTGGCTGCCGATGCCGACATTGGTGCCGAACATGCTGCGGAAGGCCGGCGAGGTCCAGCCTAGCTCCATCACCAGTTCGACTTCCTCGGCCATGTCGAGGCCAAGGCCGCCATATTCTTCGGGGATCGACAGGCCGAACAGGCCCATTTCGGCGAAGGCGGCGCGGATCTCATCCGGAATCCGGTCGTCATCCGCCACCTGGCGCTCCAGCGGCACCAGGCGTTCACGCACGAAGCGGCGCAACGTGGTGCGAAACTGATCGAGAATATCCTTGTCCATCACAATGGCACTCATGTCAGAGAAATGAAATGCAATTTCGCATATTGCTTCCCCAGGAGAAAGTGTTGCTGGGAAAAGAGGTGGCGTCAGAACGCGGGGGGTACGGCAATACCTTTACCCCCACCCACAGCCATCACCTGCGGAACAGCAAAGCTGCGGCCCAGCCAGCCGTCACCGCCAGCAGTACGGATATGAAACCATAGACCGCCGGCTCGCGGCGGGAAAAGTCGAAGATTTCCTGCTCGATGCCCTGCTTGTCGACGAATAGCGGCGTCGATTGCGCCGCGATCACACGGTCGTCGCGGATCAGATAGACTTCCGTCGTGTAGGTGCCGACCGGCACGGTGGATGGGAAGCTGATCTCGGTGCGGAACAACTTGGGCCCCAGGAAAACCACGCTGGTCTCCTCGCGGTAGAGGCCGCCCAGCGCCTTGTGCCGCAGGATGGCAGCGCGGTGCGGACTGGTATCGGGCTCCTCGGCTGGCCGGGTGAAACGGAAGCGCAGATTCTCGCCACCGATCTGCAGCCGCGCCAGCAAGCTCGGCGAGGCCACTTCCTTCAACGGCCGGGTCGAGGCAACGGCGTAATAGGCCGGCACGCCCTCGAAACGCAACGGCGAGCGGTTGAGCCAGATGCCGGCTTCGCGCTTCTTCTGCCGCACGATGGCCGGGCCCGATGGGCCGCGCACCACCACCACGATATCGCCCGGCTCGTCCACCGAACCGAACAGCAGCAATTCAGTGCCGGTGAAACTGGAGGTGATGGCGATCAGATGCGCCGAAAGATCGGTGACCAGCGGCGCATCGGCCGGCACCACGGTGGAAGACAGGCCACGCTGCGACCGCGCCTCGCCGGCGCAAACCAGCAGCAACAGCAAGGTGAACAGCGTGGTGAACCGGCGCGTCATCGCAGATTCCCCGGCTCGAGCGAGTAGATATCCGCCGGCGGAATAAACAATTCCAACGCCAGGAAAATCGCGACGCCAAGCACCAGGGCCGCCAGCAGGCCACGCAGATGCTCGCCGCGCAAAGCCGCACCGGCACGGGCACCGAATTGCGCCCCGACCACCGAACCGACCAGCAGCATCAGTGCCAGGGTGACATCCACGGTCTGCGTGGTGATGGCATGCAGCATGGTGACATTGGCGGTGACGAAGATGATCTGGAACAGCGAGGTACCAACCACCACGGCAGCCGGCATGCCGAGCAGATAAATCATCGCCGGCACCAGCAGGAAGCCGGCGCCCACACCCATGATCGCCGCCAGCACACCCACAACGAAGCCGAGCAGGAGCGGGAGCAAGGCGCTGATATAGAGCTGCGAGCGACGGAAGCGCATCTTGAAGGGCAGCGCCTTGAGCAGCGGGTGATCATGGAAACGCTTGATCTTGCGCGGCGGCGCGGCATCGGCTCGGCGGCGCAGCGCGCGCACCGCATCCACTGCCATCAGGCTGCCGACAGTGCCGAGAATCACCACATAGGAGAGGCTGATCACCAGATCGAGATGACCGGCCTGGCGCATGTAGCTGAACAGCCATGCGCCGAAGCCGGAGCCGGCAAGGCCGCCGGCCAGCAGCATGCCGCCCATGCGGAAATCGACATTGGCCTTGCGCCAATGGGCATAGAAGCCGGAAACACTGGCCGCCACCACCTGGTTGGCGGAGGTCGCCACCGCCACCGCCGGCGGCACGCCGATGAAAATCAGTAATGGCGTCAGCAGGAAGCCGCCGCCGACGCCGAACAGGCCGGAGAGATAGCCAACCGCGCCGCCCAGGCCAAGCAGCAGCCAGATATTGACCGACAGCTCAGCGATGGGCAGGTAAATCTGCATCGGACTCTAAAACGCCCTTGTTTAAGGGTTACACTGCTGCGTGACCGGTCTGGCTGCTGCTGGTAACGCCGGCGCGCTCAAGCTCTGGCCCGAGCCGGCCGGTGATGAAACAGAAATACATGCGGAAGTCGGAAACCAGCGACCAGTATGGATATTTGAAGGTCGCCGGGCGGTTCTTCTCGATGAAGAAATGCGCGATCCAGGCCGGACCGTAGCCCGAGACCAGCGCCACTGGCAGGTACCAGGCATTGCCGGTGACAATCAGTGCCGCCAGGGCAATCAGGGCCAGGCTGGTGCCGAAATAGTGCAATGCGCGAGCCTTCGGGTTTGAATGCTCCCTCAGGTAGTAGGGCCAGAAGGCGGCGTAGGTGGTAATGCGTTCATCCGCCATGGCAATTTCCTCCATGCGCTGGCGCGGCTGGCCGGCAGCATAGACCTGCCAGCCTTGGTTTTCCACAGCCGATTCCACCCCATATGGGCCCCCTTGCTGCCCTAGGGGCAGGTTTTTAACGCGTGGAAGCCGCGACGATAGCTTGGGCGCAATTGTGAATAAGAATCCAGTTGACGTTTACGTTAACGTAAACTAAGAGTCGGCCCCAGCAAGACGCAAGGCCGGCATCGCTCGAAGACGATGCGGCCGGAGGCAGTGGGAGGCGTTCCGTGACCGAGAAGACCTTCACCATCACCGACCTCGCGCAGGAATTCAAAGTTACTGCCCGCGCGATCCGTTTTTACGAAGACAAGGGCCTGCTGCATCCCTCCCGCCAGGGCATGAACCGGGTCTATACCAAGCGCGACCGCGCCCGCCTGATCCTGATTCTGCGCGGCAAGCGGCTCGGTTTCAGCCTCGCGGAGATCCGCGAGATGATCAATCTCTACGATCTCGGCGACGGCCAGGGCGAACAGCTCCGCGTCACGCTGCGGCGCTCGGCGGAACGGCTCAAGGCGCTGGAAGCGCAGCGCCGCGATGTCGATGCCGCCATCGACGAGCTACGTCGCTCGGTTGCCATACTTGAGGAATATCTTGGCCTCAAGGACCGTGGCGGCAAGGTGCCGAACATTGATGACTTCGTGAAGACCCGCAGCGACGCGATGCTGAACGTCGCTGAATAAGCAGTCAGCAAAACCAAACCGTCTCGATCTTTATCTATCTCGTACCCCTAGGGAGAAAACCGCCATGCGCAATGTCGTCATCGCCGCCTATGCCCGTTCGCCTTTCACGCTGGCCCGCAAGGGCGCGCTGACCAAGGTGCGGCCCGATGACCTGACGGCGCAGGTGGTTAAGGCGCTGGTCGAGCGCAGCGGCGTCGATCCGAAGGCCATCGAGGACGTGATCGTCGGCTGCGCCTTCCCCGAGGGCGAGCAGGGCCTCAACGTCGCCCGCCTGATTTCCTTCCTGGCCGGCCTGCCGCAGGAAGCCGCCGGCACCACCGTCAACCGCTTCTGCGGTTCGTCGATGCAGTCGATCCACCAGGCCGCTGGCGCCATCCAGATGAATGCCGGCGAAGCCTTTATCTGTGCCGGCGTGGAGAGCATGACCCGCGTGCCGATGGGCGGCTTCAACACGCTGCCCAACCCGAAGCTGCTGCAGGATTATCCGCAGGCCTATGTCTCCATGGGCATCACCGCCGAAAACCTGGCGAAGAAGTATTCCATCGACCGCAAGGCGCAGGAGCAGATGGCGGTGGAAAGCCATCGCAAGGCCGCCGCCGCGCAGCAGGCCGGCAAGCTGAAGGATGAAATCGTCGCCATCATCGACGGCAACAACCGCGTTGAGCTGGATGGCTGCATCCGCCCGGATACCTCCGTTGAGGGCCTCGCCGGCCTCAACCCGGCCTTCGACCAGGCCGGCACCGTCACCGCCGGCACATCCTCGCCGCTCACCGATGGCGCTTCCGCGACGCTGGTATGCTCGGAAGACTTCGCCAAGGCCCATGGCCTGAAGCCGCTTGCCCGCATCAAGTCGGTGGCTGTCGCCGGCTGCGCGCCGGAACTGATGGGCATCGGCCCGGTGCCGGCGACCGAGAAGGCGCTGAAGCGCGCCGGCCTCAGCCTGAAGGACATCGACATCATCGAGCTGAACGAAGCCTTCGCCGCCCAGGCACTGGCTTGCGTGAAGCAGGCCGATTACGACATGAGCAAGGTGAATATCGACGGCGGCGCCATTGCGCTCGGCCATCCGATGGGCGCCACCGGCGCCCGCATCACCGGCAAGGCTGCTGCGCTGCTGAAGCGCGAAGGCAAGCAGTTCGCGCTGGCCACCCAGTGCATCGGCGGCGGCCAGGGCATCGCCACCGTGCTGGAAGCCGTGTAAGCGGAGCGCGACGCATATGACCGAGATCAAGAAAGTTGCCGTCATCGGCTCCGGCGTCATGGGTTCCGGCATCGCCGCCCATGTCGCCAATGCCGGCATTCCGGTGCTGCTGCTGGATATTGTTCCCAAGGGAGCGAATAACCGCAACGCGCTCGCCGAGGGCGCGATCCAGAAGATGCTCAAGACCAAGCCGGCGCCGTTCATGCATCCGCGTGTCGCCAAGCTGGTCACGCCGGGCAATATCGAAGATGACCTCGCCAAGCTCGCCGATGTCGACTGGATCTGCGAAGCGATCATCGAGAATGTCGAGCTGAAGCGCGACCTCTATGCCAAGCTGGAGCAGAACCGCAAGAAGGGGTCGATCGTCACCTCGAACACCTCGACGATCCCGCTCGACCTGCTGACTCAAGGGCTGCCGGAAAGCTTTGCCGCCGATTTCGCGGTGACGCATTTCTTCAACCCGCCGCGCTACATGCGCCTGTTCGAACTGGTGAAGGGCCCCAAGACCCGCAGCGATGCCATCGCAGCTTTGCGCAAGTTCGGCGACGAGAAGCTCGGCAAGGAAGTGGTCGACTGCAAGGACCGCCCGGGCTTCATCGCCAACCGCATCGGCATCTACTGGTCCACGGTCGCCACTGCGCTCGCCTATGACATGGGCCTCACCGTCGAGGAAGCCGACAGCATCATCGGCAAGCCGACCGGCATCCCGAAGACCGGTATTTTCGGCCTCGCCGACCTCACCGGCATCGACCTCGGCCCCTATGTGGTCGGCTCGATGCTGAAGACTTTGCCCGCCAGCGATCCGCTGCCGCAGTTCCACAAGGCCGATCATCCGCTGAACGCCTTGATGCAGAAGATGATCAAGGACGGCTATACCGGCCGCAAGGGCAAGGGCGGCTTCTACCGCAACAAGGGCAAGGAAGCCCTGGACCTGCAGACCGGCGAATACCGCCCGAAGCAGCGGCCCAACTTTGCTTCCGTGAAGGCGGCCCGCAAGGGCCTGCGTGCCCTGGTCGAATTCGACGACAAGGGCGGCAAATATGCCTGGGGCGTCTTAAGCCGCGTGCTCTCCTACGCCGCTGACCTGGTGCCGGAAATTGTCGACGACATCGCCGCCGTGGATGTGGCGATGAAGACCGGCTATGCCTGGAAATACGGCCCCTATGAGCAGATCGACCAGCTTGGCACCGCCTGGTTTGCCGAGAAGCTGAAGGCCGAAGGCATGCCGGTGCCGAAGATGGTGCAGGTCGCCAATGGCCGGCCCTTCTACAAGGAAGAAAACGGCAAGGCCTATCGCCTCACGCCGGCCGGCGAGTATGCCGAGATCGTGGTGCAGGAAGGTGCCTGGATGCTGGCCGACGTGAAGCGGGGCAAGCAGCCGATCCTCTCCAACAAGGGCGCCAGCCTGTGGGATGTTGGCGACGGCGTCGCCTGCCTTGAGCTGCACACCAAGATGAATGCGGTGGATGCCGATATCATCGCCATGGTGAAGGAAGCGGCCAAGATCGACAAGAAGGGCTTCAAGGCCCTGATCATTGGCGGCGACTACGACAACTTCTCTGTCGGCGCCAATGTCGGCATCGCGCTGTTCCAAGCCAATATCGCCATGTGGCCGGCCATCGAGCAGGGTATCGCCGAGGGCCAGGACGCCTATATGAAGCTGAAATATGCCCCCTTCCCCGTGGTTGCGGCGGTGGCGGGCATGGCCTTGGGCGGCGGCTGCGAACTGGCGCTGCATTCCGATGCCATCCAGGCCCATGCCGAAAGCTATATGGGCCTGGTGGAAGTGGGCGTCGGCGTCATCCCCGGCTGGGGTGGCTGCAAGGAACTGATCACCCGCGCCATCACCAACAAGCGCCGCCCCGGCGGCCCGATGCCGGCCTTGGCCCAGGTATTCGAGGCGATCTCGACCGCCAAGGTGGCGACATCCGCCATGGAAGCCCGCGACATGCTGATCCTACGCGATGGCGATGGCATCACCATGAACCGCCGCCGTCTGCTGGCCGATGCCAAGGCCAAGGCGCTGAAGCTGGTGGAAAACTACGCCCCGCCCAAGCCGGTGGAAATCAGCCTGCCCGGCCCGGCCGCCAAGGCGGCGATGAGCCTGGCCGTGGAAGGTTTCGCGCAGCAGGGCAAGGCGACCAAGCATGACGTGGTGGTTTCCGCCGCGCTCGCCAACGTGGTCTCCGGCGGCAACACCGACATCACCGAGGTGGTGACGGAAAAGCGCCTGCTGGAACTCGAGCGCGAGAATTTCATGTCGCTGATCAAGACCAACGCCACCCTGGACCGCATCGAGCATATGCTGACCAAGGGCCGGCCGCTCCGCAACTGATCGGGCGCAACTGAGGAGGATTCGACATGCCGACCTATACCGCTCCGGTGAAGGACTTCCAGTTCGTGCTGCACGATGTGCTGAACCTGGAAAGCTACACCTCCATGCCCGGCTTCGAGGAAGCCAGCCGCGACACCATCGACGCCATCCTCGAAGAGGGCGGCAAGTTCATGAGCGAGGTGCTGCAGCCGCTAAACCAGGTGGGCGACCGCGAGGGCTGCAAGCTGGAAAACGGCGTGGTGCGCACGCCGACCGGCTTCAAGGAAGCCTATCAGCAATATTGCGAAGCCGGTTGGGGCGGCCTCACCGGTGATCCGAAATATGGCGGCCAGGGCCTGCCGCATGTGGTCGGCTTCGCCATGGCGGAGATGCAATCGGCGGCCAACATGGCGTTTGCCATGTATCCCGGCCTGACCCATGGCGCCTACGAGGCGCTGCACCGCTACGGCACCGACGAGCAGAAGCGCACCTATCTGCCGAAGATGCTGTCGGGCGAATGGACCGGCACCATGAACCTGACCGAGCCGCATTGCGGCACCGATCTGGGCCTGATGCGCACCAAGGCTGAGCCGCAAGCGGATGGCAGCTACCTGATCTCCGGCACCAAGATCTTCATCTCGGCCGGCGAACATGACATGTCGCAGAACATCATCCATCTGGTGCTGGCGAAGATTCCGGGCGGCCCGGAAGGCATCAAGGGCGTCAGCCTGTTCGTGGTGCCGAAGTTCCTGGTCAATGCCGATGGCTCGCTGGGCCAGCGCAACGGCGTCGCAGTCGGCTCCATCGAACACAAGATGGGCATCCACGGCAATTCCACCTGCGTGCTGAACTACGACAATGCCAAGGGCTGGCTGGTTGGCCAGATGCACAAGGGCATGCAGGCGATGTTCGTAATGATGAATGCCGCCCGCCTCGGCGTCGGCATCCAGGGCCTGGCCCAGGCCGAAGTCGCCTATCAGAATGCCGTCACCTACGCCAAGGACCGCCTGCAGGGCCGCTCGATCACCGGCACCAAGGCGCCGGACAAGCCGGCCGATCCGCTGATCGTGCATCCCGATATCCGCCGCATGCTCATGAGCATCAAGGCCTTCACCGAGGGCGCCCGCGCGCTGGCGTTGTGGACCGGCCTGGAAATCGATGTCGCCGGCAAGCATCCCGATCCAGAGCAGCGCCAGGTTTCCGACGACCTGGTGGCGTTCCTGACGCCGATGATCAAGGCCTACCTCACCGAATACGGCTACCAGTCCACCACCATGGCGCAGCAGGTCTATGGCGGCCATGGCTATATCGCCGAATGGGGCATGGAGCAGTTCGTGCGCGATGCCCGCATCGCCATGATCTATGAAGGCGCCAACGGCATCCAGGCGCTCGACCTGGTCGGCCGCAAGCTGCCGACGGGCATCGGCCGCCTTGCCCGCCGCTTCTTCCATCAGGTGGATGGCTTCATCCAGGCCAACATGGCGGATCCGAAGATCGGCAAGGATTTCGTGATGCCGCTGGCCAAGGCCTTCGCCCGGCTGCAGACCGCCACCGGCTACATCAGCGAAAAGGGCATGAAGAATCCCGACGAGGCCGGCGCGGCTTCCTGGGATTATCTCTGCATGTTCGGCCTGGTCGCCATCGGCCTGATGTGGTGCCGCATGGCCAAGGTGGCCCATGCCAAGCTGGCGGCCAACGACGACGACAAGACCTTCATGGAAAACAAGCTGGCCACCGGCAAGTTCTTCATGGACCGCATGCTGCCCGACACGGCCTCGCAGCTCGCCAAGATTCAGGCGGGGGCCGGCTCGACAATGCATCTGGAGGCAGCTAATTTCTAACAGCCGTTAGGCGGCCTGAGTCTAGGGAACAGGGAAAACAGAAATGACCGAGTTCGCCATCCCGCGCACCATCTTCTCGGATGAGCATAATCAGTTCCGCGATGCGGCACGCCGCTTCTTCGAGCGCGAGATCGCGCCATACCACGCCCAGTGGGAAAAGGACGGCATCGTGCCGCGCGAGGCATGGTTGAAGGCTGGCGCCGCCGGCTTCCTCTGCGCCACCATGCCGGAGGAATATGGCGGTTCCGGCGCCGACCGGCTCTATTCCACCATCCTGATGGAGGAACAGGGCTATATCGGCGCGTCGGGCCCCGGCTTCTCGCTGCATTCCGACATCGTGGCGCCCTATATCCTGAATTACGGCACGGAAGAGCAGAAGAAGAAGTGGCTGCCGAAGATGGCTAGCGGCGAAGTGATCGGCGCCATCGCCATGACCGAGCCAGGCACCGGCTCCGACCTGCAGGGCGTCAAGACCACCGCGGTCCGCGACGGCAACGAATTCGTCATCAACGGCCAGAAGACCTTCATCACCAACGGCCAGAATGCCGACCTGGTGATCGTGGTGACCAAGACCAACCCGAAGGAAGGCGCCAAGGGCATGTCGCTGTTCCTGGTGGAAGCCGGCCGCGAGGGCTTCACCAAGGGGCGCAACCTGGAAAAACTGGGCATGCACGCCCAGGATACGTCGGAACTGTTCTTCAGCGACGTGCGCGTGCCGCCGGAAAACATGCTGGGTGGCGAAGGCCAGGGCTTCTACATGCTGATGCAGGAACTGGCCTGGGAGCGCCTGCAGATCGCCATCATGTCGGTGGCCGGCTGCGAAGCGGCGCTGAAATGGACGGTGGAATACACCCGCAACCGCAAGGCTTTCGGCAAATCCATCGGCGATTTCCAGAATACCCGCTTCCAGCTCGCCGAGATCAAGACCGAGACCCAGGTGGCCCGCGTCTTCGTCGACAAGTGCATCGAACTGGTAGCGCAGAACAAGCTGGATGTCGCCACCGCCGCGATGGCGAAATACTGGTGCAGCGACCTGCAGAACAAGGTGATCGACCGCTGCCTGCAGCTCCATGGCGGCTATGGCTTCATGTGGGAATACCCGATCGCCCGCGCCTATGCCGATGCCCGCGTACAGCGCATCTATGGCGGTACCAACGAGATCATGAAGGAACTGATCAGCCGCACTCTGTGAGGCTGACCCGTTTCCATCTCGTAAAAGTGTCAATGCGGTGAAATTTTCGGCTGACGTAGCGTAAACCCGCGTCAGCCGCGCTTTTTCCACCCGTGCCGGCAAATTGCGCCTTGTCACCAAACGATCGTTCGGTTTTAATTTCAGCAGACCAAATTAATGGGAGAGAAACAGATGACCGAAGCCTTCATCTATGACGCCGTGCGCACGCCGCGCGGCAAGGGCCGCGCCAGCGGCGCCCTGCATGAAGTCACCCCGATGCGCCTGGCCACCACCGTGCTGCAGGCGGTGCGCGACCGCAACGAACTCGATACCTCTCTCGTCGACGACGTGGTGCTCGGCTGCGTCATGCCCGTCGGCGAACAGGGCGCGGATATCGCCCGCGTCGCCGTGATCCAGTCCGGCTATGCCGAAACCACTGCCGGCGTGCAGATCAACCGCTTCTGCGCCTCGGGCCTCGAAGCCTGCAACATGGCAGCCGCGCAGGTGATGAGCGGCCAGAGCCAGATGGCGATTGGCGGCGGCGTGGAAAGCATGAGCCGCGTGCCGATGGGCTCGGACGGCGGCGCCTGGGCCACCGATCCGGCCGTGGCGATCCCAACCTATTTCGTGCCGCAGGGCATTTCCGCCGACCTCATCGCCACCAAGTATGGCATGAGCCGCGCCGACGTCGATTCCTATGCCGTCGAAAGCCAGAAGCGCGCCAAGCGCGCGTGGGACGAGAACCGCTTCAAGAAATCCATCGTACCGGTGAAGGATATAAACGGCCTGCCGATCCTGGCGTATGACGAGCATATGCGCCCCGACACCACGATGCAGACCCTGGCGCAGCTTGATCCGTCCTTCACTGTGCCGGGCGAGCAATTCGGCTTCAATGCCGTGGCGTTGCAGCGCTACCCGGAAGTGGAGCGCATTGAGCATGTGCACCATGCCGGCAATTCATCCGGCATCGTCGATGGCGCCTCCGCCGTGCTGATCGGCAATGCCGAGGCCGGCAAGAAGACCGGCATGAAGCCGCGCGCCCGCATCCGCAGCTTCGCTTCCATCGGCTCAGAACCGACCATCATGCTCACTGGCCCTTCCTTTGCCGCCGAGAAGGCGCTGCGGCTGGCCGGAATGAAGCCGTCCGACATCGACATCTACGAACTGAACGAGGCTTTCGCCTCGGTGGTGCTGCGCTTCATGCAGGCATTGAACATCCCGCATGACAAGATCAATGTGAATGGTGGCGCCATTGCCATGGGTCATCCGCTGGGCGCCACCGGCGGCATGATCCTGGGCACCGTGGTGGATGAGCTGGAGCGTTCCGGCAAGAGCACCGCGCTGGTGACGCTCTGCGTCGGCGCCGGCATGGGCACCGCCACCATCATCGAACGCGTCTGAGGTATCACACCATGATCGATTACATCGTTGATGGCGACGGCGTCGCCACCATCACCTGGAACATGACCGACCGCTCGATGAACGTGCTCAACGAGCAGTCCATCGCCGAATTCAAGGCGGCGGTACACAAGGCCATCGCCGACAAGGCGGTGAAAGGTGTGATCATCGCCTCGGCCAAGCCGGATTTCGTTGCCGGTGCCGACCTGATCAACCTGTTCAAGAATGTCGAACCGCAAACCATGTTCGACTTCTCGATGAACCTGCAGAAGCTGTTCCGCGACATCGAAAAAGCCGGCAAGCCCTTCGTCGCCGCCATCCCCGGCACGGCTTTGGGCGGCGGCCTGGAAATCTGCCTCGCCTGCCATCGCCGCATCGCCGCCGACAATCCGAAGGCGCTGATCGGCCTGCCGGAAGTGACCATCGGCCTGTTGCCGGGCGCTGGCGGCACCCAGCGCCTGCCGCGCATCATCGGTGTACGCAACGCGCTGCCGATGCTGCTGGAAGGCCGCAAGGTCGATCCCAAGACCGCGCTCGGCATGGGCATCCTGGACGAAGTGGTGCCGGCGGCTGACCTGCTGAAGCGGGCCAAGGAATGGCTGCTCAGCGATGGCCCGGCCAATTGCGTGAAGCCCTGGGACCAGAAGGGCTTCCGCATGAAGGATGGCGCCAATACCCCGGCTGGCGCCCAGACCTTCACCGCCGGCAATGCCATGCTGCGGGCCAAGACTCAAGGCAACTACCCGGCAGCGCAGCACATAATGTCCTGCGTGTTCGAGGGCAGCATCGTCGATATCGATACCGCTTTGCGTATCGAGACGCGCTACTTCATCGCCTGTGCCCGCTCGGATGCGGCGCGCAACATGATCCGCAGCCTGTTCGTCTCCGTCGGTGAAGCCAACAAGCTGGCCAACCGGCCGAAGGGCGTGCCGACCCAGAGCTACACCAAGGTCGGCATCCTCGGCGCCGGTATGATGGGCGCGGGCATTGCCTTCGCCGCCTCCTCCGCCGGCCTCCAGGTGGTGTTGCTCGACAGCACCCAGGAAGCCGCCGAGAAGGGCAAGAGCTACAGCGCCGGCCTGCTGGATAAGCGGGTGGCGTCGAAGAAGCTGAAACCGGAAGCGCGCGATGCACAACTGGCGCTGATCACGCCGACCACCGATTATGCCCTGCTGAAAGGCTGCGAAATCGTGGTCGAGGCGGTATTCGAGGACCGCGGCATCAAGGCGGACGTGACCAAAAAGGCCGAGGCACAGCTCTCTCCCGATGCCATCTTCGCCTCCAATACCTCGACCCTGCCTATCACTGGCCTTGCAGAAGCTTCTGCCCGTCCGGCCAATTTCATCGGCCTGCATTTCTTCTCGCCCGTCGACAAGATGCCACTGGTGGAAATCATCCGTGGCAAGCAGACCTCTGATGAGACCCTGGCGCGCTCAATGGACTTCGTGAAGAAGATCCGCAAGACGCCGATCGTGGTCAACGACAGCCGTGGCTTCTACACCAGCCGCGTCTTCGCCACCTATGTCACCGAGGGCCTGACCATGCTGGCCGAAGGCGTCAATCCGGCACTGATCGAGAATGCCGGCAAGATGGCCGGTATGCCGGTGGGCCCGCTGGCGCTGGCCGACGAAGTCTCCATGGAGCTGATGCACCGCGTGCGCCAGCAGACCCGCAAGGACCTCGGCGATGCCTACAAGCCGGATGGCTCCGAGCCGGTGCTCTCCGCCATGGTGGAAAAGCTCGGCCGCATCGGCAAGAAGGCCGGCAAGGGCTTCTATGACTACCCGACCGACGGCAAGAAGCGGCTCTGGGCCGGCCTTGGCGAAGCCTTCCCGGTGAAGGCGGAACAGCCGGACGTGCAGGACGTGATCAAGCGGCTGGTCTACATCCAGTCGGTGGAGACCGCGCGCTGCCTGGAGGAAAATGTGGTGATTGATGTGCGCGACGCCGATGTCGGCTCAATCATGGGCTGGGGCTTCCCGCCGTTCCGTGGCGGTACGGTAAGCAATATCGACACGGTCGGCCTGAAGCCCTTCGTGGCGGAATGCGACAAGCTGGCGCAGAAATTCGGCGCCCGCTTCACGCCGCCGAAGCTGCTGCGCGAGATGGCAGACCAGGGCAAGCGTTTCTACGCTTGATACCACTTCCATGAAGAAGCCCCGGACCAAATCCGGGGCTTTTTTCATGCCAGTTTCAGCACCGCGCGCAAGCCCGGCGCGTTGTCTTCGAGGCTCAGGGCGCCGCCATGCAGGCGGGCGATGGCTTCCACCAGGCTCAAGCCCAGGCCAAAACCGGCAGCGCCGCGCGCCGCATCGCCGCGATAGAAACGCTGGGCTGCCAGGCCGCGTTCTTCCTCTGTCATACCGGGGCCGCTATCGGCCACGGTGATGGCCTCGGCTGTCGCCGCCACCACGATACGGCCACCCTGTGGCGTGTACTTGATGGCATTGTCGAGCAGATTGCCGATGGCCTGGGCGAGCAATTGCCGGTCGCCGGTGATGCTCGAACCCGCCACCGCCTCTACGTCCAAGCTGATACCCTTGGCCTCGGCGAAAGGGGTGTATAGCTCCGCCGCCTCCTCCACCAGCAAGGCCGGATCAAGCGACTGGAAGCCGGCGCGGCGCAGGCCGGAATCCAGTTCGGCCAGCCGCAGCAGGGCATTGAACACGCCGATCAGCCGGTCGATATCGGCAATCGCTGCTGCAATTTCCTCTTCGCCCTCACCTGGATGGCGCAGCAAACCCTCGAGCCGCGCTCGTGTCTCGGCCAGTGGCGTACGCAGATCATGGGCGATGGCATTCGACACATTGCGCACGCCTTCAACGAGTTGCTGGATCTGATCCAGCATGCGGTTGATGGTGACGACAAGCTGGTCGAATTCATCATCGCTGCCGCGCTGCGGCAGCCGTTGCGCCAAGTCGCCCTGACGAATGGCTGAAGCGGTGCGGTTGATGCCTTCGACGCGATGCAGCACGGCGCGGCGGATCAGCCAGCCGCCCGCCAACGCCAACACCAGCATGGCAAGGCCCGACCAGGCCAAGCTGCGCAGCACCAGATTGCGGATCTGCGCCCTATCCTGCACATCGCGGCCGACCAGAAGCTGGAAATTGCCGGGCAGCACCACATGCAGCATGCGCGTGGCATGCAGCTTGTCGCGATGCACCAGTTCGATTTCATACCAGCCCGGTGCGGCACCGATCTTCAGCGGCCAGGCATCGACATTGCCGGCCAGCGGACGCAGGCGCGGATCGGTGAGCAGGTAGATGGCGCGGCGGTCGGCATTGGGGCTGGCGGCAGTTGCCACGCGCTCCTGCAGCATCTGCACTGCGCCAGGCAGGCCAAAGTCGCGCAAGCGATCGCCAATGGCGCGGGTATCGGCAGCGATCACCGCGTCAGTCTCGCGGTCGAGATAGCCAGCAGTGTTCCACCATAGCAGGCTGGCCAGGAAGGCGGCACCGATGATGAAGAACACCGCGAACAGCAGCGCGACGCGCAGCGAGGTCGAGCGCCAGTATTTCAGCATCGCGCCACCATTCTCTGCATCAGGCTTGCGGCCCCAGCCGGTAGCCGGCGCCGCGCACGGTATGCAGCAAGGTTTGAGCGAAGCCGGCATCGATCTTCTGCCGGAGGTTGGAAATATGCACATCGATCACATTGGTCTGCGGATCGAAATGATAATCCCACACATTCTCCAGCAGCATGGTGCGCGTCACCACCTGCCCGGCATGGCGCATCAGGTATTCCAGCAGCTTGTATTCGCGCGGCTTCAGCGCGATAGGCTGGCCGGCGCGCGTCACCTTGCGGCTGAGCAGGTTGAGGCTCAGATCGGCCACCTGCAACTGGGTCTCGGCGGTACTCGTCAAGGCGCGGCGGGTAAGCGCCAGCAGCCGCGCCTCCAGTTCACCATAGGCGAAAGGCTTGGTGAGGTAATCATCGCCGCCGGCCTTGAGGCCACGGATGCGCTCATCAACATCGGCGAGCGCGGAAAGGATCAGGATCGGCGTGGCATTGCCGGTGCGCCGCAAAGCCTCGATGATGCCGAGGCCGTCAATGCCGCCGGGCAGCATGCGGTCGAGGATGATGGCGTCGTATTTCTCGGTGATGGCGAGGAACAGCCCGTCGCGGCCATTATCGGCATGATCGACCACATGGCCCGATTCAGTCAGGCCCTTGCGCACGAATTGCGCCACCTGGGGATTGTCTTCGACGAGCAGGAATTTCATGGCTTCAGGATAAGACACCGGGGCGGCTTGGCAACCGCCCCGGTGCGATGTTGAGGGGTCAGGCGAGCTGAAGCGCCAAGTAGTAGGTGGTGCCGGCACGGTTCACCAGCAGCGGCACTGCCTCCTTTTTCTCATGCTGCGCCGCCTTGATCGCGGCCACCGCCTGGGATGGCGTCGCTACCGGCTTGCCGGCAATGCCGACGATGATGTCGCCCGGTCGCACGCCGCTATCCTCGGCCTTGCTGCTCGGCGCCACCTCGGACACGACGACGCCCTTGGCGGCATTATCCAGCCCAAGCCGGCCGCGCAGTTCCGGGTTGAGCGGTGCCAGGCTCAGGCCCACCTTGGCCTCGCCGCCATCGGCGTCACCGGCCGAGGCAGTCTGGTCCGCCGGCTGACTGCCGATGGTGACAGCCAGCACTTTCTCGCGACCCTCGCGCCAGTAGGTCAGCTTGGCATTATCGCCCGCCTTCAGCCCGGCCACCTGGGTGGCGAGATCGCGGGCATCCTGCACCGGACGGCCATTCACGGCGGTGACGATATCGCCTTGCTGCAGGCCGGCCTTGGCCGCCGGACCATCGGCCATCACATCGTTCACCAGCACGCCATGGGTGTTCGGACGGCCGAGCGCCTTGGCGAGGCTCTCGGTCAGCGGCTGCATGCTTACGCCGAGCCAGCCACGTTCGACCTTGCCACCCTCCTTGAGCTGCGCGACGATCTGCTGTGCCATATTAGCCGGCACGCCGAAACCGATGCCGACACTGCCGCCGCTCGGAGAATAGATCGCGGTGGAGATGCCGATGACATTGCCTGTGGCATCGAAGATCGGGCCGCCGGAATTGCCCGGATTGATCGGCGCGTCGATCTGCAGGAAGCTGTCATAGGGGCTGTTGTTGAGATCGCGACCACGTGCCGAGAGAATGCCGGCCGTGACCGAGCCGCCGAGCCCGAACGGGTTGCCGACCGCGATCACCCAGTCGCCGACCCGCGCCGTATCGGAATTGCCGAAGGCGACATAGGGCAGCGGCTTGGCCACCTCGATTTTCAGCAAAGCCATATCGGTCTTGGGGTCGCGGCCCTTCACGATAGCTGGGTGCTCGCTGCCGTCTTCCAGGGTGACGACGATCTTGCTGGCGCCTTCCACCACGTGGTTGTTGGTGACGATGTAGCCGGCCGGATCAATGATGAAGCCGGAACCTAGCGCATGCTGCGGCCCACGCGGGCGCTGCTGCTGTTCCATGAACTGGCGGAAAAAGTCTTCCATCGAGGTCGGCGGTTCCGGCGCGCGGCGCGTCTTGGCTTCGGCCTTCTCGGTGGTGGCGATGTTCACCACCGCCGGCTTCACTTTTTCCACCAGATCGGCGAAGCCAGGGCGGGCGGCCTGCACCTGGACGGGTGCCGGTGCCGCCGGCAGGTTCAGCGGCGCGCCATTGGATTGTGCGCGGGCAACGATATAGCCGCCGGTACCGGAGAGTACGGTGGTGGCGAGCAGGACAGCGGCAAGGGTGCGTTTCAACGACATGGGTCAGCTCCTGTGGTTGCCGAGGGGTGTTCGGTCCCTTGCAACATAGGAAGCGCCGGCTCCATGGCACCTGAACGCCAGGTTAATTCCGTTTAATGTTCCAGGCACAAAGAACCCCGGGGTTGGCCCGGGGTTCCCGTATTTTAATCCTCTTCAGGCAGGGGGACTTCACCGCCCTCCTCGTCCGGCGTATCCGGCAGTGGCAGATCGCCGCTGTTCTCTATGCCCACCGGCAAGCCGTCGACCGGGATGACATTCTCCGAGCCGACGCCACCCCCGCCGCCATAAAGCTGTTCGGGCAGCCACAAGGCGATTTCCGGGAAGAAATAGAGCAAGGCCATGGCAACCAGAACGATGGCGACGAAGGGATAAATGCCGGCGAAAATCTCGTCGATCGAAATATTCTTCGGCGCCACGCCTTTACAATAGAAGGCCGCCATCGCCACCGGTGGTGTGAGGAATGACGTCTGCAGATTGAGCGCCACCAGGATGCCGAAGAACAGCGGGTCGACGCCGTAATGCTGTAGCAGCGGCAGAAAGATCGGCACGAAAATGACGATGATTTCGGTCCATTCCAGCGGCCAGCCGAGCAGGAAGATCAGGAACTGCGCCAGCAGCATGAATTGCGTGCTGGAGAGATCGAGATAATCGATCAGATCCTTCACCACTTCATGGCCGTTGAGATAGGCAAACACCGCCGAGAAGGTGGCGGAGCCGACGAACAGCCAGCAGACCATCGCCGCCGAGCGGGCGGTAAGGAACACCGACTCCTTCAGTTTCTCGATGCTGAAGCTGCGATAGGCTATGGCCAGCACGATGGCACCGGCGGCGCCCACGGCCGCCGCTTCCGTCGGCGTGGCCAGACCGGCGAGAATCGCACCCAGCACCGAGATGATCAGGGCTGCAAGCGGCACGAAAGAGGTGAACAACGCCCACATCACCTGGGTGAAGGGCACGTCGAGGATTTCCTTCGGCGGCTTCGGTGCCAGTTGCGGGTTTAGCACGGCCCGCATGATCACATAGAGCACGTAGAGGCCGGCCAGCATCAGGCCCGGGAAGAAGGCACCGGCATAGAGCTTCACCACCGAGACGCCGGCCGTGGCGCCATAGAGGATCAGCAGCACGCTGGGCGGAATCAGGATGCCAAGGCAGCCGCCGGCGCAGACCACACCGGTGGCCAGCTTCTTGTCATAACCGGCACGCAGCATGGAAGGCAGCGCCAGCAGGCTCATCAGCGTCACCACCGCGCCGACAATGCCGGTGGCGGTGGCGAACATGGCGCAGGTGAGCAAAGTGGCGACGGCAAGCGAACCAGGTATGTGTTTCGCCGCCAACTCGATACTGAGGAATAATCGGTCGAGGATATTGGCGCGCTCGACGATATAGCCCATGAACAGAAACAGCGGCACCGAGATCAGCACGTCATTGGCCATGACCGAGAAGGTGCGCTGCACAAAAAGCTGGAAGATATGGTCGCCCATGGCGTAGTAGCCAAAGCCGACGCCCATGGCCATCAGGGTGAAGGCGATGGGAAAACCGAACGCGATGGCGAAAAGGAACGCCACCAGCATGGTAATGCCAACCTGGGGATCGGTCATCGGCTGGCCTCCTGGCCGTCAGCGCCATACTGCTTCTGCAACACCTGTTCGAGTTCCTCCACGTCGCCAAGACGCGGCGGCCAGACATTGTTACGGATGCAGTAGAGGCAGCGCAGCACTTCCGCCACACCCTGCAGCAGGAACAGCACGCCGGTGATCGGGATGATGGTCTTGAAATGATAGATTGGCGGCCCGTTCGGACTGAACAGGCTGCGCTCCTTCATCGCCCAGGAATGCGCGGCATAGTCCCAGCCGGAATAGATCAGGGTGATGATGCCCGGGAAGAAGAACAGGAAGTAGAGCGCCAGGTCGAAGCGCGCCTGGGTCGCCGGCTGCCAACTGCGATAGAGCCAGTCACCACGGACATGGCCATTGCGTGCCAGCGTATAGGCGCCAGCCATCATGAACAATGTGCCGTAGAGGATATAGGCGGCATCAAAGGCCCAGTCCGTGGGCGCTTTCAGCACATAGCGCGAGAACACTTCGTAAGAAGTGGCGGCGGTGAGCAGCAGAATGCACCAGCCGAAAATCTTTCCCACCCAGGTATTGAGGCTGTCGATCCAGTAGACCAGACGGCCATCGAAACTCTCCCTGTTCATCGTCACTCCCCGCTTATATTTTTACGCTTTTTATACAGAACTGGCCCCCAGTAGCAGAACGGGAACCGCCGGCCATGCCGACGGCTCCCGCCCGGAAGCAAAATACTAACTGTATCAGCCCTTCTTCGGCGCGAAGGTGTGGTTGTAGGCCATCTGCTTGCTCGGGGTGTTGAGCAGTTCATAACGCACCGTGCGGCGCACCCAGTCGAGCTGCGACTTCACCACCTTGTCGAAGAACGGCTCTTCGCGCTGCGCCTTGAGCACGACATCCCAGGCCTTGAGCTGGGCTTCCTGCACCGAACGCGGCGTGGTGTAGACCTTCACCTTGTCCTTGCTCTGCAATTCCTGCAGGTCGCGGGAATAGCGGTCGAGCGCCTTCCACGACATGTCGGACGAGGCGGCTTCGGCAGCATACTTGATGACCGCCTTCTGCTCGGCCGAGAGGGCATCGAACTTGGTCTTGTTGAAGATGATCTCGAAGCATTCCGCCGACTGGTGCCAGCTTTGCAGCATGAACACCTTCGAGACGTCCGGGAAGCCCAGCACGCGGTCGGAAGACGGATTGTTGAACTCCGCCGCATCCAGCAGGCCACGATCCATGGCCGGCACGATTTCGCCGCCGGCGACGATGGTGACAGCGGCGCCCATTTCCTTGAACACGTCCGCCGAGAGGCCGACGGTACGGTATTTCAGGTTCTTGAAGTCGTCCGCCGTCTTCACTTCCTTCTTGAACCAGCCGAGCGGCTGGCACGGCATCGGCGCCGACATGAAGCCGACAATGTTCAGCTTCAGGATGTCGTGCAGCAGTTCGTTGTAGAACTTGTAGCCGCCGCCATAGGCCATCCAGGCCAGCACGCCATTGGCATCCCAGCCGAAGGGCGGCACGGTGCCAAACAGCGAGAAGGCCTTGTGCTTGCCATACCAGTAGGCGCTGACGCCATGGCCGGCATCCAGCACGCCGCTATGCACCGCATCCTGCATCTGGAAGGCTGGCACCACGGAGCCGGCGGCGAGCAATTCGAGCTTGAGGCGGCCGCCCGACATCTCGTTGACGCGGGTGGCATAATCGCCAGCCATCTCGTGGAAGATATCCTTCGACGGCCAGGTCGACTGGAATTTCAGGGTCACGGTCTGGGCACGGCTGACATTCGGCATCGCCACCGTGGCAACCGCTGCGCCGGCGGCAATACCAGCCCCGCTGAGAAAGCGGCGGCGGCTGCTCTTGCCTTTGTCGAGAGCGGTCGTGGTATCGGCAACAGTCTTCGCTGCCGGCTTTTGCTGCTCGGTCATTAGGTTTCCTCCGTTGTATCGGCCGCGGTTCGCGACCGGGTTCTTATTATTGTTGACTCAATACTTACGAGTGAGTGGAGGAATGATTACGGAGGCAGCCGGAGGCTGGCAAGGACAAATATCCAAGTGATCAATAAATCTCACGACTTCGTGCGATATCGGTGGATGCCCAACCTTTTCGCAGATGCGAAAAGCCCGGATCGTGCCGGTTTGCCCAATCAATAGCCAATCAGTAGGCCGTGAAAAGCACCATGAAGGCGGAGACCGTGATCGTGGCAATCACGGTGGTGACCAGAATCGTCGTCGAGGCACGCTCGACATAGGTATTCTGGGTCGTCGCCAGGATATAAACATTGGCCGCCGTGGGCATCGAGGCCTGGATCACCGCAACGGCAGTAAGGAAGGGATCGAGTTTCAGCACCAGGCTGGCCAGCATCCAGACCACCAGCGGATGGATCGCCAGTTTGCCGATGGTGGTAAGGGTCACCTCTTCCAGCCCATCGCTCAATGGGCGACCGACCAGGGTAAGGCCGAGCGAGAACAGGGCGCAGGGCGCCGAGGCGGCGGCCAGCAGATTGCCGAAAGCATCGACCGGGGCCGGCAGCGACCAGCCGGTGAAGCCCCAGGCCAGGCCGGCAAAGGTGGCGATGATCAGCGGATTGCGCGCCATGCCGATCAGCACGCGTTTGAAAATGGCCTTCACCGAGGCATGGCGACCGCCGGTGCCTTCGATGATGGCGGTGGTGAGCGGGATCAGCACCACATGATCGAACACAATCACCAGCACCGCCGGCAGCACGGCGGCATCGCCGAACAGCGCGATCATGATCGGCAGTCCCATATAGCCGACATTGCCGAAGGCTGCGCCCATGCCCTGTACGCCACGCTCACCCCAGTTCAAGCGCGGGAACAATAGCCGGCTGAGAAACACCACGAGGCCATAGGTGATCAGGCCGCCACCGGTATAGGCAGCGACGAAGCGCGGATCGAACGCCTCCACCACCGGTGCCGACGACATCTTCATGAACAGCATCACCGGCAACGCAAACCAGATCACGAAGGCGTTCAGCCCGACATGGGCATTGGCGGTGATGAGGCGGAAATGGCCGGCACCATAGCCGGTGAAAATCAAGCCGAAGAAGGGCAGCGAAACGGTCAGCAATGTTTCCATGGCACGCCTCCCTCCCCCTTGCGGCCTCAGGCCAGTTGCAGCAGACGCTTGCCGAAGCTGGCGCGTGCCGGCTCCGGTAGTGGCACCGATTTGCGTGCCTTGAGATCGAACAGCACCGCCAGCACTTCGGCGGTGGCGATGGTCTCGCCGGTATTGCTGTCGAGCAGCACATGGCAGAAGCGCCAGGTCTTGTCGCGCAATTCCAGCACGCCGGTACGGCAATTATAGGCATCGCCGACCCGCATCGCGCGCTTGATTTCGATAGTGTAGTCCAGCGCTGCCGAACCAAGCCCGGCCTCGCGCATCGATACGGCATTGTATTCCGAGCCGGACAGCAGGTTCATCGCCGCCGAGGAGAACCGCGCCATCAGGAAACGCTCGGCCATGCGGCCATCATCATAACATTCCCATTGATCCACCCCGCCACGGCAGGTTTCATACATGCCCGGCTGCACCGTGGTGGGGGCGGCCGGCATACCATTGGGCGGCGCCGGCGCAGGCCCGGCGAAAGCGGCGGCATAGGCTTGCGCGCGCGCCAGGGCCTCGGGCGGAAACGGCGCGGCGGCACCGCTGTCGCTACGCTCCAGCATGATGCCGGCTTCGACGCTGGCGGCCAGGATGCCGGTCTCCGGGTCGATTACTTCATGGTAGAGCTGCAGCCCATCGCTGCCAGCGGCGCGGATGCCGCTGCGTACAGTGGTGACGGCAGCCGCATGCATCTCGCGCTTGAAAGACAGCCGGTAGCGCTGCGCCTGGATGCGCAGACCGAGCGCCTTCAATGCCTTCGGGCCAAGCCCGATGGCATTCAGCACCTGGCGGTCCGCTTCCGCCGCACGGCCCAGATAAAATTGCACATTGAGATGCCCCATGCGGTCGCATTCCCAGGCATTCACCGGGCTGCGGTGGCTGGCGATCCAGCCAGGCTCCAGCTTCGGCACGGCATGCTGCACCAGCGGCTCGTCGCCCTTGATCAGCAGCCGGGAGAAGCCCTGTTGCAGATCATCGGGGAACGGTACCGACTTGCGCGCTTCGAGATCGAAGCAGAGGCCCAGCACATCGGCCTTGAACGCAATATCGCCGCTTTCGGCATCGAACAGGCGGTGGTGCAGTACCATCTTGCGCCCTTCGATCAGCTTCACCGCGCTTTCCAACCGCAGCAGCGTGCCGGCGCGCAATTCCTTCATGTAATCGAGGTTCTGGTTCACCGCCACCATACCAAGGCGGCGCTCCTCCAGTCCTTTGCGGCCAAGCCCGCCTTCCAGCAGCATGCTGGCCACCGCATCGCTGAGGCGGCCGACATAGAACTGCACATTGAGATGGCCATATTGGTCGCATTCCCAGGCTGCGACCGAGCCGCGATAGGTTTCGCGAAAGGCTGACACGGGGGGGACTCTTCTGTCTCGAGAGGCGGAATATCCTGCCATGTTCGCGGTTTATCGCCGCCCGCGCAAGCGCTCGACCACGTGCCCGACCTGGCGGGTAAGGACCATTTCGCCCTCGTCGCCGAGCATCCGCAGCCTTCCGGTGGCCTGCAGCAGCAGCGTGCCGCAAATGCTGGTGGCCAATTCCACCGTTTCGGCACGCACATGCTCAGGCTCTGTAATGCCAAGCCCGCCGATAGCATCGCCAAGCAGCGCGAAACACTGGATCAGGCGGCCATTCAGCATGCGGTCCAGTTGCGGGCTGAGGCCGATGGGCTTCAGTCCCTGGGCGAGATAGAGGCCGAGATGCAGATCCTCGGGGCGGCGCTGATAGAAACGGTAGAAGCCGAGCGCGCCGGCCAGCAGGCGTGCTTCCGGCGGGGCCGCCGGATCCACCGCCTCGCGCATGCTTTTCAGCAGGTCGGCCAGCGATGCCTGCAGCATCTCGGCATAGATCGCCTCCTTGGACTCGAATTGCAGATACACCGTGCCGGGCGCGATGCCGGCGGCTTCGGCAATGGCGCGGATGGTGGCGCCTTCCAGCCCCTGCGCGGCGAAGACACCGCGCGCGGCATCGAGGATGGCTTCGCGCTTGAAGCTCCGCAATGCCGCGCGGCGGCCCTGTTTCTGTTCGACGCTAGCGGGCATTCTTCCACGACAGCGGATCACCGCCATCGCGTTCCTTTACCGCCGCCTTGAAGCCGACCTGTTCGCAACGGTCCTTGAAGGCAATGCCTTCCGGCGTATGCCGCGTGATGCCGTCGAACACGGTGGCCAGCGTCTGGGTGGAATTCAGCCCCATATTGTCCAGCGCCTGGTTCACCATCAGCTTCTGCATCATCAACTGATTCTTCGGCACACTGGCGATACGGCCGAGCAGGTCCTCGACATAGTCGTCCAACTGCGACTCCGGCACGCTCTCGATCACCAGGCCATATTCCTTGGCGGTGCGGCCATCAATCAGGTCGCCGGTCAGCAGCATGCGCTTGGCGCGTTCAGCGCCCAGGCGATAAACCCACATCGCCGTGGTCGGGCAGCCCCAGATGCGGGCTGGCGGATAGCCGATGCGGGCATCCTCGGCCATCACCACCAGATCGGAGCAAAGTGCGATGTCGCTGCCGCCTGCCACGGCAAAGCCGCGCACCTTGGTCACCACGGGTTTGAGCGAGCGCCAGAGGCTGAAATAGCAATCGGTGCAATGGCGCATCCACTGGTAATCCACCATCGGGTCCCAGGGCATGTCCTGGCTGCCCTTCACCGGGCGCGGCGCCTCGGCATAGGCCTTGAGGTCATAGCCGGCGCAGAAGGCGCGGCCGGCGCCGGTCAGCGCGATGACATGTACTGCATCATCCCAATTGGCGCGCTCAACGGCGGCTTTCAGGGCATCGGGCAGTTCGTCGTTGATGGCGTTGAGATGTTCCGGCCGGTTCAGGGTGATACGGGCGATGCGGCCATCGCGCTCGTAGAGCACCACAGGCTCTTTGCTGCTCGGCGGTTCTTTGCTCATTTATTGCCTCCCATCCTTATTGATGGGCCGGATACTATCATCGTTCATTAAAATGAACAATGTTCATAATTTCAGCTCGCGATACCGGGTGTCGGGCATCGGATTGTGGTAATAGGCGGGAATATCGCTGAAGCCGAGGTGGTCGTAGAGCCGGTTGGCCTCCACCATGCGCTGGAGCGTATCGAGCCGCAGGGCTTTATAGCCCAGCATCCGCGCCTCCTCGATCACCGCTTCCGCCAGTTGCAGGCCGAGTTTCAGCCCGCGTGCCTCCGGCGCGACATAGAGCCGTTTCATCTCGGCGATGCCCTCGCCTAGATCGCGCAGGCCGACGACACCAAGCACCTTGCCATCGACCAGCCCGAGCAGCAGGCAGCCGCGCTTGGCACCGGTATATTTGCCTGGCAAGTCAGCAAGCTCGGCGTCGAAGTCCTGGAAACAGAGGCTGAAATCCAGCGAATCGGCATAGGCCCGGAACAGGCGGCGGACCTCATCGAGATCGGCATCGCTGCTGGCGGGACGGATAATGACGTTTGGCATGGGACAAGCCTTTGCGAATGAGTGCGGGCGGGGCGCGCAACAGGGACAGCGCACCCCGCCCTACAACCGCGTCCTTCGGGGGACATCGACGCGGCCGATTCGCATTCTAGAGGCGGATGCTGCCCTCCAGGAACAGCACCGCCTTGCCCGCCATGAACACGCGCTCGCCGGCGGCCCGGCAATACAGCGTGCCACCGCGGGCAGAGGCCTGGTAGGCGATGATCTCGGCTTTGCCGAGACGGTCGGCCCAATAGGGCACGATGGAACAATGCGCCGAGCCGGTGACCGGATCTTCCGGCACGCCGACACGTGGCGCGAAGAAACGCGAAACACAGTCGATGCCCGGCCGGTCGCCCGGCGCGGTGGCGATGATGCCGTATTTCTCCAAGCTGGCCAGGCCGGACATATCCGGCTTCAGCGCGCGAACTTCGTCTGCCGTGGCATAGACCGCCATATAGGCGGCGGATTCGAGCACGCCAAGCGGCTGGCCGCCCAGTGCTGCCAGCAAGACCGGCGGCGGCGCAGCCATCGTCTGGCCGATACGGGCGGGGAAATCCATGGTGATGCGGCCCGACTCGCCAGACAGCGTCACATGCAGGTCGCCGCTGCGGGTGGCAAAGGTGGCGGCATTCAGATCCTGCCGCAGCTTGTTAAAAATCAGCCAGGCGGTGGCGAGCGTTGCATGGCCGCAGAGATCGACTTCGGCTGCCGGGGTGAACCAGCGCAGGCCATAGCGCGCCCCGCCCTCCGGCACGAAGAAGGCCGTTTCGGCGAGATTATTCTCTGCCGCGATGGCCTGCATCGTGGCATCCGGCAGCCAGGCCTCGAGGGGCACAATGGCTGCCGGATTGCCGGCGAATACGGCATCGGCAAAGGCGTCGACCTGGTAGATCGGCAATTGCATTGCAGGACTCCACTAGCCCAGCCGTTCAGAATTTATCGAAGCCAAAAGGGCTTGCCGGCCTCGGCGGCGACATCCGCGCGGGTCAAGCCAACATCCTTCAGCAGTTCATCGGACACGGCGTGCAACGCCGCCCGTTCCTCGGCCCGCCGCTGCCACTCGAGCAGCGAAACCACCATGGCGCTCGCCCCTACGGCGATCGCAGCTCCCGCCTTGTCCATGGCCCGACCAAACGACCCGAACAGCCGTTCCGCCGGACCTAAATAGACGCTCCGTCCAATTGTATCGATGCATTCAGCCATGACACTGTCTCTTTCTCCATCAATTTGAGTGACATTGCATTGGTTCAATGTCTGGATTGAATTTGTCATTGACACATTGATGCAGTCAATGCAAATATTGTCACCATGACAATATGGACGCCCAACCTCGAACAATTCCCTGGCCCGCGCTACCAGGCATTGGCCACGGCCATCGAAACCGCTGTCCGCTCCGGCGAATTGCCGCCCGGCAGCCGCCTGCCGCCGCAGCGCGATCTGGCCTGGAAGCTGGGCGTCACGGTTGGCACGGTGAGTCGCGGCTACATGCTGGCCGAGCAGAAGGGCCTGCTTTCCGGCGAGGTCGGGCGCGGCACCTTCGTGCGCACCAGCAACGACGACTCGCCGGCGAGCGAAGCGCTTGGCGAGCTGGCGCCGGTGCAAAGCCTGCGCCTGCCCAGCCTGATCGAGCTGTCGCATAACGAACCGATGCTGCCCGACTACGATGCCATCCTGCGGCGCTCGCTGCGCACCCTGGCGGCGCGCGGTGGCCTTGAGCATCTGCTCGGCTACAGCCGCAGCCTCGGCGATCCGGCGCACCGCGCGGCAGCCGCGCAATGGATCGGCCGCACCGGGCTCAAGCTTTCGCCCGAACAGGTGATCGCCACTGCCGGGGCGCAACAGGCTATCGCCATCGTGATGATTGCTCTGGTCGAACCGGGCGAGACCGTGCTGGTGGAAAGCCTGACCTATGGCGGCATCCATGAGAATGCCCGGCTGCGCTCGGCAACGCTGCATGCTGTGGCGATGGATGAGCACGGCATGCTGCCCGACGCGCTGGACGAAGCCGTGCGCGAGACCGGCGCCCGCATGGTGATGCTGCAGCCGACCATCCATAATCCGACCAATGCTACCATGCCGCTGGAACGCCGCCAGGCGATCATCGACGTAGCGCGGCGGCATGACCTCACCATCGTCGAGGACGATGTGTACGGCTTCATCATCTCTGAGCGGCCCTTGCCAATCGCCGCGCTGGCGCCGGAGCGCACCATCTACATCACCAGTGCCTCGAAATGCATGGCGCCGGGCCTGCGGGTCGGCTGGCTGGCGGCGCCGCTGGCGCTGATCGAGCGTTTCGCCGATGCGCAGCATGCCGTCGCCGTGAATAACCCGCGGCTCAACCAGGAAATCGTGCGGCAATGGATCGAGGACGGCACCGCCGCAGCGATGCTGGAGCAATTGCGCGTCGAAACCGCTGCGCGCCAGCAGCTTGCCGCCGAGATCTTCGCCGGCTACCGCCTGAAGAGCCATCCGGCCAGCCTGCATTGCTTCGTCGAACTGCCCGAGCCATGGCAGTCGAATGATTTCACGGCACAGGCGCTGATGCAGGGCGTGCGCATTGCCGGCTGCACGTCTTTCGTGCCGGACCACCGGCAGAATCCGGCGCCGTGGGTGCGCGTGTCGCTCGCCCCCTCGCCGAGCCGCGAGGAACTGACCGAAGGCCTGCGCCGCCTGCGCGGCCTGCTCGACCGCCGCCCCGAAGCCCGCCGCGGCGTTGTTTAACACGCTTGCCTACCTGGCGCCGATCCTGCTGGTCGGCGCGCTGGTGCTCGGCAGCCGGCTGCCGCTGCTCTATGCCGGCGGCGCCGGATTGCTCGCCACCCTGCTGGCAGCAGCACTGACCCAGCAGGATTACTGGCCGCTGGTCTGGACTGAAATGCTGCAAGGCGCCTGGCTGGCACTGCTTTCCGGCGCCATGGTGCTGGGCGGCCTGATCTTTCATCACACCCTCGGCAGCAGCAGTGGCAGCCCCGATACCGCACCGCGCCGCCCGCATCTGCATGCCTTCGTGCTCTGTTTCATCGCCGCGCCGGTGGTGGAATCCGCCATCGGCTTCGGCGTCGGCTTCGCCGTCGCCATCGGCGGCTTGCTGCGCCTCGGCATCGCGCCGCTGCGTGCCGCGGTCTTGAGTCTGGCCAGCCAGATGCTGGTGCCCTGGGGCGCCCTCGGCATCGGCACGCTGATCGGGGCATCGTTGGTGCATCTGCCGCTGCAAGGCTTTGGCTTTCATTCCGCCCTGGTGATCGCGCCATCGCTGCTGGTAATGCTGGCCTGGTTCTGGCGCGGCCTCGACTTGAGCGGCATCACGGGTGACCGGCGCGACAAGTTCAGTGAACTGGTGCTGCTGCTGGCGCTGATCGGCCTGCTGATCGCCGCCAATCATGCCGGCATTGTCGATGCTGCCGGCCTGCTTGCCACTGCGCCGCTGCTGGCATTGCTGCATTGGCGCGATGCCCTTGCTGGCCGCGTCGCCTGGCGGCTGGTGCTGCCCTATGGCCTGCTGCTGGGGCTGTTGCTGTTAACCCGCCTGCTGCCCGGCATCGCCTCCACCTTGCAGTCCGTGCTGGTCTGGCGTCCCTTTCCGGACATGCCGGCCTTTCCCCTGCTGCATTATGCCGGCACGCTGCTGCTATTCGCCGCACTGATCACCCTGGCCCTGCAAGGTGGCCTCGCCCGCCTGCCGGCCATCGCAACGCAGAGTTGGCGCGGCGGCCGGCTTTCCATCGGTGCCACCCTGCTATTCCTGATCATGGCGCGGCTCTATGCCGGCTCCGGCATGGCAGCCGAGCTCGCAATGCAATGGAATGGCTTTGCCGGCAGCTTGGCGCCGCTCGGCACGCCACTTTTTTCCGGCCTCGCTGGCCTGCTCACCGGCTCGAACACAGCGTCCAACAGCTTGATGCTGCCGATCCAGGTGGCGCTGGCGGAACAGAGCGGCATGCCGGTGCTGTGGCTGGCCGGTTTGCAGAACACCACCGGCAGCCTAATCAACAGCCTGTTCCCCGGCAAGCTGGCGCTGGCCTGCGCCTTCGCTGGCATTCCTGGACAGGAGCGCGCCGTGCTGCGCGCCTCGCTCGGTTATGGCGGGCTGATGCTGGCCAGTGCCATGCTGGTGGCACTGCTGATCCTGCTGTTGAACGCTTAGACTATTCGATGCCCATGGTTGAGCGGGCCGTGGCCCTGGCCGAAGCCGGGCGCGGTTTCCATGGCGCGGCGCACATAGCGGCGTGCATCGGTCACAGCCTCGGCCAGCGGCTGGCCGAGCGCCAGGCCGGTGGCAATCGCGGAGGCCAGCGTGCAGCCGGTGCCGTGCGTCGAGCGGGTATGCAGTTTTGTACTGGTAAAGCGCTGCACGCCATGGTGATCAAGCAGCAGATCCACCAGTTCATCACCCTCCAGATGGCCGCCTTTCAGCAGCACGGCGCGCGGGCGCAGCGCCAGCAGGTCGCGTGCCGCCGGCTCCATTGCCGCCGCATCGGCAATAGTGCGGCCGATCAGCGCGCTGGCTTCCGGCAGGTTTGGTGTGATCACCGCCGCGCGCGGGATCAATTGCTCGATCAGCGCCACCTCGGCTTCGGGCTGCAACAGCCGCGCTCCGCCCTTGGCCACCATCACCGGGTCGACCACCAGCGGCACGTCGGGTGCCAGTTCATCCAGCACCTCGACAATGGCATGGATCACCTCGGGCCGGTTCAGCATACCGGTCTTGATCGCGTCGGCGCCGATATCGCGCAGCACCACGCGCATCTGCTGCGCCACGAATTCCGCCGGCACATCATGCACCGCGTGTACCGTGATGGTGTCCTGCGCGGTCAGCGCCGTGATTGCCGTGGCAGCATAGCCACCAAGAGCCGTGACGGTTTTGATATCAGCCTGGATGCCAGCACCACCGCCGGAATCCGATCCGGCGACAATCAGCACACGGCCGCGGTTGCGGTTGTTCACGCTCATTGGCGGCGACTCACGCGGCGCGCTCAAGCGCAGCGACGATGCTGTCGACCACATCGCTGACCAGGCGCTCATCCTCACCCTCGGCCATCACGCGGATCAGCGGCTCGGTGCCGGACGGGCGGATCAGCACGCGGCCATTGCCGGCCAGCCGCGCCTCGCCGGCCTTGATCGCGTCACGCACGGCGGGAAGCTGCAGTGGCTCGGCGCCCTGCACGCGCACATTCTTCAGCACCTGCGGAAACGGCTCGAAGCGGCGGCAGAATTCGGAAGCCTTACGGCCCGAGTCGACCAGCGCCGACATCACCTGCAGGCCGGCGATCAGGCCATCGCCGGTAGTGGCGAAGTCGGACAGGATGATATGGCCGGACTGTTCGCCGCCGAGATTGTAGCCATGCTCGCGCATCGCTTCGAGCACATAGCGGTCGCCGACCTTGGTGCGGGTGAGTTCAAGGCCGAGGCCGTTGACGAATTTCTCCAGGCCAAGATTGGACATCACCGTGGCCGCCAGGCCGCCCCGGCTGAGCTTGCCCTGGGCGAGCCAGCTTTCGGCGACGATGGCCATGAGCTGGTCGCCGTCAATCACCTGGCCGCGCTCGTCCACCATCACCAGGCGGTCGGCATCGCCATCCAGCGCCAGGCCGAGATCGGCACCATGCTCCAGCACCGCCTGCTGCAGCCCGCGCGGATGGGTGGAGCCGCATTCCTTGTTGATGTTGAAACCATCGGGCTTCACGCCGATGGCGATGACATCGGCTTCCAGTTCCCACAGCACATTCGGCGCCACCTTGTAGGCGGCACCATTGGCGCAATCGACCACCACTTTGAGGCCCGCGAGCTTCTGGCCCTTGGGCAATGTGGCCTTGGCGAATTCGACATAGCGGCCACCGGCGTCTTCCAGGCGCTTGGCGCGGCCGAGCCTGGCGGAGTCTGCCAGCGGCGGCTGCGCTTCGCCGAGGATCATCGCCTCGATCTCGGACTCGGCGGCATCCGAGAGCTTGTAGCCATCGGGACCGAACAGCTTGATGCCGTTGTCGTGATAGGGATTGTGCGAGGCCGAGATCATGACGCCGAGATCGCAGCGGAGCGCCCGGGTCAGCATCGCCACCGCCGGCGTCGGCATCGGCCCGACCATGAACACATCCATGCCCACGGCAGTGAAGCCGGCCACCAGGGCGGGCTCCAGCATGTAGCCGGAAAGCCGGGTGTCCTTGCCGATCAGCACCCGGTGACGATGATCGCCACGGGTGAAATAGGCACCGGCGGCCATGCCGACTTTCAGCGCCGTCGCCGCCGAGATCGGCTCGGCATTGGCCAGGCCGCGGATACCATCGGTGCCGAAAAAGCGTCGTGACATAAAGCCTCTGGGAAAGCCGGGGAGCCTCGGGCGACTCGGTGAGAATGTGGCGGAATTATACGCTACCCTCCAGACCCTGCCAAACCCGCAGCGCCTGAACGGTCTTGTCTACATCATGCACCCGCAGGATATGGGCGCCATGGGCAGCCCCCCAGAGCGCGGCAGCGACCGAGCCGGGAATCCTCATGGTCGGCACCGTCTCACCGGTCAGGTGGCCAATGAAACTCTTGCGCGAGACGCCCAGCAGCACCGGGCAACCCAGGTCGCCGAAACGCGGCAGGGCCTGCATCAGGGCCAGGTTATGCGCCTGGGTCTTGCCGAAACCTATACCGGGATCGACGATCAGGCGGGCCTTGGCAATGCCGGCCGCTTCGCAGGCGGCAATGCGGTGCGCCAGATAGCCGAGCACCTCCGCCACCACGTCATCATAGCGCGGCGCCTGCTGCATGCTGGCAGGCTGGCCCTGCTTGTGCATCAGCACCACCATGCAGTTGCTGCCGGCAACAGCATCCATGGCCGCCGGATCGTCTTCCAGCGCGCTGATATCGTTGATGATGGCGGCGCCGGCCTGAAGCACAGCACGCATCGTGGCGGCATGGCGGGTGTCGATACTGATCGGACGGCCGAGTTCCCGCAGGCCATCGAGGATTGGCAACAGGCGGGCGATTTCCGCCTCGGGCGCAATCGCCGGGGCGCCAGGGCGGGTCGATTCCGCGCCGATATCGATTACGTCCGCGCCCTGCGCCACCATGCTGCGGGCCTGGGCAATGGCGGCATCCGTGGCGGCACCGAGGCCATCGCCGGAGAAGCTGTCGTCGGTGGCATTGACGATGCCCATGACAATGGGCCGCGACCAATCCCAGCCGAGCATGGGGGCCAGATCCGTCATACCGGCGTTCCTATCGCGTTCGATTCGGCATCGCAACCATCTCGCCTGCCTTGCGAATTGGAACCGCTATAGAAAATAGCGGAAAACTCATTGCCAAACCAATCTGTTGCCACATTTCTAGAGTAATTCTAGTCTCGTCCCAAACAGACAAGCACGGCATATAAGAAGGAGTGTCCCCATGGAAATCGATATTGGCATTGCCGAAAAGGACCGGAAGAAGATCGCGGATGGCCTGTCGCGCCTGCTCGCCGACACCTACACGCTCTACCTCAAGACCCATAACTACCATTGGAACGTCACCGGCCCGATGTTCCAGACCCTGCATCTGATGTTCGAGACCCATTACAACGAACTTGCCCTGGCGGTGGATGCCATTGCCGAGCGTATCCGTGCCCTGGGCTTCCCGGCGCCGGGCACCTACGCCAAGTTCGTGAAGCTCTCCAGCATCAAGGAAGTGGAATCGATCCCGTCCGCCACCGACATGATCAAGGATCTGGTGAAGGGTCACGAGGCCGTGGCGCGCACCGCCCGGGCCGTGTTCCCTGCGGCCGAGAAGGCCAGCGACGAGCCGACCGCCGACCTGCTGACCCAGCGCCTGCAGGTGCATGAAAAGACCGCGTGGATGCTGCGTTCGCTGCTGGAGAAGTAAGCGCCGCTTTTCGTGAGCGGGCGGCCGTGGCGCTCACTCAAGCTTGATTGGCACCCGGCGGCGGAAGGACTACCTTCCACGCCGGGTGTTTTCATTTCAGGGCAGGAACAGCAATGCTGATCAAACGCAAGCGCGGCTGGGAGATCAAGGAAAGCGAGATCACGCCGGAGCGGTATTTCCTCGACCGGCGCTCGGCGATTTTCGGCCTGGCCGGTGCCGCCGCCGTGGCCGCCACTGGCGGGATTGGGCGTACAGCCCTGGCACAGGCCAAGAATGCTCCCCAAACGTCTGGCCTGGTGGCGCCGGAACTCTACCCGGCCAAGCGCAACGAGGCCTATCAGGCCGGCCGCGAGTTGACCGAAGAAAAGGTCGCAACCAACTACAACAACTTCTACGAATTCGGCACCAACAAATACATCGCGGACTCGGCCCAGAAGCTGACCATCAAGCCCTGGCGCATCCAGATCGACGGCATGGTGGAAAAGCCGATTGAGATCGATGCCGAGGAGCTGATCCGCAAGATGCCGGTCGAAGAACGCATCTACCGCTTCCGCTGCGTTGAAGCCTGGGCGATGACGGTGCCATGGAGCGGCTTCCAGCTCAGCGAGCTGGTGAAATTCGCCAAGCCGGCGGGCGATCCGAAATACCTGCGCATGCAAACCTTCGTGCGCAGCGACGAGGCCCGCGGCCAGCGCCAGGACTGGTATCCCTGGCCCTATACCGAAGGCCTCAGCATGGCGGAAGCAATGAACGAGATGGCCTTCATGGTCACCGGCGCCTATGGCAAGCCGCTGCCAAAGCAGATGGGCGCACCGATCCGGCTCGCCACACCGTGGAAATACGGCTTCAAGTCGGTGAAATCCATCGTGCGCTTTTCCTTCACCAACGAACGCCCGCGCACCTTCTGGGAAGGCCTGGCGCCGGATGAATACGGCTTCTGGGCCAATGTGAATCCGGCGGTGGCGCATCCGCGCTGGAGCCAGGCGACGGAAGAGATTATCGGCACCGGCAAGCGCATCCCAAGCGTGATCTATAATGGCTATGGCGAGCAGGTGGCTGCGCTCTACAAGGATATCGAGGGCGGCACCGGCCGGAAGCTGTTCATGTAGGGGCGGCGCGCTATAGTTCGCGTCCCTGATGTTTTCGCGGGACGCGACATGGCTACGCCTAAGTTGGTTATCTTCGATCTCGACGGCACGCTGGTGGATTCCGAGCCGCTGGCCAACCGCGTCTTCTATGAAAAGCTGGTGACGCTGGGTCTCGATGCCAGCATCAATCAAGCACGGGTGACGGAAGACTTCACCGGCCTCAACCTGCAGAGCTGCTTCAAGCATGCGCGCGAGCATTATGGCCTGGAAATCCCCGAGGGTTTCCGGGACGCGCTGCAGGAAGCCACCTATGCCCGCATGCGCGCCGAATTGCAGCCGATCCCAGGCGTGCCGGCAATGCTGGAAGCCCTCGCCCTGCCGCGCTGCGTCGCGTCCTCCTCAGACCTTGAGAAAATCGCGCTGAGCCTGGAACTGACCGGGCTGCGGCCGCATTTCGGCGCGCATATCTTCAGTGCGGAACAGGTGGCGCGCGGCAAGCCGGAACCCGATGTGTTTCTGCATGCGGCGGCGCGGATGGGCGCATTGCCGGGTGATTGCCTGGTGGTGGAAGACAGCCTGCCCGGCGCCACGGCCGGTATTCGCGCCGGCATGCGGGTGCTGGCATTCCGCCCGGAACCCTCTGGCGCCGACCAGGCCTTCACTGCCCTGGGCTGCGAATTGCTGCGCGACATGGGCGCGCTACTGGGGCAGCTGAACTGATCCAGTCTGCTCAAAAAAAAACCGGCCGGGAAACCCAGCCGGTTAAGTCTTAACAGGGAGGCTCCGCGCGCGAGACGCGCGGACGGCCGGGACAGCGGGGGAGCTGTCCACAGCCAAGTTTCTGGCCGAAGCCAAAAACCGGAAGATGCTGCGACGCAACATCTAACGAGGATGGATATAATGCCGTTACGGCGATTTGAGTATCCGTCGATTTGTCAGGCCAGCCATGCATCGACTGCATAACTACACTCAGGGAGTCAGTCGCTCGACAGGCCCTGCCGGTTCAACCGGAAAATGTAGTTTCACACAAGTGCCGCGGCCGCGCTCGGAGTCGATCTCCAACTGGCCTTTGTGCAATTCGATCAAGCTCTTAACCAGCGGCAGGCCAAGGCCAGTGCCGCGCATCTGGGAAACCAGCGCGCTGTCCACCTGGCCAAACGGCTCCAGTGCTTTGCCGATATCCGCCGGGCTCATACCGACGCCAGTATCCTCGACCACGAGGCTGACACCCCCATCCTCGCGGATTTCGGGATAAAAGGTCACACGCCCGCCGGATGGCGTGTATTTCACCGCGTTGGTCAGCAGGTTCACCAGCATCTGCTTGGCCAGGCGTTCATCGGCGGTGATTGGCAGACCATCGAAATCGGTCGGCCCGACAAGCTGCACCAGGCGATCAGCAGCCAGCGGCCGCACCAGAGTGAGGCAATCGGCCTTGAGTCGGCTCCAGGGCACTTCGGCAAGATGCAGCTTCATCTTGCCGGCCTCGACCTTGGACAGGTCAAGGATATCGTCGATCACCGCCAGCAAATGCCGGCCGGCAGCCAGGATATCGCCGGCATAGCGGTCGTATTGCGGCACGCCGGAACTGCCGAGCAATTGCAGCGCCATGATTTCCGAGAAGCCGATGATGGCATTCAGCGGGGTGCGCAATTCGTGGCTCATATGCGCCAGGAACTGGCTCTTGGCACGGTTGGCGAATTCCGCCTCCTGCAACGCCTTGATCGCGGTACGCCGCGCTGTCTCCAGCGTCTCGGTGCGGGCCGCGAGTTCCTCCGCCTGTTTTCCCAGGCTCTCATTGGCAGCATGCAGGTCGCGCTCGCGCCGCTTCAGCTCGCTGATGTCGGTGATCAGCGAGGCAGTGCCGCCATCGCTCAGGCGGAAATCGCGGATCTGCAGCCAGCAGCGGTCGCGGGTGTCGTAGAAGATATGCGGCTCCCCGCGCGCCGCATCGAAGATACGGATGCGCTCGGCGGTCCAGGCAGCATAGTCGGTCTGCACCCCGGCCTCGGCAGGCAGCGGCCGGGCCCGCACCGATGCGGCGCAGACATCGATATGGCTCAGGCCACGGGCCGCATCCGGCGCCAAGCCGATAATGCCGGCATAGGCATGGTTGCAGATCAGCAGCTTCTGATCCGGGCCGAACAGCGCCACGCCATCGGGGATGGCGCTGACGGCATCGAGCAGGCGCTGTTCCACTTCCCGCAGCTTCACTTCCGAGGTGCGCCGCGCGGTGATGTCGTTCACCACGACCAGCGCCGATTCCTCTTCCGCATAGCGCATCGGCACCGCCGCCATGGTGGCCCAGATCACCATGCCGCGCGCAGTGATCAGCTGGAATTCCTGATTCGCATCACTGCCGTCGAAAATGCGGGCATGATGCGCCGGGTCGAGCCTGGAGCGGATCGCTTCCACACCGACGGCGATACCGAACAATTCCGCTGCTGGGCGATTGGAATAGAGGAAACCGCCATCACGGCGCCGCACCACCACGATGGGGAACGGCGCGGTATCCAGGATCGAACGCAGGCGGCTTTCGGTTTCCTGCGCCGCCTCGCTGGCGCGATCGCGCTCGCGGAGTGTCGCGCGCAGCCGGCCGACCAACAGGGCGCCGCGCGAAAAATAGCGATTGAGCCGCCAGGCGAAAGCAGCCAGCAACGCCAACAGCACCACACCCACCAAGGCCAGGATCAGGCTGGCACGGTCGCCACGCCACGCCATCAACAGGATTGACGGCAAAATCGCCGGCACCCCGATCAGGCCGGACAGCGGCAGATGTGCCGCCACGGTCAGTGTACCCGACACCACCATGCCCATGATGCAAAGCAAGGCCAGCATGGTCTCTTCGGTGCGCGGTGCAATCAGCGTGGCGGCCAGGATGGCGCCGAGCAGCAGGCCATTGAGGCAATAAGCCGCGCCGAACAGTCGCCGCCAGTTGACCGCACGTTCGAACTCGCGGCGGCGGGGATCAAGGCGAAAACGGGCATGCAGCAGGAATTGCAGCGCCAGCACCAGCGCGATGCCGACGAAATAGCTATAGCGCCACAGAGCGTCGACATGATCGCGCAGCAACTGCGTGACCAGGAAGGCGACAAGGCCCTGCGCCACCATGTCGAACGGCCGGCGCACCCGCACCAGCAGCTCGTTCAGGCGCGGAATAACCTGGTCCGGTTGTGATCGCATAGGCGACTTCAATACTGCCAATCGGCGACTTTGCGAAGCAGGAAATCCCGGAACACGGCCAGCCGCTTGGTGGCACGCAATTCTTCTGGATAGACAAGATAGGTGTCGAAAGCCGGGCCATCGACATTTGGCAGCACGCGAACCACGCGCGGGTTATTCTGCACTAGGTAGTCCGGCATGGCGGCGATGCCGAGTCCGCTCGCCACTGCCTGCAGCACGCCATAGACATTGTTGATGCTGAGCACTGGCTCGCGCGGCCGCGTCGACTCACCAGCCGTGAGCAACCAGTTCAGGTTGTTGAAATGCGCCGGCGCTTCCTCACCGTAAACGATGATGCGGTGGCGATCGAGATCCGCCACGGTCTGCGGCGCGCCATGGCGTGTCACGTAATCCACCGACGCATAGATGTGATTATGCACGGTGATCAGCTTGCGTTGCACCAGATCGGACTGAGTCGGCTTCCACATGCGGATCGCCACGTCCGCTTCGCGCATCGAGAGATCGAGTTCGTGATCGTCCACCAGCAGCGAGATGCGGATATCAGGATAGAGATCCATGAATTCCTTCAGCCGCGGTGCCAGCCAGACGGTGCCGAAGGTGACGGTGGAGGTGACGCGCAGGTCGCCAGACGGTTTGTCCTTGCTGTCGGCAATCATCGCTTCCGCCACCGCCAGGCGCGAGAAGATGTCGCGCGCGGTGCGGAACAGCAATTCACCCTGTTCGGTGAGGATCAGGCCACGGGCATGGCGGTGGAACAGCGTGGTGTTGAGCTGGGTTTCCAGCGCGCCGATCTGGCGGCTCACTGCCGATTGCGACAGGCCGAGTTGCTCGCCGGCATGGGTGAGGCTGCCAGCCTCCGCGACCGCATGGAAAATGCGCAGCTTGTCCCAGTCCAGCGCCGACATCGTTCTGTTGCCCCCTCCCCCACGCCGGGGGGTTAATCAGCCGCTTCGGCGGCGTGGTGCGAATGCTCCGCGATGAATTTTTCCGCTTCCAGCGCCGCCATGCAACCGGTACCGGCCGCCGTTACCGCCTGGCGATAGATTTTATCCTGCACATCGCCGGCCGCGAATACGCCGGGAATGGTTGTCTGCGTCGTACCCGGCTTGGTGGTGATGTAGCCTTCCGCATCCAGCGGCAACTGGCCCTGGAACAGCGTGGTATTCGGCGTATGGCCAATGGCGATGAACACGCCATCGGTGGCGAGCGTCTGCACCGCGCCGGTCTTCACGTTCTTGAGCCGCACGGCATTGACGCCCTTCGGCTCCTCGCCGCCCTGGATCTCGTCGATCACATGGTCCCACACCACCTTGATCTTCGGATTGGCGAAGAGGCGATCCTGCAGGATCTTCTCGGCGCGGAAACCGTCGCGGCGATGCACCACGGTGACTTCCGCCGCGTGATTGGTGAGATAGAGCGCTTCTTCCACGGCGGTATTGCCGCCGCCGACCACCACCACCTTCTTGCCACGGAAGAAGAAGCCATCGCAGGTGGCGCAGGCGGAAACACCGAAACCCTGGAAAGCCTGCTCGCTCGGCAGGCCGAGCCAGCGCGCCTGGGCACCCGTGGCGATGATCAGCGCGTCAGCGATGTAGCTATCGCCGGAATCGCCCTTGGCGACGAAAGGCCGCTTCGAGAGGTCGATCTCGGTGATGATGTCATGAATGATCTCGGTGCCGACATGCTTGGCCTGAGCTTCCATCTGCTCCATCAGCCAGGGGCCCTGGATCACCTCGGCGAACCCGGGATAGTTCTCGACATCCGTGGTGATGGTGAGCTGGCCGCCAGGCTGCAGGCCATGCACCATGATCGGCTTCAGCGACGCGCGCGCGGCATAGATCGCAGCGGTGGCGCCGGCCGGGCCGGAACCGAGGATCAGGACTTTGGTGCGAAAGGTCTGTGCCATCTCTTTAACTTTCTCGTCTCGCAGTGCGTCACTCGTCTGGCAGCGCGTCAGAAGCCGAACATATGATCCAGGCAGAAGCTCTGCCGGCCGTGCTGCAGGCCATGGAAGCCGAACAGCCGGCAGGTAACATCGCGGACCTGAACCCAGGCGCCGGCGCCGGCGCGCTGACGCGCCGCCTCGCCAAACAGCGCTGATACCTTGAAGAAATAGGAGCCGCCATGGGGAATGGCAATGTCGCACTCCGCCACCGGGCGGTATTGGCCATCGAACAGGGTCAGCTTGGTCTCCGAGGCACCAGGGCCGTAGCTGTCGGCCGGCAGCGAGGCCGGATAGACCAGATGGCAGATCGAGTCGAAAGGAGCATCGCCCAACCGCAGGAACAGCCGGGTTGTCAGCCCCGGCGGCCGGTGCGTGTAGCTCTGCGGCTCGTCGCGGTAGGTGATCGGCATATTGTAGATATGCGCGCCGAAAATAGTTTCGGCCTGATGGCCGGAGGCGCGCTGCTCATAAAGCCCGAGCGCATGCAGCCAGCCATCGCCTTCGCCGCCCTCGCGGAAGTCGTAGAGATATTCCACATGGCCGTAGCCTGAGGGCATGGCCTTGCCGGCAGCTTTCACCCAGGCATCGATATCGGCGGGCCGCGACTCGCGCCGCGCCAGACGGCCGAGATACTCCTCCGCCACCGTCTCGCCGGAAGCGTCGATCAAGGCCACGCGCAGCGGCAGTTCGTTCTGCGCCGTCGACATCGGCGTCGGCAAGGTCACCGAACGCCATTCATCCACCGGCAGGATCGGCAGCGGCATGATGTAACCCTTGCCGATCAGGCCGCCGAGCTTCGGCAAATTCGGATCCGGCTTGAGGTCGATACGCTCGACATTGGCATGCGCGATGCGCCGGCGACCCGGCTTGGCATTGCCCTCGCCCTGCACGATTTCGTAGCGCGGGCGCACGAAATAGCGCCCGGCCTGAATTTCGATCTGGTCCGGGAAACGCGCCTCGGGCAGCAGCGCACCGAGATCCACCGCCACGGTGCCGAATGGCGGCACTTCCTGGCCATACCAGGAGATCGCCTGAGCACCCATCAGATTGATGCCGATGGCGCCGGCCGGAATGGTCAGTGGGTGGCTGTTCTGTACCCAGAGCAGCAGCTTCTCGCCATCCTTCGGCGCCGGCACGCCGGCATAGAGATCCGCCGGCCAGGCATTGGCGTCATGGGTGCAGGAAAGCTGCAGGCCCGAATCAGAGAAACTGTCGAGCGCGTATTTGACCACATCATGGCCCCTCACGCGCAGGGCATGCAGAAACAGCGAGCCGACGAAATCGTCGAGGCCGAAACGCTGGCGCACATCACGGCTGTCGATGGCAATGGAGTGGAAGGCACCGCCAAGATTTTCCTCGGTCCATTCCGCCAGCACGCGGCCATCGGCACCAAACAGGCAGCACCACAAAGCCGGTGCCTCGGCGCCATAGCCGGTCCAGTAATTCGCCGTCACCACCTTGGTATGCAGGCCATCGTTGCCATTGGCCGCGCTGGCAGCTTCATCGCGCAGGAAAGCAAAATTGGTGGCGAAATTGATCGGATCGAGGTAGCGACCGCGATTGCTGAGCCAGGTATCGGGCAGCCGCATGGCATCAAGCGTCAGCACCTCGCAGCCCGGCGGCAGCAGGCGTTCGATCTGCTTGGCCAACAGTTGCGCGTCAAACGCCGTGATCAGCACGCCATCGGGCTTGAGCGCCTTGATGTCGGTTACTGGCCGGGTGGTGAGCCCAAGCCGGGTCTGGCCGATATCCTCCACGCGCTGCACCAGCACGGCAGCGAGATTGTCGCGCGGCACCGGGAAGAAGGCATTGAAATGCTCGGCAGCCGGCGAGGGTTCCGGGTCGTAGACCACCAGGCGCTGGAATTTTGCCAGACTGGCGGCGAGTTCCCGTCCCTGCGCCATGGTGCGGGGGTGCCCTAAGGCCTTGAACAGGCTATGGCCGCCGAAATTATTGCCCGGACGCCAGCCGCCACGGGCGTCCTGGTTGGAAAACGTCTCGAATTTGAGCGCCATGCGGGCCTGGGCCTTTAGTCTGAAAGCGTGCGGCGGGACGGTAGCACTGCGACCGCCCCACATAAATCGCTTCGGCCTCGTTTTTTCCCTGCCCACCCCCTTGGAACGGGTGGCATTTGTATAATATTATTGCGCGACGGGGCGCCAGTAGGAATTTTTATGCAAAAAGTTAAGCTCGATCAGATCGACCGCAAGATCCTTGCCGATCTGCAGGCCGATGGCCGCATGACCAACGTGGATCTCGCCCAACGGGTGGGGATTTCCGCCCCGCCCTGCCTGCGCCGGGTACGAGCGCTGGAGGAGGCTGGCTATATCAAGGGCTACCATGCCGAGTTGAACGCCCAGTTGCTCGGCTACGGCGTCACCGTGTTCGCAATGGTGGGCCTGAACAGCCAGGCCGAGCATGACCTGGTGGCCTTCGAGCAAACCGTGGCCGGCTGGGCGCAGGTGCGCGAATGCCACATGCTGGCCGGCGAGAACGATTTCATTCTCAAGGTGGTGGCCCGCGACTGGGACGCCTACCAGACCTTCCTGACCAAGGAACTGACGGCGTTGCAGAATGTGGCGCATGTGAAGACCGCGCTGACCATCCGCTGCTCCAAGAGCGAGCCGGGCGTACCGGTGGACATGCCGACCGACGACGCCACGGTGGATTAAAACCAGCCAGGCGCCGGCATTACCGCCGGGGCGGCAACCCTTCAAATTGCAGCAGTTGTTCCGGGATGACGTGAAAATCCTGCCGGTCCATCGTGTAGATCGCCATTTTCGGCCCGCCGAACTTTGCCGGCTCGTCCAGCGTGCCGATCTTCAGCACCACGGCCGGCAGACCCGGACGGCGGGTGATCAGATGGGTACCGCAATCGGGGCAGAATTCCCGCGTCACCGGCTGCTCCAGATCGCTGCGGGTGAATAACTTCGGCTCGCCGCTGGTATAGCTGAAGCCCTGGGCCGGCATGAGCATGAACAGGTTCGGCGCGCCGCCACTGATATACTGGCATTCGCGGCAATGGCATTGCGCCTTCATGATCGGATCGCCCTCGGCGCGATAGCGCAGCTTGCCGCAATAGCATCCACCTTCCAGCGTCATCACACCCTCCCTCATTGATCTTGGTGGCATTATCCGTCGCGGCAGCAGGCCGCGGTCAAGCATTGCGGCGGGCAAAAAAATACCCGGCCGAAACGAGTTCGGCCGGGCTCATGCCAGGGCAGGACTGCTCAGTCAGGCATGAAGGTCGCGGTCCAACTTGTCGCGGAGGAACAACGAACCAACGACAAGCGACATGACCGCGATAGCGATTGGATACCAAAGCCCCATGAAAACATTGCCGGACGCCATCACCATGGCCGGCGCCAGCAGCAGCAGCAGACCGCCGAAACCACCAAAACCAAGCTGCAGCGGCAACGACAGCGAGGAGACGCGCAGCCGTGCCGGAAAGGTTTCGGCCAGGAAAGCGGCCAGCGGCGCCAACACCATCGCACCCAGCAAGGCCAGCAGCGTCAGCCACAGCAAACTGAGCGGATAATTCACCTGAGCCGGATCGGCTGTGACGGGATAGCCGCTATCGCGCATCACGGCCAGCAGCCGCGGCGGATCGAAACTGTGCAATTCACGCGCACCGACGCGCAGCGTGAAGGCATGGCCGGGCAAGGCCGGTTGGCTATGGAAGCTCAAGCCCGCGCGCAGCAGGAAATCACGGGCCTGGTCGCAAGCGTTCCGCTCCGGCCCGGCCAGCATCGGAAATGCGGTGCCGCAATCGGCAGCGATGGCAATCGGTATGCGCCGCTGGAAATCCGCCAGAGCCGGATGCGCGGCATGGCTCAGCGCATTGAACAGCGGGAAGTAGCCCACCGCCGCCAGCAGGCAGCCAGCCATGATGATGCGCAGCCGGCCAATGCGATCCGAGAGCCAGCCGAACAGCACATAGCCCGGAGCCGCCAGCAACAGGGCCGCACCGACCAGGCCGTAGGCAATGCCGGTATCGAGCTTCAGTGTTTCGGTGAGGAAATTCAGCGCGTAGATGTGGCCGGCATACCACACCACGGCCGGGCCGGCGGTGGCACCAAGCAGCACCAGCAGCACCAGGCGGCTATTGGGATAGCGGAACAGGCTTTCGCGCAAAGGTGCATCGGCATTGCGGCCCTCGGCCTGCAGCCGCTGGAACACGCTGGATTCGTTCATGCGCAGGCGCGTGATGGCGAACAGTCCCAGCAGCAGCACACCGCCAAGAAACGGCAGCCGCCAGCCGAGTTCGGCGAATTCTACCGGGGTGAATGCCGCCCGGCTTATGGTCAGCACCAGCAGGGCGAGCAGCAGGCCGAGCGAACCTGCCGCCTGCAGCCAGCCGGTGGCCTGGCCGCGCTGGGCCTGCGGCGCCTGCTCCGCGACATAGGCAATGGCGGCCCCCTGGCCGCCGCCCAGGCTGATACCCTGCAGCGCACGCAACAACAGCAACAGCATCGGTGCCGCCCAACCGATGCTGGCGAAACCCGGCAGCAGGCCAAGCAGCAACGTGGCGAGGCCCGAAATCAGCAGGGAAAGCAGGAAGGCAGCGCGACGGCCATGACGATCCGCCAGCGGGCCAAACAGTAATGCTCCCAGCGGCCGGGTCAGCAGGCCGGAAAGATAAGTGGCAAAAAGCGCAAGCAGGGCAGCGGTTTCACTGCCCAGGGGGAAGAACTGCCCGGCCAGCACCGGCGCCAGCAACAGGTAGATATAGAAATCATACCATTCGAACAGGCTGCCTAATGCCGCAGCGGCAACGGGGCGCCAGCCGGCAGCAACACCTGTGCCTGCCGTTGTCATCCCCAATCCTGCCACCGCCTCGCTCATGGTTCAGGTCCGGTCCTTTTACGCTGCCGGGTACGCTGCCAGCATTCCTGACGCCTCTGATTCCAGACTCCCATGCGGGGTCATAAACTCTCCATGGCTAAAGCCCCCGCACCGCATAAACAAAAAGTAATGCCTGCAGTTGCACGGCATCGCATGCCGCCTGCCTGCTCATGGTTGCGGGGGGCGCGCGTTTACGGGAGACTGGCCTGCCGATACCAAGAGTTGCGGTGCCGCTGCATGGCCATGCCTGTCTTTTTCCATGTCTCAGATACCGGAGAGCCGGATATGCGGCCCCGCTGGATGGGGCACCGCGTGGCGCCGGTGCTCGGCAGTGCTGCACTCACTGCGGTCTGCGGACTGATCGCGCATGTGCTGGAACTGCTGCTGCCGATCGACCACCTGAGCGTGGTGTTTCTGCCCGCCGTGCTGGCCAGCGCCATTGCCTGGGGCCTGGGGCCCTCACTGTTCGCCGCTGTGCTGGCGGTCGCGGTATCGAGCTTCTTCTTCTACAAGCCGTTCTACAATCTGCATATCGGCGAACCGCAGGAGCTGGTCGACTTGGTGGTGTTCACCGCCGTGGCGGTGGTGGCAAGCCACCTTGCTGCCTTCGCACGCCGCCACGCGCTGGAAGCCCGACGCCGTGAGGCCGATCTCGCCGACCTGCAGCGTTTCAGCCGCCGCTTGGCCGATACCGCCGATCCGGCCGGCGTCGGCCGGGTGATTGTCGAGCATCTTGGCGGTGCCGCGAAACCGGCGCATCTGTTCGAACCGCAGCGCGGCAGCCTGGAGCCGATTGCCTCCAGCGCCGCTGCGCAACAGCAGCCGTTGCCGTTCGAGGAAGCACGCAAGGCCTGGAATGACGCCCTGGCTTCCGGTGCAGCGCGGGTGCAGGCGGATGTCGGCCCGTGGCGCTTTCACTTCCTGCGCGCCGGTGGCCGCGCCATCGGCCTGCTGGCGCGACGGCGCGACGATCTCGGTGCCATCGGCGAAACCGATTACGGCGCCGCGCTGCTGGATCAGGCGGCCACCGCGCTGGAACGTGCGCAACTTGCCCTGGCGATGGAAAATGCCCGCGTCGCCAAGCATGCCGAGCGGCTGCGCGAAGCCGTGATCGGCGCCATCAGCCATGATCTGCAAACACCGCTGGCGGCCATTATCGGCGCTGCCTCGACGCTGGAAAGCTTCGGCAGCCTAGTGGACGAGCCGCAGCGCGTCGAACTGCTCGGCACCATCCGCGAGGAAAGCGAACGCTTGGGGCGAAACTTCTCCAAACTGTTCGACATGAGCCAGATCGGTGCCGGCGAACTGGTGCCGAAGCTGGAGCGGCTGGAACTGGCCGATATCGTCGACGCCGTGCTGCGCCACACCGCCCGCGTGCTGCGCGCGCATCACGTCGAGGTATCGCTGCCCGTAGACCTGCCGATGCTGCATCTCGATGCCCTGATGCTGGAACACGCGCTGGAAAACCTGCTGGAGAATGCGTCGAAATACGCCCCCGCCGGTACCAGCGTAAGCCTCACCGCACGCCAGCAGACCGAAATGGGCCGCGAGCGCGTGGTGATCGAAATCGCCGATCAAGGCATCGGCATTGGTGCCGACGAGATCGAGCGCATCTTCGAACCTTTCTATCGCGCCGGCCGTAGCGGCGATGGCCTGGAGCCGCGCCCTGCCGGAAAGGGCCTTGGCTTGATGATCAGCCGCGCCTTCGTCGAAGCCAATGGCGGCACGCTCACGGCCAGCAGCCCGGGTCCGGGCCAAGGCTCCATTTTCCGTATTTCCCTACCAGTACCGCCGGCTGAACCGGCGTTGGAGGCATGATGACCCAGAAGAATACGATCCAGAAAATCCTGGTGATCGACGACGAAGCGCCGATCCGCCGTTTCCTGCGCACCGGCCTGTCGGTGCACGGTTACGATGTCGCCGAAGCCGAATCCGGCCAGGAAGGCTTGCGACTCGCCGCCGCCTCGCCACCCGACCTGGTGGTACTGGATTTGCAACTTGGCGACATGGACGGCCTGGATGTGCTGAACCGCCTGCGCGAATGGAGCGCGGTGCCGGTCTTCATCCTCTCGGTACGCAACCGCGAGGTGGAGAAAGTACGGGCCTTCGAACTCGGCGCCGACGATTACGTGGTGAAGCCATTCGGCATGGCGGAATTCGTCGCTCGCGTGAAGGCACTGATGCGCCGGCGCAAGGCCGATGCGGTGACCGGCGAGCCGGTATTCAATGTCGGCGAACTGGCCATCGACATGGCACACCGCGTGGTATCGATGCGCGGCGAGCCGGTGCGGCTCTCGCCCAAGGAATACAAGCTGCTGAGCCAGCTTGCGCTACATGCCGGCAAGGTGCTGACCCATGACCAGCTCTTGCGCCATGTCTGGGGCGCTGCCCATGCCGAAGATGTGCATTACCTGCGCATCTTCATGCGCAAGCTGCGCCAGAAGATCGAACCCGATCCGACCCGCCCGCGCTACATCGCCACCGAACTCGGCGTTGGCTACCGGCTGCTGACTGCCGATCAGGCTCAGCTTGCGCGCTGACGCGCGCGGGCTCAGCTTGCGCACTGAAACCTAATCCAGATTCGGGCGGCCGCGGTTGGCTTTCACGTTGCCGCGCTTCGCCTTTGAATCCATGCGCCGCTGCTGCGAGCCCTTGGTCGGCTTGGTGGCGCGGCGTGGCTTCGGCTTGTGCGTCGCCTGACGGATCAGGTCAACGAGGCGGGCAATCGCGTCCTCGCGGTTACGCTCCTGACTGCGGTGTGCCTGCGCGGTGAGGACGATGACGCCGTCATTGGTCAGCCGCTGACCCGCCAGGGTGAGCAGCTTGGCACGCACCTCCTCGGGCAATGAAGGCGAGCCCTTGGCATCGAAGCGCAACTGCACGGCCGACGATACCTTATTGACATTCTGCCCGCCCGGCCCGGAAGCACGGATGAAGCTCAACTGGATTTCGTCGTCGCGGAGCGCAATCCGCTGCGTCACCTGGATCATGGCCTTCACCCGAAGGCCAGGGCAGCGCGGCCCCAGAAGCGCGCCCGGCTGCCCATGGCTTCCTCGATACGCAGCACCTCGTTCCACTTCGCCATGCGTTCGGAGCGCGCGAAGGAGCCGACTTTAAGCTGGCCGGCATTCCAGCCAGTGCTGAGATGGGCGATGGAAACGTCCTCTGTCTCGCCCGAGCGCGCCGAGACGATACGGCCCCAGCCGGCGGCTTTCGCCACGCGCATGGTGGCGGCGGTTTCGCTCACTGTACCGGCCTGGTTCGGCTTCAGCAGTACAGCGGTGCAGTCACCGCCGGCAATCGCGGCTGCCGTGCGCGCGGCATTGCTCACCAGGTAATCATCGCCGATCACCTGGCAGCGGCCGCGTACTGCCCTGGTGAAGGCCCGCATGCCTTCCGCGTCGGTTTCCGCCACCGGGTCTTCAATCGAAACGATGGGGTAGCGTCCGAGCCAGCCGAGCAGCATGTCGATCATTTCCGGCGTCGCCAGCCGGCGGTGCTCGAGTCCAAGCACGTAATCCCGGCCATCATGAAATTCGGAGGCCGCGATATCCAGCGAAATCGCCGCGCCCTCGCCGGGCCGGTAGCCGGCCGCCTCAATGGCGCGGGTCAGCATGTCGAGCGCCTGCTCGTTCGACTCGAAGCTGGGCCAGAAGCCGCCCTCGTCCGCGACGCCGGCGAGCTTGCCGGCATCCGCCATCAGCTTGCCGGCGGCGCGGTAGATTTCAGCCGTGATCACCATGGCTTCGTCGAAACTCTGCGCGCCGAGCGGCATGACCATGAAATCCTGGATATCGACACGCCGTGCCGCATGGGCGCCGCCGCCGAAAATCTGGATCTCAGGCAGCGGCAAAGCCACATCGGCATCGCCGGCGAGATAGCGCCAAAGCGGCAGCTTCTCGGCCACGGCTGCTGCCTGCAGCACCGCCAGCGATACGGCGATCACCGCATTGCCGCCAAGCCGTGCCTTGTTCGGCGTGCCATCTGCGGCACAGAGCGCCGCATCCACAGTCGCCTGGTCACCCGCATCGAGGCCGCGCACGGCATCGGCGAGAACGCCGTTCACATGCGCCACCGCCTGGCCGACATCGAAGCCGCCGAACACCACACCGCCATCGCGCAGATCGATGGCCTCATGCCGCCCGCGCGAGGCGCCGGCCGGCGCAATGCCGCGCCCGCTGCTGCCATCGGCGAGCGTCACGTCCGCCTCCACGGTTGGCCGACCGCGCGAATCCCACACCCGCCGGCCCTGCACCGTAACGATCTGTCTCGCGCTCATGCGCCGAATTCCCCGTTCCAGGCCGCCGCCACGGCTGCCAGCCGCACCGGCGGGTCGAGAAGCAGCGGCCGCGCCACCCGGCGCACCAGCTCCCTGTCCTCGTCACGGGTGACATATTCCACCGGCGACTTGCCGTCCACCCGTGCCAGCAGCAGCCCGGGCAGCAAGGCGGCGGCGCGCGCCTCCAGCACCGCCGGCGGCTCCCAGGTCACACCGGCGAGATAACGCCGGTGGAGTGCCGCGAAACAGGCCTGAAAAGCGCCATGGGCAGCACGGTTCCAGAGGCTTTTCAGCAGCAGATGATTGAGGCAGAAGGCCAGATCGAAAGCTGGATCGCCATACCAGGCACATTCGGCATCCAGAAAAACCGGCCCCACCGGGCCGGCCAGGATATTCTTCGGGCTGACATCGCCATGCACCAGGGCGCGTTTATTGCCCTGGGTGGTGGCGATCAGCGCCTGGAAGCAGGCCGCGAGATCGCCATGCGCCCGCCCGGTGGCACCGAGATAGGGATCGAGGCGGATATCGAAAAAGATCCGGTCGGTGGGGAAATCAGCAGCTATTGCCGCGCTGTTGGCAGTGGCGGCATGGATCGCCACAAGTTTGCCGGCCACCGCGGCGGCGAAATCCGCATCGGCCAGGCCATCGCGCAGCTGCGCCTTCCAGAGCGGATGCTGCTCCGCCGGCAGGTAGGCCATGGCAAGGCAGCCGGTAGCCTCATCCTGCCCCAGCAAAGCCGGCACTGCGGCCGGCGCCGCACTGGCCGCCACCTGCATCCAGCGTGCCTCGTAGCGGTTGCGCTCCACCGGCGCCTGCCAATCGGCGGCAACGCGCAGCTTCGGCAAGGCGCGCTTTACGCAAACCGGGCCGCTCTCGAGTTCGATCCGCCAGATATCGGAAGACACGCCGCCGGTGAGCGGCTCGCCACTCAGCGGCCGGCCCAACCCCATATTGCTAAGGCCGACGACAATCTCAGCCGGAATCACCCCTGCAGCCTCGCCCACATATCCTGGTCGCGTTCGGCAGTCCAGATGCGCGGATGCGCCAAGCCACTGGCCTCGTCATAGGCCCGGGCGACATTAAACGGCATGCAATGATCGAAGATGGCGAAATTGCCGAAACGCGGCGCCATGGCGGCATTGGCGCGGTCGAAGGCATCCTTGAGCGGCAAGCCCTTGGCGGCGCTTTCTGCTACCGAGCCATAAAGCGTGGTGAGGAAATCGCGGGTCAGTTTCAGGCCGTCGCCAACCTGATCGCGATGCACCAGCGCATCGCCGCGCCCCGGCACCAAGGCCGCCGGATTGAATTCGGCAATTGCATCAAGGGTTTTCGGCCAGTCGGCGAAATGCGCGTCGCCGCAATAGCAGGCGGAATGGTACTCGACCAGATCGCCGGAAAACATCACGCCGGCATCGGGTACCCAGGCAACGATATCGCCTGCTGTATGGCCGCGCCCGAGATGCATCAGGTCAACACGGCGGCGACCGAGATAGATGCTCATCTTGCGCGGAAAGGTCATGGTCGGCCAGGTCAGGCCGGGAATGCTCTCGGCGGATCGGAACAGGCGTGGGAAGCGGCCATATTCGGAATCCCAATCCTCCTGGCCGCGCTCGACAATCAGGCCGCGCGTGGCATCCGAAGCGATCACCTGCTCGGCGCCATAGGCAGACGCACCCAGCACGCGCACAGCATGGTAATGCGACAGCACCACATACTTGATCGGCTTATCGGTAACGCCACGGATATACTCGATCACGCTGGCGGCCATTGTCGGCGTTGCCTGGGCATCGATCACCATCACGCTATCATCGCCGACGATGACGCCGGTATTGGGGTCGCCCTGGGCGGTGAAGGCGTAGAGTCCTTCGCCAAGCTGGGTGAAGGAAACGACCTTTTCCTCCAGGTCGTTGGTCGACGCGAATCCCTTGGCCATGCTGTTCCTCCCGGCGGATTTTTATTCTCTACCGGGCAGGATAACCGCAGGCAGCGGCGCGAGGAAGGCGGATCAGCGGGCGGCGCCGGTGAGCTTCAGCTTGTCGGCCAGGGCGCCAAGCGCCTTGGCGGCGGCCGGCGTGAGGTCGGCCCCCAGGCTCGGTGCCGCAGCCCGGGCCACCGCCGCCGGTCGACGGTGCAGGGCCTGATCCATGGCCTGAATCAGCAGCGGCAGGTCAATCGGCTTGGTGATGTAGCCATCCATGCCGGCGGCAAGGCAGCGTTCGCGGTCGCCCGCCAGCGCATTGGCGGTGATGGCGATGATCGGCACCGAGGCATAGGGTTCCGCCATGGCACGTATGGTGCGGCTGGCCGCCATGCCGTCCATTTCAGGCATCTGCATGTCCATCAGCACGATATCGAAACGATCCTGGCGCAGCCGTGCGCAGGCTTCCAGGCCATTGTCGGCAATCGCGACCTGATGACCAAGTTCATGCAGCATGGTTGAGAGGATCAGTTGGTTGGTCGGGTTGTCCTCCGCCACCAGGATGCGCAGGGCAGCGCCGCGCCGCGCCATCTCCACCAGCGGCTGTGTCGAAGGCTGCGCCGGCGCAGCGGCACCGGCATGGATCGGCAGGCTGAAGCGGAACACACTGCCCTGGCCCAATTCGCTCTCCACCGTGATCTCGCCTTGCATCAGCGCGGCAAGCTGGCCACAGATGGCAAGGCCCAAGCCAGTACCGCCATAGCGCCGGGTGATCGAACGGTCGCCTTGGGTGAAATGCCGGAACAGCAGCGGGCGGACTTCCGGCGCGATGCCGATGCCAGAATCGGCGACGCTGAATTGCAGCTTGCCGCTGGCGGGGTCCAGCCCGGCTTCCAGCCGCACCCAGCCGCGCTCCGTGAACTTGATGGCATTGCCCAGCAGGTTCAGCAGCACCTGGCGCAGCCGGCCAGGGTCACCCCGCAATATCGCCGGCAATTCCGGCGCCACCTTCCAGTCGAGTTGCAGGCCCTTCTCGGCGACGCGGCTCCGCAGCGATGCCGCCAGGCCTTCGACAAGGCGACGGAGATCGAAATCGACTTCCTCCAACTCGACGCGGCCGGCCTCGAGCTTGGAAAAATCCAGGATATCGTTCAGCAGATGCAGCAAATGCTCGGCCGAACCACGCGCGGTATCCAGCAGATCGCGGTCGCGCGGCGCCAGGGTAACGCGGTCGAGCAGGCCGATGGCACCCAGCACGCCATTCAGCGGCGTGCGGATTTCATGGCTCATCACGGCCAGGAATTCAGACTTGGCAGTGGCCTCGGCCTCGGCCCGGCTGCGTTCGGCCAGCAGCCGATGCGCCTCGGTCATGTCGGTCCAGACCGCTGTGAGCCCGCCATCGCGGGTCGGCGTCATCTCCAACTGCACCACCCGGCCGCCGCGCATGTTGATCAGCAGCGGCTGATACGGGCCGGGATCGGCCGGCCAGGAACGCGCGGCAAGCTGGCGCAGGATGTCGCGGTCCTCGCTCGCCTCGGTCTCAGCCGAGAGATGCCGCAGATGATCGGCAAAGCCGGAATCGGGACGGAACCGGCTGATCAGGGCGGGAAAGAAACTGCTGGCGCGGTTATTGGCAAAACGGAAGCGGCCCTCCTGGTCGTAGCAGAGCAAGGCCTGCTGCAGGGTGGACAACGCCTCGATCACCGAACTTTCGGAATGCAGCACCTCGGCGGTGACATCGGCCCAGGTCTTCACCATGCCGCCATCGTCGAAGCGGTTGACCTGGGAGCGCAACCAGCGGCCATCGAGTTTCTGGAAATCCAGCGGCCCGCTCTGGGTGCGGTGGCGCATCACGGAAGTAGCGATCATGTCCTCCAACTGCTGCGGGCTGGTGGCATGGCTGTGATTGGTGGTGAAATAGTGGCGCAGATTGTCCATGTAGGGCCAGCCGGCATGGACAATGCCGATATGCTCGGGGAAAAACCGCAGATACGCTTGATTCCAAAGCTGCAACCGCTCGGCAGCGTCGATGTAGCAGGCAGCGATGCCGTGGGTATCGAGCTGGGCAAGGACGAGGCCGATGGCCTGCGTGTCGGGCGCGGATTGCGACATACCTCAGCGTAGGCGGGAGGGGTATAGGAAAGCCAATTACTTATCGCTAAGACCCGAAATGCATGAAAATGCAACTTCCGTGGCGGGGCTTGTTCTACCTGTCACTGTCATCATCTGTTACATGAAAAGCCCCGCTACAGCCGTAGGATTGGCAGCCGGACGGCGTGATAAACTATGATGCTCAACCACCTCCCCAGTAAGCTTATGTAGAATGCCCATGTCTCGCACCGTCAAATACCTCGCTACCATAGTCCTGCTGGCCGGCGTTGCCGGTGGCGGCTGGTGGTATTGGCAGGCCCGCGCCAATACGGCAGCCCCGCCCCGCACCCAGACCGTGGCGCTCGGCCTGGTGGAAGACACCGTTTCAGCGGTGGGCACCCTGCAGCCGCTGAATTATGTCGATGTCGGCACCCAGGTTTCCGGCCAGCTCCGCCAGATCCTGGTCGATTTCGGCGCCCGGGTGGAAAAAGGCCAGTTGCTCGCCCAGATCGACCCCACCGTCTATGAGGCGCGGGTCAGTGCCGACCAGGCACAACTGCTCAATCTCAAGGCCCAGATCGCCGAGAAGAGTGTGCAGCAGAAACTGGCGCAGAAGCAGTTCGAGCGCCAGCGCCGCCTGCTTGCCGACCGCGCCACCAGCGAGGACAGCTTCGATACCGCGGAAGCCAACCTGAAAGCGATCACGGCGCAGATCGACGCCCTGAATGCCCAGGTGCAGCAGACCGAGTCGACGCTCAAGGGCGACCTCGCCAACCTGAGCTATACCAAGATCTACGCACCGATGACCGGCACGGTGATCGACGTGACCGCGCGCCAGGGCCAGACCCTGAATGCCAATCAGCAGGCGCCGATTATCCTGCGCATCGCCGACCTGGATACGATGACAGTGCAGACCCAGGTATCGGAAGCCGATGTCTCGCGCCTGAAAATCGGCATGCCTGCCTATTTCACCACGCTGGGCCAGCCCAACCGCCGCCGCACCGGTACGCTGCGCCAGATTCTGCCCACGCCCCAGGTGGTGAACAACGTGGTGCTTTATTCAGCCTTGTTCGACGTGCCGAATCCGGGCCAGGACCTGCTGCCGCAGATGAGCGCCCAGGTCTTCTTCATCGTCGCCCATGCCGAGAATGTGCCCGTGGTGCCGCTGGCCGCTTTGCGCCAGATGCCGGGCAGCCGCAACCGCTATACCGCCCGGGTGATGGAAAACGGCCAGCCAGTGGAGCGCAGCGTCGAGATCGGCGCCAACAACCGGGTGATGACGGAAATCCGCTCCGGCCTTAAAGCCGGCGATGAACTGGTGCTCGACCAGCCGCGCGGCGCCAGCGCCCCCGGGGGCAGCTTCGCCAGGACACCCCGCCTATGACCGCGCAACTCCCGCTGCAGCGCCCGGCGGCACCCGTATCTCCTGACATTCCACTGATCTCGCTGCAAGGCATCACCAAGAGCTTCAGTCGCGGCGACATCAGCGTCGAGGTGCTGCATGGCATTTCGCTGGATATCCATCCCGGCGAATTCGTCGCTATCATGGGTGCCTCGGGCTCGGGCAAGTCGACGCTGATGAACCTGATCGGCCTGCTCGACCGCCCGACCTCCGGCAGCTACCGTTTCGAGGGCCGTGAGGTTTCGGCGCTGGATGCCGATGGCCGCGCCCTGCTGCGCCGCGAAGCCTTCGGCTTCATCTTCCAGCAATACAATCTGCTGCCATCGGCCAGTGCCACCGCCAATGTGGAACTGCCGGCGATCTATGCCGGCCTGAACCGCGAAGCGCGGCATGACCGCGCCGTGGAGCTGCTCTCCGGCCTCGGCCTCGCCGAGCGGCTGGACCACAAGCCGACCCAGCTTTCCGGCGGGCAGCAGCAGCGCGTTTCCATCGCCCGCGCGCTGATGAATGGCGGCCCGGTGATCCTGGCCGATGAGCCGACCGGCGCGCTCGACTCAAAAAGCGGCGCCGAAGTGATGAAGCTGCTGCGCGATCTGAACCAGCGCGGCCATACCATCCTGCTCATCACCCATGATGCCGAAGTGGCTCGCCAGGCCAGGCGCGTGGTGGAAATCCGCGATGGCAACATCGTTTCGGATACACGGCTGGATGAAGCCGAGGTTACCGGCGCGTTGCCACGCCACAACGCCGCCAGCCGCAAGGCGCCCAGCGCCAGCCTGCTGGAAGCCAGCCGCATGGCTTTGCAGGCGCTGCATAGCAATCTGCTGCGCACGCTGCTCACCCTGCTCGGCATCATCATCGGCGTTGCTTCCGTGGTGGCGATGCTGGCGATCGGCGACGGCGCCCGCCAATCGGTGCTCGACCGTATCTCCGCCATGGGCACCAATCTGCTGCTGATCCGGCCCGGTGCGCCGAACATGCGTCAGGCCGGCGGCATCACCGCCACACTGGTGGCCGAGGATGCCGACGCCATCGCCGAACTGGCCAATGTGAATGTTGCCGTGGGCGAATATACCGGTCAGGTCACTTTGCGCTTCGGCAGCAACGACTACCTGACTCAGGCCAATGCCGCCGGCGCTGGCTTCGCCGAGGCGCGCGACTGGAAGATCGCCTCCGGTGTGTTTTTCAACGACGAGGATGTACGGAATTTTGCCCCCGTCGCGGTACTGGGCCAAACCACGGTGAAGGCATTGTTCGATGCCGGCACCGATCCGCTCGGCAAGTATGTGCTGGTCAACAATATCCCCTTCCTGGTGATCGGCGTGCTGGACGCCAAGGGCGCCTCGCCCTTTGGCACCGACCTGGACGACACCATCCTGGTGCCGCTATCCACCGGCATGCTGCGGCTGTTCGGCCAACGCTACGTGCGCACCATCACTGTGCAGGTGAAGGATGTGGCTCGCATCGACGAGACCCAGGAAGCGATCCGCCAGACGCTGATCGGCCGCCACCGTGCCGAGGATTTCCAGATCCGCAACATGGCGGCGATCCTGCAGACCGCCACCGAGACGCAGAACACTCTCACCCTGCTGCTTGGCTCTATTGCCATCATCTCGCTGATCGTTGGCGGCATCGGCGTGATGAACATCATGCTGGTGAGCGTCACCGAGCGCACCCGCGAGATCGGCGTGCGCATGGCCACCGGAGCCCGGCGGCTGGATATCCTGCTGCAATTCAATACCGAAGCGCTGGCGATCTGCACGCTCGGCGGCATCATCGGTGTGCTGCTCGGCCTTGGTGCCACGGCGGTGTTCGAGGCTTTCGGCAAGCCGGTGATCTATTCCACTGGACCGGTGCTGCTGGCCTTCGGCTGCGCCTTCCTCACCGGCCTCACATTCGGCTATCTACCGGCGCGCAAGGCCGCCGGCCTCGACCCCGTGGTCGCCCTCGCTTCGGAATGACCCAGATGACCAAGCTTTCCCGCCGCGCCCCGATGGCCGCGCTGCTTGTAGCCTCCCTTGCTCTCGCCGGCTGCGATATCGGCGACCCGTTCGTGAAACCGCAGACCGCCGCGCCTGCCGCCTGGGATGCCGGCAATGCCGGCGCCGGGCTGTGGCCCGACACCACCTGGTGGCGCGATTTCGGCAGCAGCGAACTCGATGGCCTGATGAGTGCCGCCGAAACCGGCAACCGCGACCTCGGCGCCGCCATGGCCCGTATCCGCCAGGCCGAAGCTTCTGCGAAGATTGCCGGCGCCGCCCTGCTGCCGACACTGGGAGCCGATGGCGGCGCCAGCCGCTCCTGGTCGCCGTCGTCCTCGACCTCTTCCGGCAGCACGCAGCGCGCCAGTTCGGGCCGCATCGTGCGCAATACCTTTGATACCGGGCTGACCGCCGGTTACCAGGTCGACCTGTTCGGCGGCAACCGTGCTGCCTCGGATACCGCCCTGGCGCGGCTGCAATCCAGCCGCTACGACCGCGAAACCGTGATGCTGACCCTGCATGCCGATCTCGCCGCCAGCTATTTTCAACTGCTTTCGCTGCGCGACCGTATCCGCCTGGCGGAAGACACGCTGCAGAATGCCCAGGACGTGCTGAATGTGCTGGAGCGCCAGCGCCAGCTTGGCGCTGCCTCCGACCTGGAAGTGGCACAGCAGCGCAACAGCGTGGCGACCCAGCGCGCCACCATTCCGGTGCTGCGCCAGAGCGAGCGCGAGACCCTGACCGCGCTGGCGCTGCTGCTCGGCCGCGCACCGCAGGGCTTCAGCGTCACGGCGCAATCGCTGGACGACCTGCGGCTGCCGGGCGTGAAGGCCGGCCTGCCTTCTACCCTGCTGGCCCGCCGCCCCGATATCCGCAAGGCCGAAACCGACCTGCTGGCCGCCAACCGGGATATTGCCGTGGCCGAGGCGGCAAGGCTGCCAAGCCTGGCCCTCACGGCTTCCGGCGGCCTGCAAAGCACAGCCCTGCATACCCTGCTGCAGCCGCAAAGCGCGCTCTATTCGCTGGCCGCCTCGATCACCGCGCCGCTCTTCGAGGGTGGCAGGCTGGAGGGCCAGGAAGAATTGAACCGCGCCCGCTTTGCCGAACTGGCGGAAACCTATGCCAAGGCCGCCGTCACCGCTTTCGGCGATGTGGAAGACGCATTGACCGGCACCGCCAACGCGGCGCAGCGCCAGGGCTATGCCCGCGAAGCCTATGATCAGGCGCGCGAAGCCTACCGCATCGTGGAAGCGCGCTACCGCGCCGGCACCGTGCCGTTCCTGAACCTGCTGGATGCCCAGCGCACCGTGTTCCAGGCCAACGATGCCCTGGCGCAGGCGATGCTGGCCCGCTTCACCGCCCTGGTCGATCTCTACAAATCACTCGGCGGCGGCTGGAGCGAATAGCTCACCACAGCGCCTTCAGCACCAGATAAGCACCGAGCAGCAGCAGGCCGCTGAAGAACCAGCGGCGGAAGCTGGTGGCCGAGATGCGGTTGCGCAAGGCCTGGCCGATCAGCATGCCGCCCAAGGCCGGCACCAGGGCGAGCAGCGAGGAACCGGCAATGGCAGTGGCGAACAGGCCGTTGCCAAACAGCGCCAATGCCAAAGCCACCGTGGAAACCAGGAAGGACAGGCCGAGCGCCTGCACCAGATCGTCCTTCTCCAGCTTCAAGGCCTGCAGATAGGGCACGGCGGGAATGACAAAGACCCCGGTGAGGATCGTCACCACGCCGGTGGCGAAGCCGACCAACGGGCCCATCCAGGCTTCCTGTTCGGGCTTGAGCGGCCATTGCTTCGCCGCCAGTCCAAGTCCGGCATAGAGCGCCAGCGCCACACCCAGCAAGGCCGTGGCCCAGGCATAGGCACCAAGCGGAAAGAACTGCGCGCCGGCCAGGGTGCCGAGCAATACACCGAGCATCATCGGCCAGAGCCGCGCCACCAGCGCCCGCACGCTCGGCCCGGCGAGCAACTGCCACACATTGGTGACCAGGTTAGGCACCACCAGCAAGGCCGCCGCTTCCACCGGGGCCATGATCAGGCCGAGCAGCCCGACCGAGATGGTGGGCAAGCCTAAGCCGATCACGCCTTTGACGAAACCGGCCAGCAATAGCACCAGGGCGGTGAAAATCAGCAAAGAAGGAGAATCAACGGCAAACAACGACATCGGCAACAATTCCACGCTAGAATGGGGCGACCGGCGCAATGTAGCAGAGGACGCGGCCCGATATTTCGCTCCGCGTCGAAGCATTCGAGGATACAGCATGACCGAGACCCGCCAGGAACGCGATGCCTTCGGCAGCGTCGCCGTGCCCGCCGACAAATACTGGGGCGCCCAGACCCAGCGCGCGCTGCAGCTTTTCCGCATCGGCGACGAGCAATTGCCGCCGGCCCTGGTGCATGCCATCGGGCTGCAGAAGCTGGCTGCCGCGCGCGCCAATGCCCGGCTTGGCGAATTGCCGCCCGACCTGGTGGCGCCAATCGAGCAGGCAGCGCGCGAAGTCTGGGAGGGCAAGTTCGACGCGCATTTCCCGCTGCCGGTGTGGCAGATCGGCTCCGGCACCGCCACCAACATGAATGCCAATGAGGTAATCGCCAACCGCGCCAATGAATTGCTCGGCCAGCCGCTGGCGACCAAGAAGCCGGTGCATCCGAATGACCATGTCAATCGCGGCCAGTCGTCGAACGACACCTTCCCCACCGTGATGCACATTGTCACCGTGCTGGAACTGGTCGGGCGGCTGAAGCCCGCGCTCGCCAGCCTGCAGAGCCAGCTCAGCATCAAGGCAGCGGCCTGGGCCGATATCGTGAAAATCGCCCGCACCCATCTGCAGGATGCGACGCCGATGACCTTGGGCCAGGGTTTTGGCGCCATGGCACGGCAGATCGAACTCGGCCAGGCGCGGCTGAACGATACCCTGCCGCGGCTTTATGCCTTGGCCCAGGGCGGCACGGCGGTGGGCACCGGGCTGAATGCCAAGGCCGGCTTCGACGTGGCCTTCGCCGAGGAACTGGCGACCTTAAGCGGCCAGCCCTTCCGCGCCAACCCGGACAAGTTCGAGGGCATGGGCGCGCATGACGCCCTGGTGGAAGCCAGCGGCATGCTCAACACGCTCGCGGTCTCGCTGGCCAAGATCGCCAACGACATCCGCTTCCTCGGTTCCGGCCCGCGCGCCGGCCTGGCGGAATTGCTGCTGCCGCATGATGGCCTCACGTCATCGATCATGCCGGGCAAGCGCAACCCGACGCTGGCGGAAGCGACGCTACAGGTCTGCTATCAGGTGATGGGCAACCACGTGACTGTGACCCATGCAGCGGCGGCCGGGCATTTCGAACTCAACGTCGCCAAGCCGGTGATCGTGCACAACATCCTGCGCTCCATCGCGCTGCTGGCCGACGCGGCGAAGCTGTTCGGCGACGACATGGTGGCCGGCATCGAGCCGAATACCGCCACGCTCAGCCGCAATGTCGAGCATTCCATCATGCTCGCCACCGCGCTCAACCCGCATCTCGGCTATGACCGCGTGGCGCAGATCGTCAACAAATCCTTCGCCGAGAATATCAGCCCGAAACAAGCCGCCATCGCGCTCGGCCTGCTCAGCGCCGAGGAATATGACCGCCTCGCCGACCCACGCAGCATGATCGGGCCGAGGCCGTAGACGAATTTTTCAAGGGAAATTGGCGCACCCGACAAGATTCGAACTTGTGACCTCTGCCTTCGGAGCGTGAAAAGGCCATTTCTATTGAGTACCATCCCGTTCTATTTTTCCCATTTTTCCAGCAAATATTCTCTGCGAATTTCTTCCATTCACCCTTGAATTCTCTGTCTCCCTGTAGCTAGGCTGTAGCTACGAAAGCAAGAGCAAGGGTCGTAATCGGTGCCAAAAGCCAAGATTACAAAGCGGGTCGTCGAGGCCCTTCAGCCAGGCCAAAACCTGTTCGATACAGAGATCAAGGGCTTTGGCGCTCGACGGCAAAAGGACGCCATCACCTACTTTGTGAAAGCCACCGTAAAGGGCCAGCAGCAATGGATAACCATTGGTCGACATGGAGCGCCATTTACACCAGAGTTGGCACGTGGAGAGGCACTCAAACTGCTGGGCAGCATTGTTCAAGGTGTCGATCCTGGCCGGCTAAAACGCGACGAGCGCATGGCCTCTTCAGTCGCAGACCTATGTGACCAGTATTATAAGGATGCCTTAGCCGGGAATATTCTGACCCGTGGCGGCTATGCCAAAAAGCAATCCACAATCTATGTGGATCGAGGCCGGATTGAACGTCACATTAAACCACTGCTCGGCCGAAAAAAGGTCAAGGATATTACCCGCGCCGATATTCTGCGCTTCATGAATGACATTGCCGCAGGCAAAACCCAGAAAGTTGAGAAAACCAAGCCACGCGGCAAGTCAGTTGTAAAGGGAGGGCGGGGAACGGCCACAAGGACTGTGGGCCTGCTTGGCGGTATTTTCCAGTATGCCGTGAAGCATGGAGTTCGTGCTGATAATCCTGTGCATGGTATTGAGCGCCATCGCGATAAGATTCGAGATCGACGCTTAACCCACGAGGAATTCATTGCACTTGGCCGAGGGCTGAAGCTTGCCGAGTTGCAAAGAGTAAATCCGCAAGGGATTGCTGTTATACAAGCACTTGCCCTGACTGGCTGCCGTAAAAGCGAGATTCATACTCTCCGCTGGCCTTTTCTCGATATTGATGGTGGTTCTGTACGCTTTCCAGACACTAAAAGCGGCAAGAGCACTCGACCCATCGGCAAGGCTGCTTTGGAGCTTTTTCAAGATCAACCAAGAGCGGCAAACACTGATGCGGTCTTTCCGGGTGAGCGCGGACGATTTTACGATGGCACCCCAAAAATCATGGACACGGTTCGAGCAGCCGCAGGACTTACAGATAAAGATGAGGACGGATACTACAATGTGACACTCCATACTTTGCGCCATTCATTTGCGTCACTTGCCAATGAGCTTGGCTACACTGAAGCCACTATTGCTACCATGCTGGGGCATAGACTCGGCACGATCACCAGCAGATACATTCATCATTTAGATTCAGCGCTTATTGCCGCAGCAGACAGAGTTGCAGCCCATATATCGGGATACTTGAGTTTGGGTGCATTTCTGGCCGTATCAGATACAAAGAACTGCGAGTAGCCCCCCAAGCTTTGAAGCGGGCTTGATTACCCTCACCCGCCCCAAGGCAATCATATACTTATTGTGCTTGGGTGATTTCACTCCGGCACTCTGGCCAGCCGAGGCGGGCCAAGTGCGCCCCCCCTCAGTTCGATCGGAGTTGTTATGGATACTGGCGATCCCAGCCTAATCTCATGCGGTGGAAATAAAATGCCAAACAATACCCAGCAAAGCCGCACCAGCCAGAGTCTTGGCCATTCCGAGCTTGAACCAGAACAGGGCCACGATTGAGCCAAGCATCAGCACCAGGGATGGCACATCCACTGAAGCCAGTATCGGCACATCGAGCGACAGGCCAAAGTCCGACACTTTCCGTACTTCCTTGAAGATGGTGTGTAGCGCGAACCAGATGGCGAGGTTCAGCACCACCCCAACCACCGCGGCCGTGATTGCGGAAAGAGCCGCGCCAACCATTTTGTTGCCCCGCAGCTTCTCGATGAAGGGGGCGCCGAGAAAAATCCACAGGAAGCATGGCACGAATGTGACCCAGGTGGCCAATAAGCCGCCCAGGGTGCCGGCAAGCATCGGATGCAGCATGCCGGGATCGCGATATGCCCCCATGAAGCCGACGAATTGCAGCACCATGATCAGCGGGCCGGGCGTGGTTTCCGCCATGCCGAGGCCGTCCAGCATTTCACCCGGCCGCAGCCAGCCGAAATTCTCCACTGCCTGCTGGGCGACATAGGCCAACACCGCATAGGCACCACCGAAGGTGACCACCGCCATCTGGCTGAAGAAGATGGCTATGTTGCTATAGACATTCCCCGGGCCAAACGCGAGCAACAGCGCAACAATCGGCCCGAACCAGAGCGCGACACAGATTGCGGCGACACGGAGCGACCATCCCGGTCCCGGCCGGGCATGCGCGGGAGCCTCCTCGCCAAGCAACGAGTCCGCATCCGCCACAACGCTGCCGCCCGCGGCCTTGTGCCCGCCCCCGACCAGGAAGCTGGCTATACCGGCGCGGCCCCCTCCATATCCCAGGATCGCAGCCGTGAGGACAATCCACGGGAAGCCGATCCCAAAAACAAAGATGCCGATGAAAGCGGCTGCCGCGATGAGCACCATGGTGGTATTTTTCAACGCCCGCTTGCCGATGCGGATCACGGCCTCAAGCACGACAGCCAGCACCGCCGCTTTGAGGCCAAAAAACAAGCCCTGAATGACACCAACGCCACCATACCCGGCATAAATCCAACTGAGTGCCATGATGGCGACTATGCCCGGCAATACGAACAGCATACCGGCGATCAGGCCGCCCAGGGTACGATGCATCAGCCAGCCGATATAAACAGCAAGCTGCTGCGCCTCCGGCCCCGGCAGTAGCATGCAGTAGTTCAAGGCATGCAGGAAGCGGTTCTCGCCGATCCACTTCTTTTCCTCGACGATGATCCGATGCATCACCGCAATCTGCCCTGCCGGCCCACCGAAACTGAGGGCGGCAACCCGTGCCCAGACGCGCATGGCTTCGCCCAGGGAAACCCCGTGGCTGGACACAGCCTTATGAGGAGACGGCGCCAGCTCACGAGCGGTCATGGCAATTGGCCTTTCATCCGCCAGCTAGCGACCCTGCGCACGGAAGGATTCGTACAGGCCCTCGAATATCTCGGAGCCTTTGGTGATGCGTTCCTTGTCGTCCACGATGCTGGCTGCAATGCCGCCGAGCAGGCGGGCGATGCCGGGCGTTTCATCACGGCCATATTTGCCATCCTTCAGATCAATGTCATGGACAATCTCGGCAATGGCATCCAGGGCCGCATCCCTGATGCCACAGCGGGCAATCAGCACCTCGAAGGTGCAGCGGTCGCCCTCATGGGTGAACTCGCCCTGAAACATGTCAAAGCGCAGCTCACCTTTCCGTGGCTCATAGCCCTTGGCCGGCACGAATTTGAAACCGGCAGCGGGATCGATGAACCGGCGTATAAGCCAGGCAGAGGCAATGCGATCGACCTGCACGCCGGCACGGGTGACCCAGGTCCGCTTCGTCAATTCCCCCAGCGCAGCATTTGCAACGGCCGGCATGGCTTGGCTCTCCCCGTCCTTCACGCGCGCCTCAAGAGCGGCGAGAATGCCCTCGGTCCCCTCGCGGCGGTCGGCGCCAAAGAAGTCGATAGCGATGATCTGCTGCATGCGCGTGCGGAAGCGCGTCACCTGGGCCTTCACATCGGCACCGACTGCAGTCGCGTCGTCCCTGGCCGCAGTCGCCGGCAGCTTGCGTATATCCGCCGCAAGCGCCTGATAATCCGCATCCCGGGCATCATTGAATTTCGCCCGCACTTCCTGGTCGCTTAGACCTTCGATGAGCCGGGCCTCGCAGATCATCGCCTCGCCGCCACTTTCCGCAATTTCGCGCAGCAGCCACGCGAAGTCTTCCTGGCTTTGCTCTCCGATTGGCAGGGCATAGACGGTCTTCTTGACCGCCACCGCGCCGATGTCCTGCAGGCGCCGCCAGATTTTGACGCGCAAATATGCGGGCTTTGCCGGCAATTGGTGAATGAGCAGTAGCCAGCGGTCGATTGTCGGTGCGTGAACCCTCATGACCGCCATCCTAGCCGCTTCAACGAAAAATGCAACACTTGTATCTTATAATTATCTATGTATCATATTTCATATCATACCAAAGCGAATGAGCATCGATATGAAATGGATTACCCGCGAACGCCCGAAGATCGACCGGATCGCTTGTCCCTGGCTGATTGCCCGTTTCATCGATAGCGAGCCGGAATTCCTCTATGTGCCAAGCGGCCAGGTTCTTGAAATCGCCGGGCGCACCGGGGCCATCCCCTATGACATTCCGGGGGTTAAGTTCACCCATGCCGGAGAGAAATGCAGCTTTGATGCCTTCCTGGAGCAATACGCACTGACCGATGGCGCGCTTCAGCAGTTGGCCAGGATTGTCCGGGGTGCCGATACGTCGCGGCTTGAATTGACACCGCAGTCGCCCGGCCTGTTGGCCATCTCACTGGGGCTCAGCGCGCTCTTCACTGATGACCATGAGATGCTGCGGCATGGCATGGTGATGTACGACGCATTGTATGCCTGGTGCAGAAGCGGGCAGGACGAAAACCACTCATGGCCACCACGCCCCAGCTAGGGCGGTTTCGTGTCATCGACACTATTCCATGAAATGCTCAAGACTCTTTGGCGGCCGATAGGGCTTGGCTCCTGGTGGGCGTGCCGTGGCGCGCTGCAATGCTTTCGCGAAGCAGAGCTTGCCTTCCTGGGTATCCGGCCGAAAGCCTTTCTCGGCGCAATCCTCCCGGATTCTGGCATGGTAGCTGCGCTGCCACTCCTCGGTACTGCATCCCGAAAGCAGGAGGCTTATGCCGATCACAATGGCGTAGCCGCGCATTGGCACGATTGAGTGGCTTTTTATCATTCTCGACTGCCGACAATTCTTGCCAGAAGGGGAATACCAGCCGCAGTCTCGAAAAGTGGCTGCTGCAAGGCATCCTCCAGCATTTCGAGGGCCTGGCGTTGCTGAACGCCCGCCTCATATCTTGCTAGTTCGGCAACACCGATCTCGATATCGGCCGACATCACGGTCGAGCGGTCGAGCTCTCCTAGCTGCACGCCCCGCTGCAGCTGCCGGCGCCGGCCGGTCTGGCTGGCGAGCTGGCTGCTGGCTAATTCCGCCATCCGCATTGAAGCGCGGTGATTGGTCAGCGCCGTGTCGATTGCGGCAATGATCTGGGCCTGCAATGCCGTGAAGCGGGCAGCTGCCTCCTGCCGGCGCGCGGTCATTTCCGCAATTGGGCCCTGATTCCGATTGAAGATCGGCAGTTCGCCGCCAATCTCGAAAGAGTATTTATGATCCCCCTGATCATAGGTATAGCCGGGCCCCAAGGTCAGGTTGGAGAATTGCTTGGCGATCTCCAAACGCAAAGCTCCCTGGGCCGCTTCGTATTCGGCGAGCAATGCCAGCACATCGCTGCGGCTTTCCAAGGCAGTGCGCCGGAGATCTGGGGCCGTTATGGACGCAATCCGCACCTGCGCGGCCGGCATCTCGATCTCCACTAGGCGTGGCTCGATATTCGCCAGCGCCTTCAATGGAACGCCGATTGCCGATGCCAACTTTGCACGGGCCTCTTCGGCCTGACGGCCGGCCTCAGCTGCCGCAAGCCGCAGCTGATTGAGATTGATCCTCTCGCGCGACACATCAAGGGATGTCGCCTCCCCCACGATGAAGCGCCGCTCAAGAACACCGACAAACTCTTCTTGCAGGTCGGCCCGCTTGTTGACCAGATCCTGCCGTCCTTGTGCGGCCCAGAGCGCCAGCAAAGCCGAACGCACCTGCCCGCGGACTTGCCATGAAGCAGTTGTCAGGTCATGGCGTGCCGCCTCCACCATGCTCTCGGACTGGGCAATCCTGGCATCGCGCTGGCCCGTGGCATCGACCAAGAGGCTGACGACAGCACCAATGGTCCAGGGCGATGGCGTGGATACCGTCTGGTTGAAGGATGGCAGCAAGCTGAGGAGTGGATTGGGGCGCTGCTTCGCAGTCTGCACACTGGCTTCCGCAACGGCCAGCTTGGCGCGGGACAACTCAATGTCTGGATGGAAGTACAATGCCGCAAGGGTGAGGTTGGAGAGGTTCCAGTCCCCTGCTCTGGCGCCAGGCCTGGCTGCCTCGATGAAGCGCGCGAGGCGCTGATCATCAAGGCTGCGGGTTTCGAGTACCGCAGCGGTTTCTGCAGCTACAATCGGGCTGGCCTTGTATTCCGCGCAGCCGGCCAGTAATACGGCAGTACCTGCCACCATCCATAGCGCGGCGCTTCCGCGGCCACCCTTCCGGCTCTTATAATCGATCAGTCGCATCAGATTTCCCCTGCATCGGATATGGTATACAGCCGGTACACGACACCGCGCCCCGGCATGGCCTGCTTGATCTCATCAAGCACGGCACCGGCCTCTGCTTCTTGCACGATCACGACAATCTCCACGCCCCGCACCCGGCCATGGACCCGTTCCATGGCCGTGCGATAGGCGATGTTGGCGCCGTAGGCGTTGATATCGCGGATGGTGAAGCCGGCGCTGGCAGCAACCGGGTTCGCCAGCAGGATATCAGCCAGCTTCTCCTCGAATGCCTTCGGCACCAGAAGGGTCAGACATGCTAGTTGCGTTGTCATGCGATGGCCTCGCGGCTGGAAGTACCGAAACGGCGATAGAGGACAGGCAGTACCACGAGCGTCAGCAAGGTGGAGCTGACAATGCCGCCGATCACCACGATGGCCAGGGGGCGCTGCACTTCCGAGCCAGGGCCCGTTGCGAATAGCAACGGCAACAGCCCGAAGGCGGTGATACTGGCCGTGAGCAGCACGGGCCGCATTCGGCGCAAGGCGCCATCCACGACCAGAATTGCCTGGGCGACGCCTTCCTCGCGCAGCTGGTTGAAATAACTGACCAGCACCAATCCATTCAGGACCGCAATGCCAAGCAAGGCGATGAAGCCGACCGAGGCTGGAACCGACAGATACTCACCCGAAATCCAGAGGGCGAAGACGCCGCCGATCATCGCGAACGGGATGTTCACGAAGACCAGCACCGCCTGGCGCACCGACGAGAAGGTGGCGAACAGGATGATGAAGATCAGCCCAAGGGCGATCGGCACCACGATCTGAAGCCGCGCCGCGGCGCGCTGCTGGTTCTCGAATTGGCCGCCCCACTTCAGGCTATAGCCCGCCGGCAGCGGCACATCCTTTGCAACGGCCGCCTTGGCCTCTTCAACGAAGCCGACGAGATCACGGCCCTGCACATTGCTCTGCACGATAGCCATGCGCAGTCCGCTTTCGCGGTCGATCTTCACCGAACCGTCGATCCGCTCCAGGGTGGCTACCGAGGAAAGCGGGATGGAGCGGCCGTCATCAAGGATGATGTTCAGGTTGGAGAACAGCGCGGGCGACTGCCGGATGGCTTCCGTCCCCCTCAGAATGATCGGGGTGCGGCGACCGTCCTCGAGAACGATGCCCAGGTCCTGGCCGACAATCTGCGCCCGCAGGGAGTCGGCAATGTCATCCACGCTCAAGCCATAACGCCCGGCACTCATGCGGTCGACCTTGACGCTGAGATACTGCACGCCCTCGTTCAGCGTAGTGAAGACATCCTCGCTGCCGGATACGCCCTGCAGGCGGGTGGTGATCTGTTCTGCCAAGCGGTTCAGGGTTGGAATATCCGGCCCGAAGATCTTCACCGCGACATCGCCGCGAACGCCGATGATCATCTCCTGCACACGCATGTCGATCGGCTGCGTGAAGCTGTAGGAGATGCCAGGCAGCTGATTGAGTGCCCGGCGCAGTTCGGACATCATCCATTCCTTGTCCTGCTGCCGCCATTCGGCCTCCGGCTTCAGGATCAGGTAGGTATCCGTCTGGTTCAGGCCCATCGGATCGAGGCCCAGTTCATCCGAACCTGCCCGCGCCACGATGCTGATGACCTCGGGAACCTCCCGCATCAGCATCTGATGGATTTTCAGATCGATGGCGGCGGTTTCCTCCAGGCTGACCGAAGGCAGCTTCTCGATACCGACAATAATGCTCCCCTCATCCATGGTCGGCATGAAGGTCTTGCCGATCTGGGTGAAAACGCCGGCGGTGGCGAGCAGAAGCGCCGCGCCGACGATCAGTACCGGACGCTCATGGTTGAGCGCCCAGCGCAAGGTGGGCAGGTAAATCCCCGACGCCTTGCGGACCAGCCAGGGATCGGAATGGCCCTTCCGCTTCAGGATGAAGGAGGCAAGAACCGGCAGAACCGTCAGCGACAACAGCAGCGAGCTGCCGAGCGCGAAGACAATTGCCAGGGCTACCGGCACGAACAGCTTCCCTTCCAGCCCCTGCAAAGTGAGCAGCGGCAGGAAAACGATGATGATGATCGCAATGCCGGACGCCACCGGCACCACAACCTCCTTGGTGGCCCGGAATATGGTATTCAGCAGCGGCGCATTCGCCGCGCCCCGGTCATGCTCAAGATGAGAAACCACATTCTCGACCACCACGATGGCAGCATCGATCAGCATGCCGATGGCGATGGCCAAGCCACCAAGGCTCATGAGGTTGGCCGAAAGCCCGGTCCAGCGCATCAGCAGGAAGGTCGCCAAGGCTGCCAGGGGCAGGGTAAGTGCCACGACGAAAGCGGCACGCCAGTCCCCCAGGAACAGGAGCAGGAGGATCAGCACCAGGACGATGGCCTCGAGCAGAGCTTTCGACACGGTGCCGACGGCCCGGTCGACCAAGCTGCTGCGGTCATAGAATGTCTCGATGGTCACGCCCGGGGGCAATGTTGGCTGCAGCTCCGTCAGCTTCTGCTGCACGGCATTGACAACCTCACGGGCATTGGCGCCCCGCAGGCCAAGCACCAGGCCCTGTACGGCCTCGCCTTTGCCATCTTTGGTGACGACGCCGTAGCGGGTGACGCTACCGATCTTGACGGTTGCGACATCGCCTAGCCGGACAACGCTGGAGCCATTGGACGCCACCACGATGGCACTCAGGTCATCGAGCGTCGCAATGTTGCCTTCGGCCCGGACAAGCAGGACTTCCTCGCCTTCGCTCAGCCGCCCGGCACCATCATTACGGTTATTCGCCTCAATGGCCTTACGGAGCTTCTCCACGGAAACGCCATAGGCCGACATCGCAGCATTATTGGGAACAACCTCGAAGCTCCGGACCAGGCCGCCCAGGGCGTTCACATCGGCAACGCCAGGAAGAGTCCGCAGCGCCGGCCGGATCACCCAATCGAGCAACGTGCGGCGCTCGGTCAGCGACAGATCGCCGCCTTCGATGGTGAACATGAACATTTCGCCAAGCGGCGTGGTGATAGGCGCCAGGCCGCCGCTGATTCCGGTCGGCAAATCCTTCGATATATTGGCCAGGCGTTCCGCTACCTGATTGCGCGCCCAGTAGATATCCACTCCCTCCTCGAAATCGATGGTGACGTCGGTCAGGGCGTATTTGGTCACCGAGCGCACGATCCGCTTGTTTGGAATGCCGAGCATCTCGATTTCGATGGGCGCCGTGATGCGCGCTTCCACTTCCTCCGGCGTCATACCCGGAGCCTTCATGATCACCTTCACCTGAACCGGGGATACATCCGGGTAAGCGTCGATGGGTAATTGCCGGAAGGCATAGGCGCCGCCGGCGATCAACATGATTGTCAGCAGCAGGACAAAGAGGCGCTGCGCCAGTGAATATTCTACGATCCTTCCCAGTTGGGACATTTACTCGCCCCCGCCGAGGCCACGCATCGCGCCCTTCAGGGCAACAAGGCCGCGAACCGCAATCTTGTCTTCACCACTCAGTTCACCCGTGATCATGGTAATGTCGGTCGCCTCATGCTGAACCTGCACGGCGACGGGCTGGTAGCCGCCGTCGATTTCTTTCAGCACGAACACATCGCTGCCCATGCGGACGAGCGAGGCGGGTGGCACATTCCAGTATTTAAGCTCCCGGCCCAGGGCAAATTGCACCCGCGTCTCGACAAACTGGCCAGGACGCAGCTTTGCATTCTGGTTATCAATCTCGGCCCGCACCGTGATCGCCTGGCTGGTAGCATCCACCGTGCTGCCGATGGCAGTGATCTTGCCCTTGGCATCTACGCCCGGAATGATCACCTCGGCGCCCAGTTCAACACGGCTGATCTGCACCGATGGCACCTGCACTTCAAGCCAGAGCACGGAAAGCTGGGCAATTTTCAGCAATGCGCCGCCGGCCTCAATATTCTGACCGACCGAAGCCGCCACCTCGATAACAGCGCCCTCCATCGGCGATTGGACTGTTATGGCACCCACGGGCACCCGGCTTGCCGCGAGCGCGGCAATGGCAGAATCCGCCATGCCGCTCATCTGTAGCGCCAGCCGGCGCTCGACCGTCGTTGCTGTCGCATTCGTGAGTTCGTTGCGGGTGGCAAGTACCTGCTTTGGCGAAACCACACGGTCTTGAGACAGCGCCTGTTCACGGGCAAGCGTCTCCCTGAGGTATTGTTCCTGCGCAACAGACTGGATGTACTCCAGCTGAGTCTTCAGAAGCTCTGGGCTTGCTACCTGGGCAAGCGGCTGGCCTTGCTTCACCATCTGCTCGGGCGCCACCAGCAGGGTTTCGATGCGGCCGCCCATGACGGGCCCCACATGCCTGATCTTCTGCGGCGGGATAACGACGCGGGCAAGAAAGCCCTGGCTGGCAGCACCTGCTGTCTGTGACAGCACCGCAGTCTCGATCCCGACCAGCTTGGCCTGGTCCTTGGTGATCTTGAGCGGCTCGGCCGCGAAGGCGGCCGGATTGCTCAGAATGCCAGCCACCACAATCACCGTGGCGCCCGACAACATTACGTTGCGATAGTTCATTTCTTTCTTCCCGGGTTCGGTCAGAGGACGCGCTTTATCGCGGCAAACTGGCCGCTTGCCTTGAGCGTCACCTTCACTTCCGCCTTGGTGCGGTTGCGCCAGAACCAGCCATGGTTGCCATCGAAGGCCGCCGTAATGGTGCTCTCGTCCTTCGCGACGCCGCGCCCCTTCTTGTAGCTGATCGATTTGCCAAGGGCGTCGCCATGGAGATCGTAGTTCACGTCATCCGTGGCGACCCAGGTATAGGCAGCCTTGTCGCCCTGCTTCATCTCCAGCTTCACTTCCGCCCCCTGGCCAGGCTGCAAAACGATCTCCATCTCGGCGACCTTGGTTGCCGGAGCGGTCTGCGCCTGGGCGGAGCGGATGAAGAAGCTCCCCAAGCTCGAGCGGCGCTCAGGCGCCGGCGCGGCATTCTGCTGGTCGCGGCGGAGATCTTCTTCGGCCTCCTTGGCCAATTGCTGCTTGACCTCGCCCATCTCGGTGAGCCGGAGCATGCGGCCGATGCCTGTCGGATCGATGGCATACTCGGCCGGCAGGACAATCGTGATGAGGATGGCCGCGGCGGCCAGGATCGCGATGATGGTCGAGCGGATCAGCTGCTTGGTGCTGGGAAGCTCGGCGCGGGTCGGCATATCGGTGTTGTACATGGGTGTTCCTCAATGTCTCAGGAGGTGAAATAGCCGGTGAGCTGAAGGCCGATCAGGACGAAGCCTGCGGTCATCATCACCACGTTTGCGGTGTAGGCATGGCGCAGGAAACTGGGCGTCCTGCGCCAGTAGCCCATGGCGATCAGAATGGCGGAGAGCGCAAGAAGCTGGCCGATCTCGACCCCGACATTGAAGGCGAGCAGATTCGGCAGCAGGCCATCTGGCGATATGTCGTAGTCGATGATCTTCGAGGCCAGTCCGAAGCCATGGAACAGGCCGAAGATCAGCGTCACCAGCTTGGTATCGGGCTGGTAATTGAACCAGCGCTGGAAGGCACCGAGATTGTCCAGTGCTTTGTAGACGATCGAGAAGGCGATGATGGCATCGATCAGATAGCTGTTGATGCCGAAATCGAAATAGACGCCGAGCAGCATCGTCGAGGAATGCCCCAGCGCAAAAAGGCTGACATAGATGGCGATCTGCTTCATCCGGTAAAGGAAGAAGATGACGCCGAACAGAAACAGGATGTGGTCGTATCCCGTCACCATGTGCTTGGCGCCGAGATAGGTGAAGGGCAGCAGCAATACGCCGCTTACCTCCTGGATATAGCCTTTATCGCCATCGGCGACGGCATGGGCGAAAGCGGTGCTGCTGACCAGAACAGCGAGAAGGGTGGCCAGAACAGGCATGGATAGCCGGCGGCATATGAATGCCAAGCGCGGCATACCCTTGCAAAAGGGTACTTGCATGGAAATAGACCTTCTTCAGGTAAAAGTGCTCGCAAAAGCGACGGCAATTACGCGAAGAAGATCGGTTTCGGCGGACGGTCGAGGTTGAAGTGGGGTTTGAGGACGCCGAATGAAGGCGGGTCACCCCGCCAATCATGCCCAAACGCGAAGAACATCGACGTCGGAGCCGGCGGAATGCTGGCCGTTACATGGGAGTGATCGGCCGCATTATGGGTGTGCTTATGAGCCGGCTTCTGCGGATTCTTATCGCCGTCTTCCTCGTCATCATCATGGGAATGACCATCATGGTGATGATCGGCGCCCGCGCCAATACTGGCATGATGCGCGGAATCGGTAATGGCCACGCTTGCATGATGTGAGAAGGCAATGCCGATCGCCGACAGGATAAGCGCAACCGTCACCGCAAATGCGATGAAGGGCCGAACTGCTCTCCTGCGCTTCCAAACCAGCATGGGTGCGATCTTAACAGAGGGATATGACAAAGCCAATGACGATTGGTCTTGTCATATCCTCTCCAGGGGGATAGTGTCAAGCCATGAGCGAGCACACACATCTACACGCCACCCATCCTGAAATCGTCAAGCGGCTGCGCCGGGCTGAAGGCCACCTGCGCGGTGTCGTGGAGATGATCGAGGCCGGGCGAGGCTGCCTGGATGTTGCGCAACAGCTCCATGCCGTGGAGAAGGCGATCGGCCAGGCAAAGAAGACTTTGATCCAGGACCATCTTGATCATTGCCTGGAAGACGTGGTGGGCGCATTGCCGCGCAGCCAGCGCCGCACCATCGACGAATTCAAGGAAATCGCCAAATACCTCTGAAATCAGGGGGTGGCGGGAGGCGTTGCCATGCTTCAGATTCTCGCCAACAGAACTTATCGCCATCTCTTTCTGGCCCAGATCATTGCCCTGATCGGCACCGGGTTGGCGACCGTTGCGCTCGGCCTGCTCGCCTACGATCTCGCCGGCTCAGAGGCCGGCGCCGTTTTAGGCACAGCACTCGCCATCAAGATGATTGCCTATGTCGGCGTCGCACCGATTGCCACGGCCTTTGTGGAACGCCTGCCGCGGCGGTTCATGCTGGTTGCCTTGGACCTGGTGCGGGCATTTGTCGCAGTGCTGCTGCCGTTCGTGACGCAGATCTGGGAGGTCTATGTCCTGATTTTCATCCTGCAATCAGCCTCAGCAGCTTTCACCCCGACCTTCCAGGCCACGATCCCCGACATCCTGCCCGACGAGCGCGACTATACCCGGGCTTTATCCCTCTCCCGGTTGGCCTACGACATGGAAAGCCTCGTCAGTCCCATGCTCGCTGCGGCCCTCCTGACCCTTATCAGCTTCCATAACCTGTTTGCCGGCACGGTCGTTGGCTTCCTGGTGTCTGCGGCCCTGGTGGTGTCGGTCAGCCTGCCAAGCCCAAAGCCTATGGAGAAACGTGGCATTTATGACCGGACGACACGGGGTATCCGCATCTACCTGGCAACGCCGCGCCTGCGCGGCCTGCTGGCGCTGACCCTGGCGGTTTCCGCTGCGGGGTCGATGGTGATCGTGAATACCGTGGTGCTGGTCCAGGCGCAGTTCGGCCTCGATCAGCAGGCAACGGCGGTTGCGCTCGGCGCGTTCGGAGGTGGCTCCATGGCCGCTGCCCTGCTGCTGCCCCGCCTGCTGGACCAGATTCCGGACCGGCGCGCCATGCTCGTAGGTGCCGGCATCCTCACCGCCGGCCTAGGGCTCGGCATCGCCGTCCCCAGCTATCTGCTGCTGTTGCCGCTCTGGTTCGTCCTTGGCTTGGGCTACTCGCTGGCCCAGACGCCATCGGGCCGCCTGCTGCGCCGCTCGTCCCAGCCGGAAGACCGGCCGGCCCTCTTCGCGGCCCAATTCGCCCTATCCCATGCCTGCTGGCTGATCACCTATCCGCTGGCCGGATGGTTCGGCGCGAAGATCGGCTTGCAAGCCACCTTCGCGGTTCTTTGCTCGTTAGGCGTCATCGCCATCCTGGCCGCCAGCAGGCTCTGGCCGAGCCGGGACCCGGAGGAGCTTGACCATGTGCACCAGGATCTTGGCCCTGAACACCCTCATCTCGCCGGCGGCACGCATACCTCGGCCGGCTATCGCCACAGCCATACCTTCGTGATCGACAGCCATCACCCGGAATGGCCTTATTCAACTACAAAGCCTTCAGTTGCTAATTCGATAGTCGGTAAAGCAACTTCTGGCCGCGAAAACTCTCACTAGCCAACCCAAAGCCCGTTATGCTGATAAGCCAGCAGCACCCAATCATCTTGCCAAGTCGAAAATTAACCATTTCGGCTTATGTATTTGTTTCTATTGACATATTTCTGTGTTTTGATATACTACTTTTGCGGGTATTCACCTTCAGAAAGAGGCTAAAATGGCAGGCAAACAAGCCAAAGTGTTAACAAGCGGCCAGCTTCGGCTGGCCTTGGGCGAGGCAGGCCGTGGCCGGCATGGCCGGCGCGACCAGGCGATGCTGCTGCTGTCGGTCAAGGCCGGCCTGCGGGCGGGCGAGATCGCCGGGCTGACCTGGGCGATGGCCGAGACCTCGGACGGTCATCTCGGCGACCGCATCGAGCTTGAGGACCGGGTGGCCAAGATGAATAGTGGTCGGTCCATCCCGCTGCACCCGGATTTGCGGCATGTGTTGGGCCGGCTGCGGCGGTATCGGGGCCCAAGCGGCTATGTCATCGAGTCCGAGCGCGGCGGCCCGATGCGGGCAAGCAGCGTGGTGAACTGGTTCCGGGACTTCTACGGCCGGCTCGGCTTTGCCGGCTGCTCGTCCCATTCCGGCCGGCGCACCTTCATCACCCGGGCCGCCCGGCTGGTCTTCAAGGCACGCGGGAGCTTGCGGGATGTGCAGCAACTGGCTGGGCATCGCTCCATCGAGCAGACCCAGCGCTACATCGACGGCGATGGCCATGCCAAGCGGCGGCTGGTCGCCCTGATGTGAGTATGGCTTGAGTAGCCCGGCCAAGTATTTCGGCTGGGATCTGTAGCGGCAGGCCGGCATGGGTTGATCCGGCATGGTCCGAAGTCTCTGAGCAACCCGAATCCCAACTCAACAATCTGGAGTGTTTCATGCGTGGACCGAACCGGTCGCCGCGGATCGCGGCCCTGTGCGTGCTGGGTAAGCGCGCCCATCGTGTAGCCATCAACAAGCCAAGAGCCAGGCTGCTGCTTGCCGCCGCCCAGGCGATTGCGGAAGATCCCGAATGGCATGGCCTGGATGCCTTGCTGTTGCCGGGCGCCTTCTTCCGCGCCTCGGCCTATCTCGGCGGCAAGAAGCACCCTGCCCGGGTCAAGCTGCTCGCCAAGGAAGGCTTCATGCCGGCGGTGCGGGAGGCCGTGGCTATCCTGGCCGAGGCCTCACCCGGCAGCCTGGTGGTCTTCGGGGTGGATTCCGCCTCGCCCCGGCGCTGGGAGTTCGGCGATCAGCTCTGTATCGCTGTCGGAGCCGATGGCATTACCGGCTTGGCCCGTAAGATCATTCCGGCCGACCAGGACACCATCCATTGCAAGCGGGTCTATGTCCCCGCCCTGGTGGACTATGCCTCGCCGCATCGCTTCGTCATCCTGCCAAGCGGCCACAAGGCGGCGCTCTGCTCCTGCTTCGACATGTTCGGCATCTGCGGCGATCCCGGCATGCTGAAGCAGCGCGGCTCTCCGATCCGGGATCTGTGGCTACCGAACGGTAAATGCCCCCGGGTGGAGGAGCCAGGCTTCAAGCCACTCCGGGAACAGGCATTGCGGGAGTGGCAGGCTTTGCTCGATGAGCACCACCCTACCCTGGCACTGGCCGCTATCCATGCCTTCAAGCAGCCGGGCCGTGACGGCTATTGGCAGCGGCATGGCCTGGCGGTGGCCTCGGCAGCCCTGCGGGGCGGCCTGGCGATCGGGGCGGCGCATTTTGAGGCCAAGCTGCCCAGTGCCAAGCAATCGACCCTGGCTGCCATGAACGTGCCGGCTTCCGTGGTGGCGGAGGGCCCGAAGCGCGGTCCGCACCGCGCCATGCCCCTGGCGGCCAAGACCATCCAGGCCGGCAGCCAGGCTGCCCTGCTGCGCCTCTACGGCGCCGAGTAACCCCTAAGCACCAATCAGACAATCCGTCTTCCCTGCGCCCGCCCCGGCCGGCGCCACGCATCCGCTTGCCCATCGCTCAACTGAAGGAGAACACCATGATCGAGCGTCCCGTCCATATCAGCCGCATCGTCGACCACGGCAGCGTCGTCTCGCTGCTGGGCCAGTATGACGACGACGGCAGCCCGGCCCGCATCACCCTGGACCATCGGCCCTTTGTTGCCTTTTGGCAGGACTGGGCCAGGGCCGGCCATCCCCAGCCGGTGCTGCACGATGCCGACGAAGCCACGCTCCGCTTCGATTGAGGCCCGGCATGACAACCCAATTCAGCCATCCACCCGCCCCCTCTGCCCTGGGGCGTTACATTGCCTTGTTCCAGGGCAAGCAGACCGAGCTATTCGTCCTGGCCTTCGATGGCACCAGGGCGGAAGCCGATGAACTCGGCGACCGCCTGGACCGTGCCTGCAAGCTGGGTCTGCTGCTCACCGGTCTGGTGATCGCGCCGAACAGCCCGATCCTGGAACTCGGCGCCGAGAACATCCACCTGGCGCTGGACCAGCTCTTTAACGACTTCCCGCCCAGGGAAGCGCCCCCGGAGACAACGCCGCCCCCGCCGCCCACCAATGGGAGGGCGACGCCATGACCGTGGATGAACTGATGTTCCTGCTGGAAGGCCGCCCGGTCGAGACCGAGGTGCTGGTGCTGCTGCCCGGCAGGCCCTACCGCGTCACCCGCATCCTGGAACTGCGCTACCGCCGCGACCGCCAAAACATCGGCCACGGCCTGACCCGGCTCGTCGGCACCGTCTTCGTCATCCTGGACGACCGGACCACACCGCTCGCCGCCTACCGGCTACGCCGCGCCCGCCGCGTCACCGGCTGACCGCCGCCCCCTGTCCTTCACCCATCGCCCACCCAGCCGGCAGCATCCCGCTTCCGGCAATGAGAGGAGTTTGCCCATGTCTCAGCAACAGCTTGACCGAACCGCCTGCATCCGGGCGCTGAACGATGCCTTCCGCAAGACCGGCACCGGCGGCCGTTTCATGATCACCGCCGGCGTCCAGGCCCTCGGGCCCATCCGCGTGGCCGTTCTGACCCGCCAAGTAATGAGCTTCAACGCCTTCAGCGCCGACAACGATCCCTACCATGAGCATGATTTCGGCAACTTCAAGGAGAGCGGCCAGACCTTCTTCTGGAAGATCGACACCTACGACAAGGCGCTCGAATACGGCTCACCCGATCCCGCCGACCCGGCCGTCACCACCCGGGTGCTCACCCTGATGCTGGCCGAGGAATACTGACGGCTATTTCTGCCGGCTTGCCGCCTCGGAGATCGCCCGGGTCAGTTCCGCCACATCAGCCAAAGTGGCCTGGGTACTGCCCTGCAGCAAGGCCCGGAACTTCTCCACCAGCGCGGCTTGAGCCTTCTGCTGCGGCGTCTGCTTCGGAGTATCCACCCAGTCGAACAGGTCGGTGAAGCTGACCTTCAGCGCCTGGGCAATCTCGAACGCCGTCGACATCCGCGTCGAGGTAGCACCGCGCTCGACATTGGAAATCGTGTCGACGCTCTTGTCGATCAGTTCGGCCAGCCCTTCCTGGCTCAGCTTGCGTTCCTTGCGCAACATCTTGATCCGGCGACCGAGTTGCTTCCGGCGCATCTTTTCTTCCGGTGTTGCCGGCGGCTCCCGGGAAGCGGGAGCGGGTTTCTTGGCTGGGCCCCGAGTACGGCCTGAGGACTGGGTCGAATGGCGTTTTTGCATACCCGAATGTCGTTTCGGGTCGCCGCCTTAACCACCGCACAGGAATACGGAAATGCCGCTTGACCGCGACATAACCACGAGGATAATTACGACTACTGGAGCGGGAGTTCCGATAAAACGGCATCTCCTGCCGAATCGTGTCCGCCGGGGAGATACAACCATCCGAACAGAACCGGGCGCCGGACCGCCGCTTTAATCCCCCATAGCCAATCCACCCGCCGAAAAGAGGCCTTCATGACGAACACCGATTCCGTCACCGCTCCCGCTTTGCCCGAATGGGGCGCCATCCCGGCCTACCGCAAACTCTGGTTCGTCGGGACCATCAACGCCCTGGGCGTGGCGGTCGCCTTCTTCAACGTGCTGGCCTCGCTGGCGCTGCTGCTACCGGGGCTGGTCCTGCTTTGGATGGGGCCCGTCTATAAGCGCAAGAAAGACACAGTGGTTCTGCATCGGGTCCGGGACAAGATTGTCTTCTGCATCGTCCTGGTCATTGTCCTTGGCTGGAATCTGATGCGGCAAGGCGCTGATGGCGAGTTCGGCCAGACCGCTTCCCTGCCGACTTGCGAGAGCCGGACAGCCCAGAGCCACCTGAAGGAAGCGGTGAAGAACTCACCCGCGGGGCGCCGGCTGAAGCTGGAGATACAGGAAATACTCTCCGCCGCCCTGACGCAGAATGCCTGGAAGTGGAATGCCGGCGAAGCCGTCGTGAAGGACCAGAACGGCGAGTTGCTTGGCTATTTCTGCGAAGCCGAGGCGATCACCAATGCCGGGAAGCGGACCATTCTCTACAGCATAAGCTGGACCGATAAGACCAAAGGCCACTGGTATATTGAGGCGCGGTTCTAGCCATATCCAGTTTTCGCCTCGCACATACCCATCCGCATACTTGGGAGAAGCAGAATGGCTCAATGGAAGCATCTGGTTTCGGCATTTTGTGTATCCATCGCCCTGTTCAGCCTGGCAGGCTGCAAGACCACCGATACCCCGGCAAATACCTTGACCTATCCAACCGCCAGCTTTCCCGGCGGGAGTGAGCCGCTCGACATCAAGGCGGAAGTCTACAGGCCCGAAGGCGCCGGGCCGTTCCCGGCGGTGATCGTGATGCATGGCAGCGGCGGTCTGCGCGAGCATCACCGTATCTGGGCCCGCAAGCTCGTCTCCTGGGGTTACGTCGCCTTGGTAATCGACAGCTTCTCGCCGAGAGGCTTCCCCAATGGGATCGCAACCAACACTCCGGCCGTAATGCCGCAGAAGCGGGTATCCGATGCCATCGGGGCTGCCGAGTGGCTCAACAAGCAGCCGTATGTCGCCAAGGGAAAGCTCGCCACCATCGGTTTCTCCCACGGTGGCTGGACCACCATGAAGCTGGTCCAGGAAGACTTCCACGCCAAGGAGTACGGCATCAAGGGCTCGATTGCCTACTACCCGCTCTGCGATGTGAAAACCGAAGGCAACGTCGCCATTCCGCTGCTGATCCTGATCGGCGACAAGGACGGCTGGACGCCGGCCTATCGCTGCCAGGAGTTGGTCAACGGCCGCACGCTCAAGCGCAAGGACCTAGTCGAACTGGTGGTCTATCCGGGCGTCACGCATTCCTTCGACGAGTACATCCCGCGCCCGGTTGACGTGCCGGGTACCGTGATCGGCGGCAAGGTCGAGATGCATCGTCTCGAAATGAATCCTGCCGCCACAGCCGATGCCGAGAAGCGGGTGAAGGAGTTTCTTGGCAGGCTTCTGAAATAGCCACCCTCCAGACAACCTCCCTTTCGATAATCAGGAAGGGCCAGCCTTTCGTTAAGTTTCACCACAAAATCGACAGGAGAATTCATGCGTAAGATATTAAAAAAAGCCTTGTCTTATTGGTGTTCGCATTTTGCGTCTCTCTCAATGAGACCCGCGCCTGGTCCAAGGAGAATGTGACCTACCCAAACGCGTTTATTGCGGCGCTAGGTGTTGCAGCAACAGTGTATGCAGGCATTTATAAACCCTGAGGCAATGAGCCATTCCCTGTAGTCATCGTTCTGCACGGTTGTGGCGGCACCGACTACCATCATATGGCTTGGGCAGAGCGCCTAGTGTCCTGGGGCACTAAATATCTAGCTAGCTTGCCCTATGTGGCAAAGAACAAGATCGGCCTCGTTGGCTTTTCCCGTGGCGGTTGGACAATCATGAGAGCCGTACAGGAGAAGTATAAGCTGAAGTCATATCGCATCCGTGGCACCGTCGCCTATTACCCTTACCCCACTCCCAAGCAAGACACGAAAATAAGCGTGTGCCGCTCTTCAACCTCATTGGAGATGATGACAGCCGGACACCGGCACCTCTCTGCCGTGAATTGCAGGCAGGCGACGCCCCCAAGTCGGCAGCCCCGGCTGAAATGGGGTTCTACCCCGGCACCTATCACAGCTTCGACCGGCCCGGGCGCATCACAGAAGCGGATGGTTGGGGTGTTGGCGACGGGGTGAAGAAGCACAAGACCGGCGGCAGCACGTAACCTCCCTCCTGTCACACCGGCCAAGAACCCGATGTGACCCTACCCAGTCAGCATATAGTTTAAGACTGTCTGGAGATCAGCCTGACCCTGCGCCAACGCCCCCTGGACCTGTTGGGCAACATAGTCTGGACAAAAGGTTATTCTCTTTCTATGGGATAGCTATTATTGTCATGTGGTTAGATTTTTCATTGTATTTTAAAGGAAGAAAATTATGGGTGAGGCGAAAAGGCGTAAAACTCTGAATTCTTCTACTCGCCATGCCATGCTGCGCTCACTTTTTGACAAGCATAGTATCGACGCTTCAAGTCCTGGTTTTTATGATAATCCGGGCTTCATCCAACAAGAAAAGCGAAACCCACTATTTCTCGAGAACTACGCAATCTGGGTGCGAGACCAGCCATACACGGTAAGGTACATGAAGCAGGTGCGAGAGGTCCTGCCCCGTTTCTGCACTCTAATTCATAAGCATCTCTCCACGGACGCTCTTCTAGGCAATTGTAAGCAAGTTAATCTTGCTGCAAACCGCTTCCTTGATCGGCTTGGCATTTGGAGCTACGTCGCGGGTGGTTCCCTCACAGTTTCTCTCACGAACCATCCTGAATTAGGGCCTCGGTACCTTAGGCTTGTAGATCACCTTGACGACCCATGTGGCATAACTGGGCATTTCTGGCTAGTTATCCCTCCATTTCAGTGCGTTGACCTTACCGCACGTTTGCAACGATGGGATCACCGCCATTTCATTGAAGAGATACCCAGTACCGTCGTGATTGAGTCGGCCACACTTTTCCGGGCCCGTGAAGTAGACATTATTGGGCCCGGAGCCGGAGACAACACAATCAAAAAATTTCAAGCAGCAATCCTCGACCTCCCTCGTTTTCAAAGACAGGGGTTTTCTGCATTTCGCGCCGCTGTAGGCAATACCGAGCTAGAATATGTTCCTCAAGGTATTGTCGCTGCGAACGAGCCACTAGAAATAATTGGCAGCGGCGGAGGCTTCGAGGCCCTAAAAATATGGAATGAAACCATTGCCCCCGCATTTGGCGCAGAAAAGATTAGCCACAAATAACAATACTATTCTGGCATGAAATATCTACTGGACAAAAATGTCATATTGGATTTCGGATTACAGATAGCAGATCAATTTCTTATGTTGCCAGAAATTCTTCGCTCACCCTTATTGTGGTCAACGCTACTTCAATCCCACAACCAACGCCGCAGCTCTCTCGACCTGCGGCAAATCACCAGTGGCCTACACTTCGCTGAACCGCGATGCCTTCATGACACCCCTTCGTTTCCGGTTCCTGAATCATATCTAGAATTTTCCGACTTTCTGCGGTCCAGTCTACTGTAGGCTGGTCCGTGCATGCAGTTCACCTTCATACGAGAGATAAATCTTCTCAGCCAACAAGCTGCGCGACTTCAGTTGGTCGGAATGGCGCTTCTGCGGAAAAAGGGCAGATTGCAGGGGTAAGATTCGTCTAGCTACCGAGAATCTTGCCGAGCGCGGCAAGAATTACTCTGGCATGTACGAAGTGTCCTCGCTTGCTTGCATATGTAGCTCTCAGCATGATTCCCGCGAAGCGATGGTCACGCGGCTTGGAATCTCCAACCCAAAATACCGGCGTCCCGCTCAAGCCATCAAGCGTAGTGCATGCGGCTAGATCCCGAAAAGCGACCTCATGGCAATGCGCCATCGGTGACGCGCCAAGATAGTCAGCCTCAATTATTGCGGCCTGCTGATTGATCACTGCCTGTTCATAGTCGATGGCGTTTAGATCATGTGGGAAGCCCCTCATGATAAAGCTACCAGGCATCAGTGGTTGCCAAACCAATTGTGGATGTTGAAGCGGATATGGTAGCTGCCCGCCAAACTGAGTGTCGTCGTACATAATTCGCTCAAGCGGATAGAACGCCAGGTCCCCCCAATCCGGGTCATCGACATCTGAAATCTTTATGGTGACTTGCGCATTGTGGGGAGCAAATTCATGCGCTCCCAGATGAAACTGGATGCGCACGTCGTCCGCAGTAAACCCCTTGATAACATGCTTGGCCGTGATTGCGAAGTCGCAGCCATTATACCTGCATAAGAAGCATGTGCCGCGTCCAGTGTATTCGTAGCCCTCTACAGCGTTCTCGAACATCATCTGTCGAGATGAATTGAGCATGTCGATCACACGCATTAAGTACCTCCCCATTTATAGTCCGAGTAATCACAGCTGAAAACAACACCTTACAGAGGATAAGATGCGGCTTTGGGGTGCCGCGTCCAATCCAGTCGACACTCACTTCGTTTACTCCGAGAAACACTCACTTAGTATGAATTGCGATTTTTCTACTATTCTTTTTCGGCGATTTAGAGTCGCCCATACCAAACGCGGCTGCCATTGACGATCTTAACGACCGACAGCATCACCGGCACCTCGATGAGCACGCCGACCACAGTCGCCAGCGCAGCGCCTGAATTCAAACCAAAGATACTTATCGCCGCCGCGACTGCCAGCTCGAAGAAATTGCTGGCGCCGATTAAAGCCGATGGACCGGCCACACAATGCGCCACGCCGAATTGGCGATTAAGCCAATAGGCTAGCCCGGAATTGAAATAGACCTGGATCAGGATCGGCACGGCCAGCAGCGCGATGACCAGCGGATGCGCCACGATCTGCTCGCCCTGAAAGGCAAAGAGCAGCACAAGGGTGGCAAGCAGGGCCACGAGGGAAACCGGCCCCAGGGCCTGCTGGGCGCGCTCCAATCCACGTATACCATTGTTCGCCAATAACAGCCGGCGCCAAATCTGGGCGATGACAACCGGAATGACGATATAAAGCCCGACCGAGAGCAGCAGCGTGTCCCAGGGCACGGTGATCGCCGATATGCCGAGCAGCAAGCCGACGATGGGCGCGAAAGCCACCACCATGATGGCATCGTTCAACGCCACCTGGCTCAGCGTGAAATGCGGCTCGCCATCGACGAGGTTGCTCCACACGAATACCATGGCCGTGCATGGTGCTGCCGCCAGCAGAATCAAACCGGCGATATAGGAAGCGATCTGATCGGCGGGCAGATATGGCCGAAACAGCCAGCCGACAAAAATCCAGCCGAGCAGGGCCATGGAAAACGGCTTCACCGCCCAATTGATGAACAGCGTGACGCCGATGCCACGCCAATGCTGCCGCACCTCGCCCAGGGCGCCGAAGTCGATCTTCAATAGCATCGGGATGATCATCAACCAGATCAGTACCGCGACCGGCAAGTTGACCTTGGCGATTTCCGCCGCCGCGACGACCTGGAAGACCGCCGGAAACCAATGACCGAGCGCGATACCAGCCAAGATGCAGAGCGCGACCCAGAGAGTCAGGTATCGCTCGAAGCGATTCATCACCGGCTTGGATCGGCCGACAGCGACATCCGACATGATCTTATACCTTTATTGATGGACGCGATTGCCACTGGCATCGACCAGAAGCGTACCGTCCTCCTTGGCTATTGGCCCTTGCTGCGGATGGGGCAGAATATCCAAAACTGTTTCCGATGGGCGGCACAGCCTGGTGCCAAGCGGCGTAACAACAATGGGGCGATTGATCAGAATAGGTTGCGCCAGCATGAAATCGATCAATTCGTCATCGCTCCATTTGGCATCGCCCAAGCCAAGGGCAGCGAACGGTGTACCTTTCTCGCGCAGCAAGTCGCGCGGCGGAATGCCCATCCGTGCGATCAGCGAGACTAGCGTGGGGCGATCCGGGGGCGCCTTCAAATACTCGATGATCTCCGGTTCTTCGCCGCTATTGCGGATCAGGGCCAGTACGTTGCGCGAGGTGCCGCAATCTGGATTGTGGTAGATACGGATGCTCATGATGCCTGCGGCAGGGAGCGGCCGATTTCGTTCAGGCGGGCCTGCAAGGTCATCTCATCCAGCGAACGGAACGGCAGGCTGGTGAAGATGCGGATGCGGTTGGTCAGCATCCGATAGGTGTCGGCAAAAGCGAGCCGCTGTTCCACTTCGCTGCCCTCTACCGCCGCTGGGTCAGCCAATCCCCAATGCGCCGACATCGGCTGACCGGGCCAGATTGGGCAGACCTCGTTGGCCGCGTTATCGCAGACCGTGAAGACGAAATCCATGTGCGGCGCGTCGGGCTTGGCAAATTCATCCCAGGACTTCGAGCGCAAATCCTTGATGGGATGGCCGCTCTTTTCCAGCAGGTCCAGGGCGAAGGGATGCACCTGTCCCTTGGGAAAGCTGCCGGCGCTGTAGGCGCGGAAGCGGCCCTGGCCGAGTTGGTTCATGATCGCCTCGGCGAGGATGCTGCGGGCGGAATTCCCCGTGCAGAGAAACAGGACGTTAAACAGCTTTTCGGGTGCGCTGGACTGGCTCATGCCGCTTTCCTTTGACAGCAGGACGGCAAAGTTCCGGTTTGCCGCCACAACAATGATCGCTAAGGAATGCGATCACCTCATTCATGCGGTCGATGTCGATGCTGTAGATCAGCAACCGGCTATCGCGCCGCTGCCGGATCAGGCCCGCCCGATGCAGATGCGCCAGGTGAAACGACAAGGTGGCGGCCGGAACAGCCAAAGTCTCGGCAATCTCGCCGGCACAGAGACCCTCGGCACCGTATCCCACCAGCAAGCGGTAGATCGCCAGCCGGGTACCCTGCGCCAGGGAGGCGAAGGCGGCGACAGCCGATGCATCATCAATTCTTTTCATGATTCCAGTATTATCGAAATTATCCATGAAATCCCGTGAACCTTTTGTGACGAAGGAGGTACTCCTCAAGCGTCTTCTGGCACCGGTTGCGTGTTGCCGGCTTTTTCCGCCCGCAACAGCAGCATGGCGGCGAAGCCCAGCAAACAGAGGCCACTGGAAAACAACAGGACATGGCGGCCGAAATTTTCCAGCAGGATGGCAAAGACGAAAGGTGCCCCGGCCTGCCCGAACCGAGCCGGCGCAACCAACCATCCCTGGCGCCTGCCATAGCCGCTCGGGCCGAAGATGGTCAGCGGCAGAGTTCCCTTGGCAATCGTCATCACCCCATTCCCGGCGCCATGCAGCAAGGTGAAGAGATAAACAGCCGGCGCGCCGAAGATGAGCACCAGCATTGCCCCGATTGGGTGTGTGATAGAGGCCAGCCGAGCCGATAGCAGCGGATGAAACCGCTGCAATAGACTGTATTCAAGGATGCGGGCGGCAACCTGGGCTGGCCCGACCAGGGCGGCGGCGGCGATGGCTTCGGCTTTCGAGGCGCCGGCTGCTTCAAGCATGCGCGGCAGATGCGCCGCCAGGGCCGTGCTGGTGATCCAGGTAACGGCAAAAGCGAAAGCCAGCAGCACCATGGAGCGGCTGAAAATGCTCTCCGCCTTGGCGCTTAGGGCTGTCTTGGGTGCGGACACCGTTATATGAGCCCCGAGTTCGCGCGGCACCATCAGCCGGTTGAGCGGCAGTCCGATCAAGACATGCGCTCCGGCCCAGACGAAGCAGGTGGCGCGCCAACCCCATTCGGCATCGAGATAGGCGGAGATCGGCCAGCAGATGGTGCTGGCGAAGCCAGCCAGCAGGGTGATCCCGGTGATGGCGCGGCGGGCATCCTTGCCATAGATGGCGGTCAGCGTGGCGAAGGCGGCTTCATAGAGGCCGATTGCCATCCCGGCGCCTATCGCCAGCCAGGCGATGAAGAAGGTGGCGAGGCCGGACGAGGCGCCGAGCAAGGCCAAGCCGCCGGCAAAGATCAGGCTGGACAGGGCGAGCACATTGCGTCCGCCGAAACGGTCGATATAGCCGCCCACACCAGGGCCAATGAAGGCGGTAAGCACCATTGCCACCGAGAAGGCACCATAAATCCACGCCGTGGAGACGCCCAATTCCGCTGCCATCGGCGCAGCCAGGATGGCGGGAAGGTAATAGGTCGAACCCCAGCTCAGCGTCTGCGCCGTGCCGAGCGCGATAACCACCCTGGTTTGCTTCGTGGTTCGCGGATCGGACATTGCCGCCACCTCAACCGCAGCCCGAAGCCGCTTTTACTCTTATCCTCGGCTTGGCAGGGCCGCAGCACCCACCCGACACAGCTTCCACTGGCGCCGCGCAGTTCTCCGCGCCCTCGACCGGCAAATTGCTGCTGCATACACCGGTTTCCGGTAGGTCGAGCTGCACATCGTCGGCAGCGGTAAAGTCACCCGCCAATGCGGCGGCGATGGAGCGCACCTGTTCATAGCCTGTGGCGAGCAGGAAGGTGGGGGCACGGCCATAGCTCTTGATGCCGGCGATGTAGAAGCCGGGATCGGGCTGCGTGAGTTCGCGATGTCCATGCGGACGAACCGTACCACACGAATGCACGTTCGGATCGATCAGCGGCGCCAGGGCCCTGGGGCTTTCGGTGGCTGGGTCGAGGTCGAGGCGGATTTCACGCAGCATCTCCAGGTCAGGCCGTTGCCCAGCGGCGACCACGATGCGGTCCACCGTCACGTCGACCCTTGATCCTTGCTGGCTGCCTAGCGTCACCGTTAGGGCCGAGGCATCCCGGCGTATCGCGGTAATACCGGCGCCAAGATGCAGATCGAGATCGCCCGCCTGGGTCATTGCCTCCAGGCTGCGGCCCAACGCGCCGCGCTCCGCCAGCTTGTCATTCTCGCCGCCGCCGAACAGCCGCGCCAAGCTATTGCCGCGCACCGCCCACAGAATCTCCGTGCCCAGCCCCTGCTGTGCCAGGCGCCCAAGATCCAGCAGCACATTGGCAGCAGAATGCCCCGCGCCAACCACCAACGTCCGTGCGCTGGCATAGGCGGCATGATCCGCTCCAAGCACATCGGGAATGCCGTAAGCGATCCGATCCGAAATATCGGCCTCGCCCGGAACAGCCAGGCCATGGGCGCCCATCGGATTGGGCCGGCTCCAGGTGCCGCTGCAATCGATCACGGCACGGGCCAGATCCTGCCGCTCGCCGCCATCGCCCTTGCGCATCACCAGCACGAAAGGCGCAGCCTCGCGGCCCGGGGTTTTCATCTTGTCGTATCCGAGCCGGCTCACGGCGGCAATCCGCGCATCGGTCTCAATGGCAGGTTTGAACTGGGGCAGTTCGGCTAGGGGCTGCACGTAGTCGGCAACCAGTTCCGCCCCCGTGGGGTGGCGATTGGCCGGCGGTGCCCGCCATCCTGCCTGTTCCAGCAGCGTGCAGGCGGCCTTGTCGATGTTGTAGGACCAGGGCGAGAAGAGCCGCACATGGCCCCAGGAGCGGATATGGCTCGCCACCTCGGCACCAGCCTCATAGACACGCACCGGCAGGCCGCGGGCGATCAGATGCGCCGCCGCCGCCAGTCCGACCGGCCCCGCACCGATCACGGCAACAGGCAGGCTCGCCGGATCGAGACGGTTCTCCATCGTGGTGAAGGCATTCATCAGAATTCCTTTCGTTATTCGCCGAAATACGAATAATGAGGTAAATTTTTTAGAGATCGCCCAGTAGATGCTGCAAACGGCGCAGCTTCTCCAGATCGACGCAGTAGCAAGGGCGCTGATCGTCAATCTGGCCCTTCACCAGGCCGGCTTCCTTGAGGATCGTCAGGTGCTGCGAGGCGGTGGATGCCGCCACCGGCAGCAGGTCGGCCAGCTTGCCGAAATAGCAGGCCCCGATGCGCAGCAGGTTGCGCAGGATCAGAATCCGCACCGGATGGCCGATGGCCTTGGCCAGCAGCGCGAGTTCCTCGTCCTCAGAGCGCAGCGGCTCGGCCAGATCGGCAGGCGTCATCGCTGGCGCGCAGCAGGATTGACCCTAGACCGCCGCGCCTTTCTTCTCCTTCGGTTTGACCTGCTGTACCACAGCCACCTCATTCGTCATTCGACGAATAACGTAGCGCATCGGGCGCAAATGTAAAGCCAAATTCTCGCAGGAACATTTTGCGTTTATGGTCGCCAGCCGGAGCGAAGGCGATGTCCCAGCCGCGCTCCGTGATCGGTGTGTGGCACCATACCTAGTTGCGGCTCTTCGGGTTTACCAATGCGGAGTCGGTGCATACTGCCAACCGGCCACCGCCCGAGAATGGCTGGGGCCAACATGCTTGCTGGCACTGAGCGTCGGCGAGCGTGTGCTAGTGCGCCAGCGGCCCGGTACCACCTCCGGCGTCATCTTCGCCACCCTGGAGAATGAGACCGGTGTCGGCAACATCGCCATCTGGTCCATGGCGTTCCAGGGCCACCGCCGCGCGGGACTCGGCGCGCTGCTGCTCAGCGTCACCGGCAAGGTGCAGCGCAAGGGCCTGATTATCCACCTAGTCGCCGGGCGTCTGGAAGATTGCAGCGCCCTGCTGGCCGGACTGGAAGATGTGGGCGGCGATACCGTGCCCGAGGCTCGCAAACCGCTGCGCGAAGTCAGCATCTCTTTGCCGCCAAGCCGGGATTTCAGATGACCCGTCGATGAGCGAAATCCCGACACTTAGTGGAAAGCATGATAATTATACTATCAATCACAGTCATTATAAAATGTGCAATACCGCTTCTGAGGCAAGCGCGCTGACCGAACAGACGCGTAGAAGGTCCACAAATGCATTTTAGTTAGTCGGCTCGAATTTCCCGACTGTGACTTGGATTCGCTTCTCGCGGCCGTCGGCGAAATCGAGGCATGCCTCCAGGCTGCTGCCGGTGGCAAGAGGGCGCCGCAGCCGCAACAGTCGAACGCGTGCTGCTTCTTCCAGGTCCAGGACCTGACCGGGCGGTATGGCCATGGAGCCAATCGGCACGAAGCGGCCAGCTGCCACTTTTACCTCGATCTGGCTTGCCTCGGCCGCATCGGAATGCAGGCGGATGAACTGGCGCACCGAAGCACCATTATTCTCGATGGCAAGCCGCACCAGCGTTTCCCCGCCCAAACCGGCCGGCTCGGCATAGGCGTGCTGGATCACCACAGTGCCAATCTCGTCCTGATGTGCCCGAGCCAGATCTGCGTACAGTGCGGCTATGGTAAGGGCAGCCAAACCGATAGAATACTTCGTCAGAATACGCATCGCACGACTACTCCATATCATGGCGCCAATCATGGCCCTTGAAACGGGCATTGATGCCCGGAGCGAACGAGTGATCCTCATGCAGCCCCTTGGCGAAACATTCCTGGAAGGTGGGGGTATCGGGGAGCAATCCTTTTGCCTGGCATTCCTGTCGGATCGCCGCATGATACTGCTCCTGTGACCAACCACAGCCACTCAGCAACAAGGCTAAGGCTATTATAGCAAAGCAACCTATCCGCATGGTCATTCTCCTGCCGTAGCATGTCGCTGGTGCGTAACGATCAGGTCGAGTTCGTCGTCACTGGTCTGCCGCCCGGTGCCGAAACGGGCATAGAGCGCCGGCAGCACCAGCAGAGTCAGTAGCGTCGAGCTGATCAGGCCACCGATCACCACCGTGGCAATGGGCTTTTGCACCTCGGCACCGGTGCCGAGTGCAATCGCCATTGGCACGAACCCGAGCGAGGCAACCAGCGCGGTGATCAGCACCGGTCGCAGGCGGGCAACCGCACCGTCGATCACGGCAGCGACTCTATCCACCCCTTCCGCCATTTCCTGCTGGATGCGGCTGACCATCACCAAGCCGTTCAGCACGGCGATGCCCGATAGCGCAATGAATCCGACAATCGCCGAAACCGAAATCGGCATACCGCGCAAGGTCAACGCCAGAATGCCACCGACCAGGGCAAAGGGGATGCCGCTATAGACGATCAGGGCATCGCGCACGCTGCCCAGCGCCATGAACAGGAGGAAAAAGATGGCAGCAAAACAGAGCGGCACGACGACAAGCAGGCGGTTCTTGGCCGCGATGAGGTTCTCATACTGGCCGCCCCAGGCAATCCAGTAGCCCGGCGGCAGTGTCACCCGGGCGGAAATCTGCGCCTGGGCATCACGCACCATAGAACCGATATCGCGGCCCCGGACGTTGGCCTGCACCACGATCCGGCGCTTGCCATTCTCTCGGCTGATCTGGTTCGGCCCCTCATCGATTTCGATATCGGCAAGCTGGCGCAGCGGGATGGTGGCCAGGCGGCCATTGCCGGGCAGCGGCACCGGCAGATTATGCAGCACCTCCAGATCGCTGCGCACCGTATCGGCGAGACGCACCACGATATCGAAACGTTTGTCGCCTTCGTAGAGCGCTCCGGCCTCATGACCGCCTATCGCCGTAGCGATGACCTGTTGCACCTGCGCCACGCTGAGGCCGCGCCGGGCAATCTCGCGCTTCTTCAGCCTGATATTGAGATAAGGCAACCCCGCCGCCTGCTCCACCTTGACATCGCTGGCCCCATCGACACCGCGCAGAACAGCCGCCACGGCATTGGCGGTTTCAAGCAACGTATCGAAATCGTCCCCATAGACTTTCACCGCGACATCGGAGCGCACGCCGGCGATCAGTTCATTGAAGCGCATCTGAATCGGCTGCGTGAATTCGTAATTGTTCCCTGGCACGCGGCCCACGGCCTGCTCGATCTCGCGGATCAGCTGCACCTTAGTCTTGTCTGGATCAGGCCATTCCTGTTGTGGCTTGAGGATGATGAAAGTGTCCGACACGTTCGGCGGCATTGGATCAGAAGCCACCTCGGCGGTCCCGGTCTTGGAAAAAACCGTAGCCACTTCCGGGAACCGGGCCACTGTTTTCTCCACCTGGTTCTGCATCGCCGCCGACTGGTTCAGCGAGGTACTAGGAATACGCATGGCGTGCATGGCGATATCCTTTTCATCCAGGGTCGGGATGAATTCCTGGCCAAGCTGCGTCAGCAGCAGGAGGGAACCAAAGAACATTGCCGCCGCCACGGCAGCTATACGACCCGGAATGCCGACGACACGGTTCAGCAGCGCGCCGTAGCGGTCTTGCGCCGCCACCATGAAGCGGCTTTCCTTCTCCTTCACCGGGCCCGTGACAAACAGGGCAATCATCGCCGGCACGAAGGTAAGCGACAGCACGAAGGCACAAGCCAGGGCAATGATGACGGTCAGCGCCATCGGCTCGAACATCTTGCCTTCCACGCCGGTGAAACTCAGCATCGGCACATAAACGATGATGATGATCGCCTGGCCGAAGACCGACGGCTGTATCATCTCCTTGGACGCGACCATTACCTCCGTCAGACGCTCCCGGCGGGTCAGCGCCCGGCGCAGTTCATGCTGCTTGTCGGCCAGATGGCGCAGGCAGTTCTCGGTGATGATGACGGCGCCATCGACAATGAGGCCGAAATCCAGGGCGCCCAGGCTCATCAGGTTCGCGCTGATGCGTCCCTGCAGCATGCCGGTCGCGGTCATCAGCATGGTGATGGGTATGACCAGGGCGGTGATGATAGCGGCCCGTATATTGCCGAGAAACAGGAACAGCACCACGATCACCAGCAGGGCGCCCTCAGCCAAGTTCTTTTCCACGGTCGCCACCGTGGCATCCACCAGCTTGGTCCGGTTCAATACCGCCGCCGCCTCCACCCCCGGCGGTAGCGACCGATTCACTTCCGCCAATTTGACATGCACCGCATCCGCCACCGTGCGGCTGTTGCCGCCGATCAACATAAGAGCGGTACCGACCACCACTTCCTCCCCGGCGGAACTGGCGGCACCGCTGCGCAACTCATGGCCAAGATCGATGGTGGCAACGTCATGGACATAGACCGGAACGCCGTCGCGGGTGGCGACGACCACGTTGCCGATATCCTCGACGCTTTCCAGGCGGCCATAGGCGCGAACAACCAGGCCCTCGCCATTCTGTTCCAGGAAGCCGGCGCCGATGGCGCTGTTATTGCGTTGAATCGAATCCGACAGGTCGTTCAGCGTCAGGCCAAAGGCGAGCAGCCGGTCGAGCTTCGGTTGCACATGATATTCTTTAACATAGCCGCCAATGGAATCGATGCCGGCGACACCGGTGACATTGCGCAATTGTGGCCGCACCAGCCAATCCTGCACGGTGCGCAGATAGGTGGCACGCTTCACCTCGGTATCCAGCTTTTCTCCTTCGGCAGTGATATAGCTGCCATCGGCCTGCCAGCCCGTTTCGCTGCCGACGGTGCCTTTCTCTGCCTTGAAACGCACCAGCCACATATAGACTTCGCCAAGGCCCGTGGAGATCGGCCCCAACCGTGGTTCGATACCTTCAGGCAGCAATTCACGCGCTTCGGCCAGCCGCTCGGCGACCTGCTGGCGGGCGAAATAGATATTCGTCTTGTCGCTGAAGATAGCCGTGACCTGGGAGAATCCATTGCGCGACAGCGAACGTGTCGATTCCAGTCCCGGTATGCCGGCCAGCGAGTTCTCCAGCGGGTAGGTTACCTGCTTCTCGATCTCCATCGGCGATAGGGACGGCGCCACGGCATTGATCTGCACCTGGTTGTTGGTGATATCGGGCACCGCGTCTATCGGCAGTTTCAGCAGTGATTGCACGCCGAGAATGCAGATGCCGAGCGTGACGATCAGCACGACAAGGCGCTGCTGGATCGATAGGCGGAGGATTTGCTCAATCATGATCGGATGCTTTCCCGTAGGCCTCAGTGCGAATGCTCGGCTTCAGCCTTTTCAAGCTGAGCCTTGAGCACAAAGGAGTTCATCACCGCCACTTCCTCGCCGGCCTCCACGCCAAAACGGATCTCGGTTTGATTGCCATCGCTGCGTCCGAGGACAACATCACGTTTCTCAAAACCATCCGGAGTGCGAACAAACACCACCGACTCCTTCTTCAAGCGTTGAATCGCGGCCTTCGGCACCAGGACGGCGGCCCGCTCAATGGCGCTTTTCACCGTTACCGAGGCGAAATCGCCAAGGCGCCAGTTGCCTGTTTCATTGCTGATCTGCACCACGATCTTGGCCAGGCGGGTTTCGCGATCGACCACCGGACTGACGAAAACCACCTTGCCCTCGGCCTTGATCGGCCCATCAGCCGCAACCAGGTCCCCCTCGCGTATGGCAGCGAGGTCGGCCGGCGCCACCGCAGCCTCGATCCAGAGTTTTGAAAGGTCTGCAACGGTGAAGAGTTCAGTCTCGCTGGGAACCGAGGCACCCAGTACGCCGCGGCGCTCCACCACCCTGCCGGCAATCGGGCTGCGGATTTCCAATACCTGCAAACCGGAATTGCTGCCATTCAGCCGCGACAGATCGCTGCCATTAAAACCGAAAGCGGCAAGCTTCTGGCGCGCAAGATCGATCCGGATGCGGGCCTCCTCGACCGTGGCGCGCGCTTGCAGATAATCCTGTTCCGAGCTGATCTTTTTTTCCCAGAGATTGCGTTCCCGTTCAAAGGTGGTGCGCGCCAGAGCTTCGCTGCGTTGAGCCGCCAGGAATTCACCTTTGGCTTCGGCAATCTCGCGGCTTTCCAAAACCGCCAGCAATTCCCCCTTGGCCACGGCATCGCCGAGCCGCTTACGCAGATCAACAATGACACCGGAGGACTTGGCAGCCACAGCCGCAACCTGATCCGGGTTCGCCACCACATTGCCGGGGAAAGTGGTGGTCCGCACCAACTCCCCTTCCCGCGCCGGGCTGAGGCTGATGCCCGACTGCGTCACCTGATCATCGCTGAGTTTCAGCGGATTCTCCTCTGCTTCACTGCCATGGCCGCGATTCCCGCCGCCATGACCATGGCCATCTTCGGCACCATGGCTGGCTGGGCCATCGCTATGCAGGAACGGCAGTTTTTCCGGCGCCGCCACGAACAGCGTGCCGCCGATACCGACAATCAATCCCGCCGCAAGGGCGATAAGGCTGTTACGCATGGGGATCTCCAGATCAATAAGTGCGGCCGGCGAGACGCATCAACTCGATGCGTGCCAGGTGATAGTCGCGCAGGGCGGTGGCATGTTGCGCTTTGACATCGAATTGCGTGCGCTGGGCATCGAGCAGATCGAGAAAGCCGAATTTGCCGGCAGCATAGCCCTCGGCTGCAGCGGCATAGGTCTCGTCCGCAGCCGGGATGATCGTCCGGCTCAGCACCTCCACTTCGCGGTGCGCCGCCTGCAGCGACTGCCGCGCTTTCGCCAGGCTGGCCAGCAGATTGAGGCGCAATGCATCCGCCTCGGCTTCCGCGCGGACCAGTTCCTGGCGCGCACGCTGGATACCGCCCCGATTGCTGTCGAACACCGGAATCGGGATCGAAATACCAACCATGAAGGCGTTGCTGTCATCCTCGTTGTAGCGGCGAATCCCGGCGCGCAGGGTCGGATCTGGCACGGCGGCGGACTGCTCCTTGGCAATAGCTGTCCTTGCCTGGGCTATGGCGGCACCGGCACGGCTGAAATCCGGGTTGGCGCGCAGGCTTTCCTCATCGGGCCCCACATTGGGAAGGGCACCACTGCGCTCAAACCAGCCGCCGTCATTGGCCAGGTCGATCCGAGTAACACCAAGGCTGCCGGCTAGCGTTGCTAGTACGGCAGCATATTCGCGCTCCGCTTTCTGGGTCGCCACCTCGGCGGCGGCTTGCGCGATTTCGCTCTTGCGCGCTTGGAACGGCGGCTCGCGGCCATTCTGCACCCGCTCGCGCACGGCACCGGCAAGGGCTTGCGCATTCTTCAGCCGATCACCTTCAAGCGCCACGACACGGGCGGCATACAGCGCCGACACATAGCCACGGGCGATCTCCTCGCGCAGAGCCAGTTGATCGACATCGCGTTCGTGTCCCGCCAGAGCGAGGCCGGCATCGGCGAAACCGATCCGCGCTTCCCGCTTGCCACCCATTTCGATGGTCTGGGAGATGCCGGCGGCGACCTCGATATTGCGGCTGCCGCGATAGGATTTGCTGCCGGCAAAATTGTCGGCATCGACGAACAGTTCCGGATTGGGCCGGGCTTCCGCCTGCAGGCGGTCGCCGCCGGCAGCTTCCCGCCGCGCCTCGGCAACACGCAGCCGCGGCGAATTTGCCTCGCCGATACGGAGGGCTTCTTCAAGACTGCCGATCCGGGCCACTGCACCAGAAGCCGGCGTGATCTGCACAGGAATGGTCTGCACAGGGGTAATCTGCACAGGGGTTTGCGCGGCCAAAGGCTTGACCAGGCCCGCCATTACGGCGAGCGCAAGCAGGGGGAGACGCATGTTCTGTTCCCTTGAACGAAATACGAATGGCCGGCACCAATGGCGCCGGAGCGTTCAGGCTCAGGGAATCAGGCTTTGGGGGGTTCGAGCAGGCCGAAAATCAGCCCAAGATCGATGCCGGCATCGCGCAGCGGCAGCAGGCACTCGGCCGACGGGAGGTCAGCGATCAGGACTTTCAGCTGTGCCGGCATGGCGCGGCCATGCTGGTCGCAATGCACGGCGCAGTCCTGCATCTGCTTGGCGGGTGCAGGCGTCTCGTCACCCGCGGCGGCTTCCAACGGCGCTGTATCGGACGCTGCCGAATAGGCCAGGGCTGCCGGCTCCACAGCATTGGCACTGGCATATTCCGCATGCCAGGAACCGAACAGGGCAGAGAACAGGAGCGCAGACACGGCGAGCAGGGCGGCGAGAAGCCGTCCGTTCCGTCGATATGCTGCGATTGCCTGGGTCATGCTCTGTGCTACTGCTTTCTTACACTAATACTAGGGCTACTTAGCGGTAAGACTATACTGCGCCTTACCGATTTCCTTGCCGCCCTCGCTGAGGGTGGCCATGGCGCGGACCGCACCCGAAAGCGGCGCACCGGCCTTGCCGGCCAGCTTGTCGCCTTGCGGCTTCAGTTCCACGCTGCTCTCCGCGTTGTTGACGAAGAGCTTGACCGACGCCGCCATGCCGCCCGTGGGCTGTAATGGCTTATGATCCTTGATGACATAGAGCTGCACATCGCTGCCCTTGACCACCAATTCGCCTTCATAGGCACCGATCTTCTTCACCTGGCCACCGTATTTCGCCTCATCGGCATGAGCCGATGCCGCGAAAGCCAGCGTGGCAGCGGCGATGATCGCTAGTAACGCTTTCATTCATCCTCCATATGGTAGGCATTGCGTGTGGAAATTGCCAAAGCTGACACAGGCTTGCAAGCCTATGCCCTGCGGCGCTTTGCCACCGTAATACTGTAGCGCATCGTCCTGCCTCAAATTACGGCATTCCGGATACGGGCGACGTTGCTGTTCATGAGATGCCGCACGAAATGAACGTAAAGCCAGCGACGCCAACCCGTCACATTGGTGCCGACCTCGGCATAAAACGCGTCCGGCGTGTCATAGAGTCCGAAGTCGCGGTTGATGCCGTCGCGCTGGATATAGGTGTCACCCCCTGTCCATTCGACCTCTGGCATACAGAGATTCGCCGTTGCCGCACCATAGCCGCAGAAGTTCCGGCTGCTGTCCTTGAACCGGTGCTGCAACTGCCGAAGGTATGGCCTGTCGAGGATCAGGCCTTCGAGATTGATCCACCGGCCATTCAGCCAGACCTCCACCCAACTATGCAGGATGTCATTGGGTGCCAGGTGATAGAAAATTCCGGTCACCGCGCCGCGCTGCAATGCCTTGTGAATCGTGAAGCCATGAAAACGGCAGGGGATGCCCACCGCCCGCAGGAGTGCCATGAACAAGGTCGCTTTGGTATTGCACTGGCCATAGCCGTCGCTCAGGATTTGCGACGCTGGCAGGGCGTCGTCGCTGTTATAGCCAAATAGAATCTCATCGCGCACGAAGGTATAGATTCCGGCTGCCGCTGCCTCCGGCGGCAGGCCCCGCCAAGACTGACGGTCGATTAGCGCCTGGATTGTCGTGGCGCTGAAATCCAGCAAGCGCGTTTCCGCCAGCAGGCCGCTTTTTGCCTGTGCAGCTTCGCCCATCATACCCATCGCGTTCTTCCACTTGTGATTCGGGGTTGCTGGCGATAACCTACAGTCTACAATAGTTATAGCTTCAAGCGGATTTTTTGGAGGGCCGGTAATATGGAAATGGCGATTGGCAAACTGGCGGAACAAAGCGGTTGTTCGGTGCAGATCGTGCGCCACTATGAGCAGGCTGGCCTGCTGCCCTCACCACCCCGCACCGGCGGCAACCAGCGCCGCTATGGCCAGGCGCATCTGCAGCGGCTGCAATTCATCCGCCATGCCCGCGACCTCGGCTTCTCCCTCGATGACATCCGCGAGCTGGTCACGCTGACCGACCGGCCCGACCAATCTTGCGCAGCCGTCGACAGGGTGGCGCAAAAGCATCTCGAGGACGTGGAGCGCCGCCTCAAGCAGCTGGAGGGTATGCGGGCGGAATTGCGGCGGATGGTGCGTGCCTGCGGGCGTGGCCGTATCGCCGATTGCCGCATCATCGAAACCCTGGCGGATTTTTCCCACCAGCATTGCCAATTTCACGAGCACGGCACCACGCCGGCGGCATCGCGGCGCAGAAAACTGTAGCGGCGCGGGGAAAACCGCCAATGGGAAGCCGGACCGGACCCTTGAACCTCCAACGGTTATAGGTATTAGGCTGGGAGAAGCGCGGAAGGAATTCCCTTCCGCATTCATCCATTGGGCAGGATAAGCACATGGCTTCCCTGAACTCCGAGCCGACCAGCCAAGGCGACTCTTACGAATGGTCCATTTCCGGCATGGATTGCGGTTCATGCACGGCAAAGATTCGGGATGCCCTGCGGCGGCTGCCGGGCGTCAGCGATATTGAAATCGGCCTGATGTCCGAGCGGCTGCGCCTGCGGCTGGATGCCGGCGCTTCCACGCCGGACACCATAGAGAAAACCGTGCGCGCCCTGGGCTTTGGCATTGTCGCGCAACAGAAAAGCCAGGTCGAACCGCCGGAACAGCGCGAGCCGGTTCAGCGGCCACACCACGACCACCAGCATCAGCACGGCGATCCGCAGGATCATGGCCAGTCCTGGTACAACACCGGCAAAGGCAGGCTTGCGCTCATCACCGGCCTGCTTCTTGCCGCCGCCTGGGCTATCGGCCATCTGGGATCGGCGCAACTCGGCAACTGGGCTTTCATTGTCGCTTGCCTGATCGGCCTGGTGCCCGTGGCACGCCGCGCCTTTGCCGCCCTGCGCCTGGGGCAGCCCTTCACAATCGAAAGCCTGATGACCATTGCCGCCATCGGCGCGATTGCCATCAATGCGGCCGAAGAGGCAGCCCTTGTCGTCTTTCTCTTCGCGGTCGGCGAAGTGCTGGAAGGTGTGGCTGCCGGCAAGGCCCGCGACAGTATCCGCGCTCTGGCCAGCCTGGTGCCCAAAACGGCCCTGCTGCTGACAGCTGGCGAGCCACGGGAAGTGCCGGCGGAACAGCTTGCCGTGGGTCAGGTGGTGCTGGTGCGGCCTGGCGACCGGATCCCGGCCGATGGCGAGATCATCACCGGCACCTCGGGCATCGATGAAAGCCCGGTAACCGGCGAAAGCCTGCCCAAAACCCGTGGCCCCGGCGAGGCGGTATTTGCCGGCTCGATCAATACCGAGGCCGTGCTGCATCTGCGGGTCACCAAGGCCGCTGCGGACAACACGATTGCCCGCATCATCCGCCTGGTGGAGGAAGCCGAGGAAGCCCGGGCACCGACCGAGCGTTTCATCGACCGTTTCAGCCGCTGGTACATGCCCGCCATCGTATTGCTGGCCGCCTGCGTCGCGCTGCTGCCGCCACTGGCGCTTGCCCAGCCCTGGGATATCTGGATTTACCGCGGCCTCGCGCTGCTGCTGATCGGTTGCCCCTGTGCCCTGGTCATATCGGTGCCCGCGTCGATTGCTTCGGCACTATCAGCCGGTGCACGGCGTGGCCTGCTGATGAAAGGCGGCGCAGTGATGGAAGCGGCAGCCGGCATCACGCATGTCGCCTTTGATAAAACCGGCACGCTGACCCATGGCCGCCCGGAAGTCACCGATGTCGTCGATCTCGGCACAGCCGGCGAAGGAAAAATCCTGGCGGTGGCCGCAGCGGTGGAAGCAGGCTCAAGCCATCCGCTTGCCCAGGCGGTCCTGAAACGGGCGGCGAAGGCCGGCGTCTCGCCGATATCCGGCAGCGCCGCCAGAATACTGCCCGGCAGAGGCGTGGCGGCCACCGTCGATGGCAAGGAAGCCTGGGTTGCCAGTCCGCGGCATGCGGCTGAAGCGGGCATCCTGAACGAGCAGGGCTTGCGCCGTGCCGCCGATCTGGAGCAGGAAGGCAAGACCGTGGCGGTGGTATTCCAGGCCGATGGCATCCTCGGCCTGATCGCCATGCGAGACGAATTGCGCGCCGATGCGGCGGATGCGATGCGGCAATTGCGGGCCATGGGCCTGGGCGCCGTGATCCTGACCGGCGACAACCCGCGCACGGCGGCGGCCATTGCCGGGATTCTGGGCATGGATTACCGCGCCGAAATGCTGCCGGAACAGAAGCTCGAAGCCATCCGCGACCTCAGCCGCAGCGGCAGCGTGATGATGATCGGCGATGGCATCAACGATGCCCCGGCGTTGAAGCAGGCGGCCGTGGGCGTCGCCATGGGCTCCGGCACGGATGTCGCCCTGGAAACCGCCGATGCTGCGGTATTGCGCGACCGCGTGACGGATATACCGGCCAAAATCCGGCTCGCCCGTGCCGCCATGGCAAACATCCGGCAGAATATCGCCTTGGCCCTCGGGCTGAAGGCGGTTTTCCTGGTCACTTCGGTGGTCGGCCTCACCGGATTGTGGATCGCCATCCTGGCCGATACCGGCGCAACGGTACTGGTCACCCTGAATGCCTTGCGCCTGCTGCGTTTCGATCCCGAGCGGGAGGCATGAGGTGACGGCATCTCCCGATCAGCCCGGCACACCGCTGCCGGTATTGGCCGAATCCGCCTTGATGGCGGCATTCGTCATTGCCCTTGCTGCCTCCCTGGGGGCGCTGTTCATCGGCGAAATCATGGGCCAGATGCCCTGCACACTCTGCTGGTATCAGCGTATCGCCATGTTTCCACTGGTGCCGATCCTCGGCATCGCCCTGTGGCGGGCTGATTTGACGGGCGCGATCTATGCGGCTCCCCTGGCGCTTGCCGGCTTTCTTCTGGCCGCCTGGCATTCCGGCCTCTATGCCGGAATGCTGCCCCAAAGGATCGTGCCCTGCAGCGCAGACGGCCCTTCCTGCATCGACAACGCTCAAATCATTCTCGGCCTGCCCATCCCGTACCTATCGCTCGGTGCCTTTGCCGCCATCATCAGTTGCTTCTGCATCGCATGGAGAACCCGTTCATGAAACGCCGCAGCCTCATCCTGGGTGTCTCGGCCCTGGGCGCCGCCGCCTTTGCCTCCGGCGCTTTTTATTGGGACCAGCGCCGCAAACAGGAAGCGGCGCTCAAGGCTGCGGCCACACCGCCGGCGGAAGAATCCATGCTGATTCGGGCCCATTCCCCCATCATCGGCCCACGGAATGCGCCGGTCACATTGGTGGAATTCTTCGATCCCTCCTGCGAAGCCTGCCGCGCCTATCATCCCTATCTTAAAGCCTTACATAGCGAATTCCCGACCCAGTTCCGTGTCGTCATACGCTATACGCCGTTTCACAAGGGCTCCGATGAAGCCGTGCGCATCCTTGAGACCGCACGCATGCAGGGCAAGTTCGAGGCCGTGCTCGATGCCCTGCTCGCCCAGCAACCGCACTGGGCCATGCATGGCGCACCGGCATTGGATGTGGCCTGGGAGGTGGCAGGGACGGCAGGACTGGATCTGGAACGCGCCAAGGCCGATCGGCTGCATCCAGACATTACCGCGCTCCTGAACCAGGATACCGCCGATGTCCGGGCGGCGCAGGTCCGTTTCACCCCGACCTTCTTCATGAACGGCGAACGGCTTGAAGTGGCAGGGCCGCGCGATCTTACCGACCGGGTCAGGGTGGCGGTGCGGCAAAGCCGCTGACCTTCAAAAACTATAGTGACACGATAAGCCAAACGCATTGTTTGGTCTTTTCACGCCGCTGGGCGCTGTCATAGCCAATCATGAATGCCTGCCAAGTCCAAAACCTGCAGAGAAGTGCGGCACCTCCGATCAAACATTACACGGCATCTACCTAGCGCCCCGCACTGCTCACCCGACTGGAAGATGTTGGCGACGATATCGTACCCGAGGATCGCAAACCGCTGCGCGAGGTCAGCATCCATCTGCCGCCAGGCCGGGATTTCAAATGATCCGGTGATGACCAAAACTCGGTACCCATAGGAAGCTTAATTTTTCTACTAAGAGCAAATCCGTATGGCACGCTGGTCTGCACCTACGCCATAGGTGACTTCTGCCTTATACCCCCTACCAGTGGGCGCGGGCAGCACGATCCTCAAATCGCTTCACAATCTCCTTACCGTCATTGATCCCAAACATCATTTCAGGCCACCAGACGGTGCCGAACTCTTTCCAGATTTCATACATCAGTCGGTAGGATGGGCTGCTGGCTTGGTGATTTCGGGTGCCATCGGCAAACCAGTAGACGCTGTAGACCCGATACGGATGCTTGATGCAGTAATCGACTGCGCCGCGGCGATCATAGATATCCTTCCGAACAACGCTGGGTGCTGAGAAAAGGCCCGGAGGAAGTACCTTGTTCGCCGCACGCTTCTGCCGCTCGGTCTCAACTCCCCAGGCGACTCCCTCAACGTGGAAAGCCACGATCGGACGATAAGGCGTCCTCGTGTCGCGTTGATTTCGGTAGACTGCGAACTCTATCGAGAACACGCCATGGCGCCCGCCCATGATTTCTCGCACGGCCGCCTTCATGGCCTCCTTGTCGAAGAACCACTGCCCGACCGATGTATGCCAATCGGCGGTCAATATTGTCACCTTCTGGGCATTCTTCTCGCCCGCCAGCACCGGCGCGAGAAGATCGTCCAGGATGGGCCGCATCAGCAACGGCGCGGCTGGGTTCACATAGCATCCATCACCGGCCCGATGGATATCAAGCGCCGGCCGGCCAAGGCTCCAAGGGCCCCGCTTCAGATTGAGTTCCAGAGCGCGCTCCAGCCTTTGGATTGTGTTCCGAGCATCCCTCAATGCCAGAACCGGATTGTGATAGGAACGGCCCTTTCCGGGGTAGAGTTGATAATCCTCATTAACATGATGCTCTTCCGGCCCAACATCGTCCTCAATATCAGAGTGGTCGGAGATATCACTTATTTCCAAATCATCTGATGAATCATCCGGCGGGCAATCAAAACTATTGTCGCGGGGCAGCAAACCATCCCCTCTTAGACTCCAGCCCGGCTCTCGAGGGTTATAACGTTTGTGCAATCGAAAGTTCCTGCTCATGCTCTCAATTAGCAATTCTGCCGATAAAGTTTACGCAACATGGTGCGCACACAAGCATCTGACAGAATCGCCCCTCCTTTCTGAAAAAGTGCATTCGGCGCTTCGCGCGCATAAGCGCTTGCTAGATTCCATTCGGATCGCGGAGGAAATCCGCTTCATATGACAGAATCTCCTCGCGCCGATAGCGGACGATTCCATTCCGAAATTTAATGTACTTCGGACCCTCGCCCATGGAGCGCCAGTTCTGGAGGGTTTTGACTGAAACGCCCCACCATTCTGAAAGAGTCTTCTCGTCGAAGCGGGCAGGTAGACCAGTTCCATTTGTGGGTGGAACCGCACGGCCCGGATTGTGCGAATCATCCACTTTCAAAACGGAATGAATTGATGATTTCGTCGTCATGCCGACACCTATCTGTTGATGACGACATCCCTTTACAAATACGAAAAGTCGCTACTTCTTGAGCCAAATCTTCCCATTATTTTTCATATTGAAAAATATTCCTGAGCGAATTATTCTGCCAAATCTTCACATTGAAAGATGCGCCAAATGGCTGAAAAAGAATCCTATAAAGAAATTTCCGAAATGAAAAACCGGATTGAAAAAATCCTTGCCGGACAGACCGACCACTTCGATTGGAGATGGGTGCCGCGGGAAGCCCATGGACGCCGCGGCAGCATGGAATACAAGAAGCGGGCCCTGGTGATGGCGCTCGATTTTCTCAATCGTGCTGACAAGGACAAACAATTACGCTCCGCCCTTGATAAGAAGACGCGGGGTGCCGAATATGCCGTTCGGGAGAACGCGGTTCCGCAGGTCAGCATCATCCGGCTATTATTTCCGGCGCAATCGGGCCCGACTGAATATCGGCTCGGCTGTGCTCTGAATTTTTCCCGAGACAAGAAATTTGCACCGAAACAATTCTACGCGGACATGGAAAAGCGAGGTGGATATACCGGGTATGTCGACGCCCTCAAGGGGAGTAAAAAATCCGAAGCGAAGAGCGCCAAGGCCCTCAAGGCGGCCAGCGAGATCAAGCAGGCTCTTCAAAAAGGAGGCGCCGAACAAACGAGTGAAGGTTCCGGCTTGCACATCGGGCGGGGCAAATGGCTGGTCGCTCTTGGACGCCGGAAGAAATCAAACGGCTTAATTGAATATTACAGCTTCCGGGCCATAAGCGATGCCTCTCTCCTGAAGCTGGTCAAGCTCTTCCCGGAACTGAAGGCAGACTAATCGGAAAGCAGTTTGTGATATCGCTTCAGGGTCGACCACAGCCAATCGGTCTCGAAGGCAGCCGGGGGTGCAGTCGGTGCGATTTCAATTCGCCTGCTGAATACGGCGATGCAGCGATGGGCCGGATTGTGGCGCGAGACATAGAGTATGCCGTCCGGCTTGGCGGGATGGGCATGCAAGGCCGCCGCCCAGGCGCGGGAAATCGCATAGGGTCCGGTGTTCACGCCGTTATCCGTGCCCAGCGCATTCAGGCCCGACCCGGCGAAATCCACCAGCCGCATATCTGAAGCTGCTTGAAGGATGGACCAGCGGCGCGACGCCACTTCCGACATGGCGACCATGCGTAATTGCGGATTACGCAGCAGGGTTTCGACAAAGGCGATTTCGAGATTGGTTCCGACATAGAGCGTGCCGAAACGGCCATCGGGGTCATCGAATCGCTGCGATGGCGGCTTGCGCGGGCCGTAATAGATCGGGTCGCGGTTCGCCGGATGAACCCGATAAAGCGGCGTGGCGGCCGGCCACGGCACCAGGGGCAATTCCCGCTTGGCAAGATCGGCCGGCGGCCCCGGGGGCAAACGCGGGCCTGAATGGCCACCGCCGGCCGATTTGCCTTTACTGACCGCCATGCCCTGCCGCCAAGTCCATCACCTCGGCGACCTGGCCGGCCTGCAATGCCTGCAACGGGCTTAGGCCCAGCAAGGCATCGTCCGCCGTAAGCAGCCATTCCAGGCGCATCCAGCCATCCTGGATCGGCAGTGCTTTCAAGACCTGCTGCAAACCGGGGACAAGGCCGCGACTGGTGAACTGGCAGGATGGATAGCGCAGGTCGCTGCCGGCCGGGAGGGCGATCAGCTTGCCGGCCTTGCGCTGCTTGTCGACGCCCTGCCGGCTGATCCCCAGCAGCTCGGCAACCTCGCCGACCCCGATGCTGCCGCCGGCCCTGGCCAGCAGCTCGGTCTTGTACTGCGCCCCCTCTGCGAGCAGCCGCGCCGCCGGGTCCAGTTCCTCCACCGCCGGCAGGGCGGCAGCGGCAGAGGCCAGCACGGCCAGGCCGCCGGCATCGGTCGGTGCCTGCAGGGCGCTATCGACCAGGCGGGGATTGTCCTCGATCACCCGGCCGAAGGCGCGCAGGGTGCGCATGAGCAGGGCGGCCCCGGGGCCGGCCGATTTCGGGATGGCGATATCGTCGCCGCCGACGCGCAGGCGCCAGAAGGCCGGATCGCTGCCGGCGGCTTTCCGCGAGGGCGTCTGCCGAGGGGATTGACGCGCGTCTGTCCTTGCCGCCACCATCATGACCTCCATGGATGAACTGGTTTACCTTATACCATTATTCGTGTTTATTTACATGGTAAACTGTGAGCAAAATTCATCGGTTTTCCCTCTCCATTTTTTGGGACAAATTTGGGACAGTGAGGGCCGGAAAACGAGGGGAAAAGCGGGGAATCGCGGGAAGCTAATTCCCCACCTAATATATTGATATAAAAAGAATATTAGAGATTTTTCAAGAGGTTGCAAAACCCGCTTCGAGCGCTTCCCAAGCTTACGACGGGGGTTCGATTCCCCTCACCCGCTCCAAAGAAATCAAATGCTTATCCGCCCTTCAGAGCCTCGACAGCTCGCTGTACGGAAAAAATACGAAAAAATCAGTGCTGAATTTCCCCGGACGCGTATGGACGTTCGGCTTGGATTCACCAGCCCTACAGCGCCCCACATCCTGATAGGATTCTCCCTCATCACTGCCCGACACTCGCTCGTCTAAGCTTGATTTGGAGCGTCGATATGCGAATTGCGCTCGTAAACGGACATCGCAGCGAAGCCGCTCCTGGCCTGGCCGGCATCTGCCAGGTCTGTCAATCGCCGACGATTCCCAAGTGCGGGAACCTCCGCGCTTGGCACTGGGCTCATCAGGGCAAGCGTGTTTGCGATCCTTGGTGGGAAGAGACCGAATGGCATATTGCCTGGAAGAATCGGTTTCCATCTGATTGGCAAGAAATTCTCCATACTGGGCCAAATAGTGAAATTCATATTGCCGATGTGAAGACGCCGACCAATTACGTTCTAGAGTTTCAGCACTCCCCGATTTCAGAACTCGAACGACAGTCACGCGAGGCTTTCTATGGGTCTATGGTCTGGGTCGTCGATGGCCTACGCCGCATACGAGACCGGAAGAGTTTCACCAAGACCATTCATGTAAAAAATCGTAAACCGCTAGTCTATTCTGGCTTTGAGGACGAGTGCGCTTTGCTGCGTGACTGGTTGGGCCGCCCTGTAGATGTCGTTTTCGATTTTGGCGAGTGCAAAGAGGATATAGCGACATTCGGCAGGCCGGTTTTGTGGCAACTACACCCGGATCCGCAGCGCCAAGTACTCCTAACGCCGATTTACACCGATGCATTCATCGAGATGCTGCACAAAGGCGGAGCTTTACAGCGACTATTCTACAAGCCCGCACCTCCTCCAGCAGTACGCATTCCGCTTCCGCCGCTTCTTGAGCACCCGCGCCGTCGCTTTCGGAGGTTCTAGTGACATCAATCTCCACTCCCGCGTCAGCGGCTTCTCTCTTATCGTGGATGTATATATTGCACTTCGCAGCGAAGCAGGCGGCCCAGCCGCTCCTTTTTTCCATTTTCTTCCACTTTTCTATCCTCTTCTCCTTCTGCATCAGTCGTTAGGTTGGGGCTCCCGGCCGACATGGCGGCCCTGAAGAAGGAACTGAAAATGGCAGATGGAAAAGGTGGTAGTGGGGGAAATGGCAAGGGCGGTGGCGGACCGAGCCAATCGGATCTGGACAACCGTTCCGATCAACTGAACCCCAACAACGACGCCTATCATCAATCTCGGGGCTTGCCGGAACGCCCTGAAGATTGGGACGAAGAAGACTGATTTATCAGGCGGCGCAATGGCAGATCAAAGCCCTAGCGCCGCCTTTTCCTTGAGTGCCCTAGCGTACATCGCCGGATAATCAGAGAACACCGAAACCGGATCGAACCCTTCGAGCTGTTCTTGCTGAATTTTTTCACTGACGGAAAGCAGCCAATCCAATAGTCGCACTAGCGCGATCGCGATATAGACACCCTTAGCTTGTATCTGGTTCTGTTCCCCGACCACTCCAATTGTTGAGGCAATAATGTGGGGTACTCTGCTCCACGCTGGATACTCGCCATTGTACCACCACGTCTTAAATAGTGATCTCAGGGTGTCTAAATCTTCCCCAGCTGTCCGAGGCGCTAGAAGAAAATCCGATAGGGCGCGGACTGACTTAATTTTCTTATCGGCCTTCACCACCTCCAAAAAGCATCTCATAGGCCTCAGTATTTTCCCGTTTTCCCGGCGAGGCATGAGCGGGCCTAAGTTTGGCGAAGCCTTTCCCACGAAATAATCCGCATCAAAAAAAGCCAACAGGTACAGTGTCGATGAAATCATTATCGGCAGTGCGGTTCGGATAAACTGCTCTTTGGTCGAATAGCAATCTATTCGCTCGACGATATGCCGAAGGTTCGGAAAGTCGCTCACGCCCCAGTGTAAGATATGATCAACCGCTGCCTTGAATTGACCTCTTGCGAACTCTCTCCTCGCCAAGTTCGCTAGCTGCTCAAGCCGGATGGCTTCGCCCCCAAAAAGCTTCATCTCCGGCCCACCTGCAGCAACCACGCCAGCGTTCCAGCTTACTATTGAGGTTTCCCAAGGCGGCCCATCGGGGATGGATTTTGCCACCTCCAAAATATCGAACTCTGAACTGGGTACGCCGAAGCCCTCCGACAGCCGGCGCATAAAAAGGTCGAAAGTTTTTGCTTGAGGCCGCTTAGTTCTGCCGCGAACGAGATCACGAAACACGCGCTTCTCCGTCGGCGTTTTACCCAGCATCTGCGGATACCCGAGAATTCTCTGAATATGATCAGGAGTAAGTGCGAAGACCAAAAAGCCACCTTTGAAAATCTAATGCTGCTGCCGATAGCATCCTTGGCAGGGGTCAATTTGGCTATTCATTTTCCTCTGAATTCGCGCCGGGATTTTTGCCAAGTCGATAATTAACCATTTACGCCTATCTATTTGATTATATTGACAAATTAGTCTGACCTGATATACTACTTATGCGGGTGTTTTAAGTGAAAACGAGGCTAAAATGGCAGGCAAACAAGCCAAAATCTTAACAAGCGGCCAGTTACGGCTGGCCATGGCCGAAGCAGGCCGCAGCCGGCATGGCCGGCGCGATCAAGCAATGCTGCTGCTATCAGTCAAAGCCGGCCTACGCGCCGGCGAGATTGCCGGCCTGACCTGGCCGATGGTCGAGACTTCAGATGGTCATCTTGGCGATCGAATCGAGCTGCGAGACGGGATCGCCAAAATGGGCAGTGGGCGCATGATCCCGCTGCACCCCGATTTGCGGCAGGTTCTGATGCGGCTGCGACGGCACCGTGGCCCGAGCGGGTATGTCATTGAGTCCGAGCGCGGCGGACCGCTGAGGGCCAGCAGCGTCGTGAACTGGTTCAAAGCATTCTACGGTGAACTCGGCTTCGCTGGTTGCTCGTCCCATTCGGGGCGGCGGACCTTCATCACTCGGGCTGCCCGGCTGGTCCATAGGGTTCGAGGCAGCTTGCGGGATGTGCAGCAGTTAGCTGGGCATCGCTCAATCGAGCAGACCCAGCGGTATATCGATGGCGACAGCCACGCCAAGCGCCGCCTGGTGGCCTTGGTCTGATCAGTCATACGCGTAAATGGCCGGAGGGTTCTGGCCAGGGTTAGTAACGGCAAGCCGGGACGAGCTGATCCGGTGTGAAGCCGCAGTTCCAATCAGCTCCCTCAATCGAAAATCTGGAGTGATGTCATGCGTGGACCAATTCGGTCGCCGCGGATAGCGGCCCTATGCGTGCTGGGTAAGCGCGCCCATAGAGTATTCGTCAACAAGCCTAGGAGCGAACTGCTGATCGCAGCCGCAACTGCCATCGCGGAGGACACCGCATGGCAAAACCTGGATGCCATGCTGTTGCCCGGTGCCTATTTCCGACTCTCCGCCTATATCGGAGACAAGAAACACCCTACCCGGATCAGGCTGCTCGCCAAGGAGGCCTTCATGCCTGCCGTGAGGCGGGCGGCGGCGAGCCTGGCTGATACCTCACCAGGTAGCCTTTTGGTCTTCGGAGCCGACTCAGCTTCGCCCCGACGCTGGGAGTTCGGCGATCAGTTTTGCATAGGTGTTAGGTCGGATGGAATCGCCGGTCTCGCCCGGAAAGTCATTCCGTCCAATCCCGACACCATCCACTGCATGCGGGTCTATGTCCCCGCCCAATCGGACTATTCCTCGCCCCATCGTTTCGTGACCCTGCCGAGCGGCCATAAGGCAGTGCTCAATTCCTGTTTCGATATGTTCGGGATCTGCGGCGATCCTGCCATGCTGGGAAAGCGCGGATCGCCGATCCGGGATTTATGGCTCCCGAATGGCAAATGCCCAAGGGTCGAGGAATCCGGTTTCAAGTCGCTCCGCGAACAGGCGCTCCAGGATTGGCAGGCCCTGCTCGATGAGCATCGTCCTACCCTCGCTCTCGCTGCCATCCATGCTTTCAAGCTGCCGGGGCGCGATGGCTATTGGCAGCGGCACGGGCTGGCGGTGGCGTCTGCTGCCCTGCAAGGCGGCCTAGCTGTCGGAGCAGCGCATTTTGAAGAGAAGCTGCCCCAAGCGAACCAATCGCCCCTGGCTGCCATGAATGTGCCCCGTGAGGCTTTGGCAGAGGGACCGAAACGAGGTCCGTATCGGTTACAGCCGCTCGCCGCCAAAACAATTCAGGTCGGAAATCAAACCGCCCTGCTGCGCCTCTACGGCGCCGAGTAAACCTCTCTAGTCCACCTTAAAACCCGGAAGTCACCGCGCCCGCCTCGGCTGGCGCCTGCGCTCTCTTATTGCCCATCGCAATCCTAGAAGGAGATCACATGATCGAACGTCCTGTTCATATCCGCCGCATCGTCGACCACGGCAGCGTCGTATCGCTGCTGGGCCAATATGACGATGACGGAACTCCAGCCCGCATCACCGTGGATCACCGCCCATTTGTCCGGTTCTGGCAGGACTGGGCTTCGGCAGGGCATCCGCAGCCAGTGATGCATGATGCCGACGAAGCCACCCTGCGGTTCGAGTGAGGACATCATGAGCATCGGAAGCAACGTCGAACCGCCGGCCCAGGTCATCAAGGCCATTTTGAGCGTTAAGAACAGGGGGCAATCCTTCCATATTCGGATCGAGCCGGAGGGCGATCCAAGAAATTTCGCGCTCATCTGCTATCGGGCCCGTCTCTATGCCTGGTCGCTGCCGCAGTTCGAGGCTGGGGACTGGGCCGCGGCCTTCCTAGCAGCTGCCAAGCCGCAACGGGCAGATGACGACGTAAAGGGCGGTGCTAATTTTGCGCTCTGCAGCCATTGGTGGGACCAGGGTCAGCTCGATTTTCGCTATGAGGTCTCAGCATTAGAAGCCGAGCTGGTCATCAAGGTCTGGCGTAGAGACCTTTCGGCTCCGGCATACCGGCTCTCACTCGCCTTCGCTGGAACACTCGAAGAATTCGCTGCTTTCACAGGACTTGAACCACCAACTCCGGTCCAGCGGCGCTACCTGGCGCTTTTCCAGGGTCCAGAGACCGAGCTGTTCATTCTGGCCTTCGATGGCACCGCTGAAGAAGCCGACGAACTGGACAATCGCCTGGAACGGGCGCGGCGATTGAATCTACTGGTCACGGGTTTGGTGATCTCAGCATTAGGCCCGTTTTTTGACCTCGGTGCCGAGAGCATCCATCTCACCCTGGATCAGCTTTTCAACCGCTTCCCGCCTCGGAGGCCATTTCCAGATCACGCGCCTGAGGTGCCCACCGGCCCACCATCTCTTTCAACGCTCCCTCCAAGCCCGCTGACACCACCGGCTGGCAGTGCAAAGGACGGTGCGCCATGAATTCATCTCGTAAAGGCATGGTCACCCTCGCCGAAGCCGCGCAGGTGGTGCTCGACCGCTGGAGCCGCGGTGACCTGGCCGCGGCGGTCCGAGAGCTGGATTCGGCGCTCCGGCAATATCGTCAGGGCCAGGACTCCGACCAACAAGCACAGGATCAAGAGCGAGGCCATCATGACCGTGGATGACCTCGCTGAACTCCTGGAGGGCGTGCCGCTCAGCGCCGAAGTTCTGGTGCTGGCGCCGGACGGCCGCAATATCGCTTACCGGATTATCAGTGTTCGGGTCTCCAATCCTCGCGCCCAGCGTCACCGACCAACCTGCCTCTACCTGGTGCTGGAGACGAAGGGCCAACCCGTCTCCCGACTGCGGCTGCTCCGCCGCCGTCCGTTTCGTCCGTAGTCGCGCTTAATCCACCTTTAACGCTAATCCATCCGCGCCGCCTGGGCCAACCACCCGGCCGCGCCACAGGAGACTCTTGCCCATGTCTAACACACCGACCGATCGCGAAGATTCGGCTGAACAGTCCCAGCGCATCGCCAAGCTCAATGACGGCTTCCGCACGAGTGGCGGCGTCGGAGGGCGCTTCATGATAACCGCCGGTGTCCAGGCGCTCGGCCCCATTCATGTGGCCGAGCTAAGTCGCTTGGTGATCCGGTTCGACGCCTTCACCGAGGACAACGATCCCTATGGCGAACATGACTTCGGGGGCATCGAATACGGTGGCCAAAAGTTCTTCTGGAAAATCGATGCCTACGACAAGTCGCTGGAGTTTGGCTCGCCAGATCCTACCGATCCGGCTGTCACGACCCGAGTGCTGACCCTCATGTTGGCGCAGGAATACTGAGCCGGGTTCAGCGTCTGGTCGCGGCTTCGGAAATCGCCCGCGTCAACTCGGCAATATCCGCCACTGTGACCTCGGCGTTTCCATCCAACAGGATGCGGAATTTCTCGACAAGTTCGGCCCGGGCCTTCTGTTGGGCTGTTTGCTTCGGCATATCCGCCCAATCGAAAAGGTCGATAAAGCCGACCTTCAGCGCCTCGGCAATCTCGAACACCGTTGACAGCCGTGTCGAGGAAAACCCGCGCTCGATATTCGACACGGTATCAACGCTCTTACCGATTATTTCGGCCAGGTCTTCCTGACTGAGCTTTCGCTCCTTGCGGAGCGCCTTGATCCGGCGGCCCAATGCCTTTTGGCGAGCCTCGGCCGGTGTCGATTTACTGCGTTTGTCCATGCCCGAATGTCGTTTCGGGCTGCCCCCTTAACCACCGAGGAAAACTACGGAAATGCCACTTGACCGGAGATATACTCCGAGGATAATTGCGACAAATTGGTCGAGAAACGTCACAATCCGGCATTTCCCTCCGAATCGAGGCCCGCCGGAGACACAAGCATCTCTACATAACTCTGCGTCGCGTTTCTATTTCATCTCTTGCATCATGGAGAAACATTCATGCGACAGTTCGTAATGTTTATATTTGCAATGATCGTCACTGCTTTCTCAGGCATCAGCTACTCCCACGCCCAATCCAAGGAAAATGTCACTTACCCAAATGTAGTGATTCCAGGACTAGGTGGGGCTGTTACCGTGTACGCGGGCATCTATAAGCCTCGCGGGAACGGCCCTTTCCCAGCCGTCATTGTCCTGCATGGCTGCGGCGGCACCGATTATAATCACAAGGCTTGGGCCGAGCGTTTGGTGTCATGGGGTTATGTGGCACTTGTCCCTGATAGCTTTATGTCTCGCGGGCACAAGAGCATCTGTACTCAGACTACTGTTGTAACGCCGGAAATGCGGGTTTCCGATATCATGGGCAGCACTGAGTACCTTGCCGGCCTGCCATATGTGGCAAAGGACAAGATTGGCCTGGTCGGATTTTCACATGGCGGCTGGACTGTCATGAAGGCCGTACAGGAAAGATATCAATTAAAGTCTTTCGGCATCCGAGGGGCTGTCGCCTACTACCCTTACTGCAATCCAAAGCAGGATTCGAAAATCAGCATCCCACTCCTTATCCTCATTGGAGAGGATGACAGCTGGACTCCGGCGCCTCTCTGCCGCGAACTGCAGGCAAACGACAATCTAAAGTCAGCAGCCCCTACTGAAATGGTTTTCTACCCCAACACGTATCACAGCTTCGACCGGCCTGAGCGCATCACTGAAGTGGATGGCTGGAGCGTTGGGGGTGGTGTGAAAAAGCACAAGATTGGTGGCAATCCAGTAGCGGCAGAAGATTCATTCAAAAGAAGCAAGGCATTTTTTGAGCGGGTATTCTCTGCCGCTAATAATTGAGGCTAGCCCATCCAATCGAGCATCCGACGTTAAAAACAGCCACTTAGTAGAAATGATGTAAAATGCACTCAAGCATATGATTGGAAGATTTACCCATCTTCCCTGAGAAGATACCGTGAAATTACCATAAATTTTGAGATTATCCGCAGGCCCATGCCCGGACACATCAATGCTGATGCGAATGGCCGGCATGCGCTTGGGCCAGGGGGCCAAAGGAATGGGCTTCCGTGGCCTGCTCGCAGAGGTTTGCCTCGATCTGCACTGTCACGTGATCGGTAATAGCCGAATATCCGCTGCCGATCGGCCGGGCGTCGGCCGATACGGATTGCTACCAGCGAGATGGCAAGAGCTGCCGAGTCGGTGAACATATGCGTAGCGTCGGAAATGAGCGCCAGACTGTTGGTCAGAATGCCGCCGACAACTTTAGCTATCAGGAAAGTTGTGGTGAGGCCTAGGGCCCACCAGATCGGTCGCTCGCTCTGGCCTTCGATTTTGACGCGATTATGGTCATGTCCCACACCCATATTGTCCTCACAAGGTTAGTGGCCATGCCGGTGACGAATATCCGGGTAATGTTGCAAGCATTGCTTCGTAAGCGCGTTTGAGTTTCATCCTGTCTATATATTTGACGATCGCAACCTATCTAAAATCTGCTCCATCTGGTCGATCTCCCCCTGTTGGCCCTTGATGATCTGCCGGCACAAATCGGCTAGTTCGGCATCGGTGATGTTGGCCTCACGGCACATCAGGATGGCGCCCGAATGATGCGGAATCATGGAGCGCACGAATTCGGCATTCCCGACGGCTGCCTGTGTGCGCATGCCGACATAGCTGCCAATGAACACGAGTGCAGCCACGGCAACGATCGTCCAGTTCAGACGCTGTATGGGGAACATCGAGCGCATGGCGACAAGCATGACGAGAGCCATGGGGGCGACCATCATCAAGGTCATGTAGACGTTGTTGAGGTTGAAATGGAAATCCGACAGCGAATTGATCATGGCGTACATGACCAGGTACATGATGGCGAAATCGACCGCCAGCTCAGCGGCGAAGCCCCAGTAATGGGACTTATGCATCTCCGTCGAATGGTGCGCCATGATATGCCTCCAGGACCATGATCAGACCGGCCTAAGAGTAACGCGAATAGACTGTGGTCGTTCCACCCTTCGCAAACAGCAGGACGTCGTATGGATCTGCCTTCCCGGTCTCCATGCCGGGCGAGCCTTCCGGCATGCCGGGCACCGTCAGGCCAAGCGCGTCCGGCCGTTCGCGCAGCAGGCGCTGGATATCAACGGCTGGGACATGGCCTTCGATGACATAACCGCCGACGCGCGCGGTATGGCAGGAGGACAGCTCAGGCGTGAGGCCGGCACTCAGCTTCTCCTGGTTGAGCAGCGCCATCGGCACATCCTTGGCCGTGACCGGGAAGCCAGCCTTGCGCAGATGGGTGATCCAGGCGTTGCAGCAGCCGCAGCTTGAGGTTTTCAGCACATGGACTGTGTCCGTTGCCCGCGCCGGGAGTACGGGCAGGGCTGTTGCAGAAAGCGTCAGTACCAGAAAACTGCGTCGATTCATGGTGGTCTCCTTCACATCTTTGGAATGTTGCGCTGCTTGATCAGGGCATAGATCGCCGGAATGACGATCAGCGTCAGCAAGGTGGATGAGACCATGCCACCGATCATCGGTACGGCGATACGCTGCATCACCTCCGAGCCCGTGCCGGTGATCCACAGGATCGGCAGCAGGCCTGCCATGATGGTAATCACCGTCATGGCCTTGGGTCGCACGCGGTCAACGGCGCCCTCGATGATTGCCGCCCGCAGGTCCGCCTGTGTGAACGCCCGTCCCTCGCTGTGACAGAGCGCCTTCCGGTCGCGAAGTGCATGGTCGAGGTAGATCAGCATGATCACTCCGGTCTCGGCGGCGACGCCGGCCAGCGCAATGAAGCCGACGGCAACGGCCACGCTGAAGTTGAACCCCATCCAATCCATCAGCCAGAGTCCGCCGATCAGGGCAAAAGGCAGGCTCAGCATCACGATCAGGGTTTCCGTCATGCGCCGGAAGTTGAGGTAGAGCAGCAGCATGATCACGAAAAGCGTCGCCGGAACGACAATGCGCAGGCGCTGCTTGGCACGTTCCAGATACTCGTACTGACCGCTCCAGGCGAGCGTCACCCCCTTCGGCACCTGGATCTCGCGGGCCAGTAACGCCTGGGCGTCTGCCACATAGGAGCCGATATCGCGGCCCTGCATGTCGATGAAGACATAGACCGCGAGCTGGGCATTCTCGGTGCGGATCCCGGTCGGACCCTGCTCCAGCCGGGTGCTGGCCAGCTGCCCCAGCGGCACCATGGCGCCGTTGGGCAGCGGTACCAGCACCTCACGCGCAATGGCCTGGGGGCTGGAACGCAGCTCGCGCGGATAGCGGATAATCACGCCATAGCGCTCCCGGCCTTCCACAGTGCTGGTGACCATCTCGCCGCCCAGTGCCATGGCGATGACGTTCTGCACGGTGTCGATCGATACACCATGCCGGGCGAGCGCCAGACGGTCCGGTTCGATGGTGAGGTAGTAGCCGCCGATCACACGCTCGGCAAAGGCACTCGATGTCCCCTGGACCTTGCGCAGGCTGGTCTCGATCTTTCTGGCGAGCCCATCGAGTTCGACCAGGTCAGGTCCGAACAGTTTGATCCCAAGCGTGGTACGGATGCCGGTCGAGAGCATGTCGGTGCGCATCTTGATCGGCATGGTCCAGGCGTTCGAAACACCTGGGATCTGCAGTGCCTGATCCATCTCCCGGATCAGGCTGTCCACGGTCACACCTGGCCGCCATTCCGACTGCGGTTTCAGGTTGATCACGGTCTCGAACATCTCGGTCGGTGCTGGGTCGGTCGCCGAATTTATGCGGCCGGCCTTGCCAAAGACACTTTCCACCTCCTGGAAGCTTTTGATGATCTTGTTCTGGGTCTGCACCAGCTCGGCTGCCTTGGCGATCGACAGCCCCGGCAGGGTGACGGGCATGTACTGGATGGTACCCTCGTTCAGGTTCGGCATGAATTCCGTACCGATGCGGGAAAGCGGAATCCAGCTCAGGCCCAAGGCCAGGACGGCGATCGCAATCGTCACCCCTTTGGCGCGGAGCACGAGGTCGATCACCGGCCGGTAGGCTGCAATCAGCAGCCGGTTCACCGGATTGCGGTGCTCGGGCACGATCTTGCCGCGGATCAGCAGTACCATCAGTGCTGGCACCAGCGTCACGGAAAGGAGAGCCGCACCAGCCATGGCGAAGGTCTTAGTATAGGCCAGCGGCTTGAACAGCCGGCCTTCCTGGGCTTCGAGCGCGAAGATCGGGATGAAGGACACCGTGATGATGAGCAAGCTGAAGAAAAGCGACGGTCCGACCTCGACGGCCGCCTCGGTCAGCACCTTGACACGATCAGCCTCCGGGCCGGCCCGCTCCAGCCGTTTATGGGCATTCTCGATCATCACGATGGCAGCATCGACCATGGCGCCAACCGCGATCGCAATGCCCCCTAAACTCATGATGTTGGAGGTGATGCCGAAAGCCTCCATCAGGATGATCGCGATCAGGATGCCGACCGGCAGGGTGACGATGGCGACAAGCGCACTGCGCATATGCAGCAGGAAGATGAAGCAGACGAGCGCCACCACGATCGACTCCTCCACAAGGGTCGATTTAAGCGTGGCGACGGCCCGCCGGATCAGTTCCGAGCGATCATAGACCGTCACGATGTCGACGCCTTCGGGCAGGCTTGCCTTCATCTCTTGGATGCGCGCCTTAACCCCGTCGATCACGGCAAGCGCATTCTGGCCGGCTCGCTGGATGACGGTGCCGCTCACCACTTCGCCTTCGCCATTCAGCTCGGTGATGCCGCGGCGCTCATCCGGCCCCAATTCGATACGGGCCACATCGGAGAGCCGCACCGGCGTGCCGCCTTCCGACTTCAGGACGATCTGGCCGATATCGGACAGGTTGCGCAGGTAGCCACGGCCACGGACCATGAATTCGGTCTCGGCCATCTCGATCACCCGGCCGCCAACATCCCGGTTGCTCTGCCGGATCGCCTCGGCGACCCGCTCGAGCGGGATGTTAAAGGCCTGCAGTTTGCGGGGATCGACCACGACCTGATACTGCTTCACGAAGCCGCCCGCAGAGGCGATCTCGGCCACACCATCGGACTTGGCCAGCTGGTAACGGAAATTCCAGTCCTGCAGGCTGCGCAGCTCGGCCAGCGTCTTCTGTGCCCCGGTGACGGCATACTGGTAGACCCAGCCCACACCGGTCGCATCGGGGCCGAGTGCTGGAGTGATGCCGGCGGGAAGCCGTTTGGTGGCGAAATTGAGGTATTCCAGCACCCGGCTGCGCGCCCAGTAGAGGTCGGTGCCTTCCTCGAAAATCACATAGACGAAAGACACCCCAAAGTATGAGAAGCCGCGCACCACCTTGGAACGGGGCACGTTCAGCATGGCCGAGGTGAGCGGGTAGGTGACCTGATCCTCCACCACCTGCGGCGCCTGACCCGGATATTCGGTGTAAACGATGACCTGGGTATCGGAGAGGTCCGGGATGGCATCGAGCGGCAGCCGGCTTAGTGCAACAAGGCCGGCCGCGCTCAGGAACAGGGTTGCAAACAGCACCAGGAAGATGTTGCGGGTCGACCAGCGGATCAGGGCGGCAATCATTTCGGCGCCTCCTGGCCCGACTGCGCTGCCGATGGCGGTGCAAATGATTGCAGGGCCGCTTTCAGATTGGCTTCGGCATCCAGCAGGAAGTTCGCCTGCACCACCACGGCCTCGCCCTCATCTAGACCGTCGCGCACTTCGATATAGCCATCACCGCGGGCCCCCAGCTTGACCTCGCGCGGATCGAACCGGCCCATGCCGATATCGACGATGACGATCTGGCGTCGGCCACTGTCGATCACCGCGCTTTCGGGGATGGCCAGCGTCTCTTCGGTGACGGCCTGGGTATTCAGCAGCACCGAGGCATACATCTCGGCCTTGAGCGCACCATCCGGATTGGGCACCTCGATTCGCACCCGGGCGGTGCGGGTGTCGCGGTTCACCGTCGGATAGATGAAGGCGACCTTGCCGGCGAATTTGCGGTTGGGATAGGCATTCACTGCGATCTCGACCGGCTGGCCCGGTTTGATCAGACCCAGGTCCTGCTCGTATACCTCAGCCTGCAACCAGAGCTGGCTGTCATCCACCAGGCGGTAAAGCCGTTCGCCTGGCATGATGCGCATGCCTTCGACCACGGCCTTGTCCATCACGAGACCCTGCATGGGGGCGGCAATGGCGAATTGCCGGCTGACCTGGCCGATGCGTACCAGGCGGTCCTGGACAGCTTTGGGCAGATCGAGGTTGCGCAGCCGTGCCAGCGCCCCCTGGACGAGGCGTTCCGCGTCATTGCGCACGGCCCGGTCATCGGAAGGTGCCTCATCGCGCAGGCGTGCGGCCAGCAGGTATTCCTCCTGGGCCTGCACCATGGCCGGGCTGTAGACCAGCATCATGGTTTGGCCGGCCTTGACCGGCTCGCCGGTCGCATTGACGAGCAGTTTCTCGATCCAGGCCTCGTATTTGACCGTCACATCGACCTGGCGGCGTTCGTCGAACTGGAAGCTTGCAGTCGCGCGCACCGGCCTGGACAGCATGCGGCTGCGGGCATCTTCGGTGCGGACGCCGAGCAGTTGGATCTTCTGCGGACTGAGCTTGATGCCGCGATCAGGTCCTTCTTCCTCACCTTCATAGACAGGGATGTAATCCATGCCCATCCAGTCTTTCTTTGGGGTGGGGGAGACATCAGGCAGGCCCATCGGGTTGCGGTAATAGAGCAGCTTCTTTTCAGCCTTCTGCGCTTCTCCAGCCGGCTGGCTCGATGTCATGGCTGACATAGTGGTGTCCTTGCCACGAATTGCTGCTGGTAGGCCGTGCGTTCCCAGGGCGTAGCCGCCAACACCAGCCAGTGTCGCAATCGCGACGCCGGCCAGGATGAATTGAGGGCGAATCATAGGTCACCTCCGACCAGACGTTCGATTTCGGCCAGCAGCCGGCGTTGTTCGGCCTGGGCCCGGATGCCATCCAGTTCGACTTCGCGCAGCCGGCTCTGCGCCTGAACCAGGTCAGCGAAGCCGCCGCTACCCTGCTCATAGGCGCGCAACTGGGCAGTCAGGGCTGCCCGAGCCTGGGACAGGATGCTGCCACCACTTAAACTCTCGATGCGCCGCTGAGCCTCCAGACCGGCCAGCATCTCGCGCAGAGTTGCGGCCAGTTCCAGTTCAATGGCCTGGCGCTGGACCCGAACAGCGCTCTGTTCGGCAATCGCCTCGTTCTTCTTGGCATCCCGCAGACCGCCGCGCAGCGGAATGTTCAGGGTGACATAAGCCTCATAGGCCCGGACCCCGAGATCCCGTTCGATCGTACCTACGCCAAGCGACACGTCTGGCACCCAGTCGGCATCGGCAAGCCGCCGCCTGGCATCGGCGCCGGTGCCGCGGGCGGCCAGCTGACGGAATTGCGGGTTGCGGTCGAGCGCTTCGATCATCAGGCTGTCGAACTGCAGCCGCTCGGGCCTCGGCATCGGAGCCAGCCCGAGCGGCGGCTGCAGGTCGGCACCAGCATCTCTGCCAAGCAGCCCATTCAGGCGGGCATCGAACTGGCGTACATCGCCCTGCAGGCGCGCAATCTCGGTTTCGAGCCGGTTCCGGGCCAGGCGGCTGTTGAGCGCACCTTCCTGTCCGATCCGCCCTTGCGCATAGCCACGATCTGCTGCCTCGACAATGCGGTCCAGCAGGCCACGCTGTTCATTGAGGATGCGCAGACCCGCTTGAGCAAGAAAACGCTGTGCCTGGGCCGCTTTGATCCGCGCGACCAGTTCGTTGGCAACCAGCTCCTGACGCGCCTGCGCATCCGCCGTATCGGCATCGGCGATGTTGCGGCGCAAGTCGCGTTTGCCACCCAATGGGAAGCTCTGTTCCAGCATGTATTTGCGGTAGCCAAGCTGGTCGGGCAGCAGGCCGGATGAGCGCGTGTTGTCGTTGAATTCGACCCGGAAGGTTGGGTCGGCAAGGCTGTCGGCCGCTGAGGCGCGGGCCATCGCCATGTCGCGCTCAAGGGCTGCGAACGCGATATCGGGATGCTGGCTGCGTGCCGTCGCCAGCAGCAAGGGCAACTCGCTGCCCAAAGCAGGCTGTGCGAGCGTCGGTTGAGCCATAACCGGGATGCCGATCGTGGCAACCAGCATCAGCATGGCGCCAATGGCACCACGCCATACAAAAGCTTCGAACATGGAAAATGCTCCGTTTCCAGACGTCAGACATGGCCCGGCAGGCCGGGCCGTGGGTCAGGTCAGGAGCGGAGGATCGGCGGATCGTAGAGCGGCGGCGGCAGCCAGTCGGCGATGCCACGGCCGACGAACGATGGTTCAGCCACAACAGTAAGTCGGGTCATGGCGGATTGCGTAGGCAGGCTCACGCCCGGAATAGCGATGCAACCAACCTTGCATTTCGACAGATCAGCATTGCCATTGAGACCGGCCTGATCGGCTTCGTCGCAGCAATCGTGACCTGGTGCCAAGGCCTGGATGATTTCCAACTGAACTGTGCTGGCATCATTGGCCGGCGCGCAATTGGCACTCATCGGCGCCAGAGGGCCCAGCAGAAGCCCGATGGCGACCAAAAGACGGAGCGCTTTAGCCCAACCGGCGGTCATGGGCATAGTCTACACCGACTCTGCCCGGTTCCGAACGGCAAAGTGACGCAGGTCGGACGGGCATTCCAGCGCGGGTAGATCATCAATGATCATGATGCGGCCCGACATCACCGACCACGTCGACCCATTGCCCGGCATTGAAAATGAGGCGCAAGGGGACATGCACGCCGTTGCGCAGTGTTTCACGCAACCCGGTCAGTTCGACCCACATATGGGATGTGGCGAAATCGAGGGCCTGCTCTGGTTTCACGCCAAGTGAGTCCAGCTGCAGCTGGCGCCCATCGCCGGGATTGAACATGATCCGGCTGCCGGATGCGATCGGCGTGTCGACACGCAGCAGGTGGATGATGCTGCCTGTATTGTTATGGATACTGAATTTCAGGACCGCACTTGTGCCGTTGCGCGGCTCGATCAAGGCGTGGTCGACATCGATCTGGGGACCGAATTCCGTATGGGCACGAACTGCTGGTGGGAGCAGCAGCACAAGAACGAACAGCATGAGCGCCCATGCAGCGTGACGCCGAGGTACATGATGATGGTCACGCCAGACCTTCATGCGGCTGGTCACCTGAAAAGAGACGGAATTAAGCTTAAGCGGCATGGGCGATGTCCAGCAAAACCTCCCCTAACCGAATGGCGGACCGAAGGACCCACGACGGCGCCGTCCGGATCAGGGGAGGCCTCTGCCGGCCCTTTATTTCTTGGGCTCGACCGAGGTCACGACCATGGCGCCACTGTCCTTGGTCACAGTGAAATTGACCGTCTCTCCGACCTTGGCCTTGTCCAGCAGACTCGAATCCCGCACCTGGAAGACCATGGTCATACCCGGCATATCCATGCCTTCGATCGGGCCATGCTTGATGGTGATCTTGCTGGCGTCCTTGTCGACCTTGCGGATTTCACCTTCTCCTTTGCCCATCATCTGGGCAAAAGCGTCAAGGCCAGCTCCACCAAGAGCCAGAAACACGGCGGCGGCGAGGATAAGCTTTTTCATGATGCAACTCCTTTTCAGTTTGACTGTTCAACGCGCCAGCGGTTCGAGCGCTCGTCATAGGCCGTTACTCGATCCGTGATGCATTGGCGGTACTCTGCCGTGCCGGCCCGGCTAAGCTTTACGCAGGCCGCCTGATCCACCGGAAAGGGTGGATTCGACTGCGCGGCGCACCCGGCCAGGACCAGAAGAATCACGACGGAACTGATGTTGGACATAATGACCTTCCTGATTAGCGGACGATGATCTTGCCCTTCATGCCACCCTGCATGTGGCCCGGAACCAGGCAGCCATAATCGAAGGTACCTGCCTTGGTGAACTTCCACAGGATGGTCTTGGTCTTGCCTGGATCGACGGTCACCGCATTGGGATCGTCATGCTCCATCTCCGGGTTCTTCTCCATCACCGTGGCATGCTCAACCAGCTCATCCATGGTGCCCAGCGTCATCTCATGCTTAAGCTGACCGCTGTTCTTCACCACGAACTTGACCGTCTCGCCGCGGGAGACCATCACGGTCGCAGGGCTGAAGCGCATCTCGTCCGTCATGTTGACATTGATGACCCGGGCATTGGCCTTCGGATCGCCAGGCTCGCCCAAGGCTGCGGCATGGCCATCGTAGGCACCCTTCTTGTCGTCATGACCGTGGCCGCCGCTATGGCCAGGTGCTGCGGAGACAGCGACGGCCGCCAGGCTAAGCGTGCCGCTGACCAGCATGAGCATCATTTTGCGATGATTCGAGAGCATTGAGTTTTCCTTCTGCAGTGTTACGGCTCTTCAGCCGCGCTTGTTAACGTCGCCGTTGTACTTGTAGGCAACCGTACCGGGCGGGTTCTTGTACCAGCCGGGATCCTTGTAATCGCCGCGGGCCAGACCCTCGCGGACCTTCACGACGGTGAACATGCCGCCCATCTCGATCGGCCCGAACGGACCAGTGCCGGTCATCATCGGCAGGGTGTTGTCGGGCAGCGGCATTTCCATCTCGCCCATATCGGCCATGCCGCGCTCACCCATGGTCATGTAGTCGGGAATGAGCGAGACCATGCGCTTGGAGATGCCGCGATGATCGACGCCGATCATGGTCGGCACGTCATGGCCCATGGCGTTCATGGTGTGGTGCGACTTGTGGCAGTGGAAAGCCCAGTCGCCCGGATGCACGGCGTCGAACTCAAATGCCCGCATGGCACCGACCGGGCAGTCGATGGTGACTTCTGGCCAGCGTGCCGATGGCTGTACCCAACCGCCATCGGTGCAGGTGACCGCAAAATCGTAGCCATGCATGTGGATCGGGTGGTTGGTCATGGTGAGGTTGCCAAACCGGATTCGCACCCGATCGCCCATCCGCACCGGCAGAGTGTCGATGCCGGGGAAGACACGGCTGTTCCAGGTCCAGAGATTGAAGTTGGTCATCTCTGCGACCTTGGGTGTTGCCGCACCCGGTTCGATGTCGTAGGCGTTCATCAGGAAGACGAAGTCGCGGTCCACCCGGTACTGGTTCGGGTCGCGCGGATGCACGATGAACATGCCCATCATGCCCATGGCCATCTGCACCATCTCGTCGGCATGCGGATGGTACATGAAGGTGCCGGATTTCTTCAGCTGGAATTCGTACACGTACGTCTCGCCTGGCCTGATCTGCGGCTGGTTCAAGCCTCCGACACCATCCATGCCGGCCGGCAGGATTTGGCCATGCCAGTGGATGGTGGTGTGTTCCGGCAGCTTGTTGGTGACAAACAGCCGGACCCAATCACCTTCGACGGCTTCAATCGTTGGGCCAGGTGACTGGCCGTTATAGCCCCACAGATTGGCTTTCATGCCGGGGGCAAGTTCGCGCACGACCGGTTCGGCGACCAGGTGGAATTCCTTCCACTTGCCGTTCATGCGCCAGGGCGCGGACCAGCCGTTCAGGGTCACGACCGGATTGAACGGCCGGCCGGTGCTGGGCAACGGCGGCGGCTCGGTCTTGGGGCCGGCCGGATAGGCCGGTTCCGGCAGGGCGGCGAGCGCCGAGCGGCTAACGGCCGCAGCGGCGATACCGGTGGCGGCGGCAGAAAAGAGATTGCGTCGGGTGAACATGCTCGTATCTCCAGAAGTTCAGTGACCGCCGCCGGCGCGGGCAGCGGCAACAGCATTGCCGCCAGCCGGTGTGCCGGCTTCGACGGGCGCGATGGTCACAAAGGTGAGGTCGGTATCGGCGATCCAGAAATCGCGCTGCGCTTCCAGCGCCGAAGTGACATCGGCGATCTGGTCACGGGCGTCTGACAGCAGTTCGAATACGCTGATCAGCATCCCGTTGTAACGCTGCACCATCTCCTCGGACGCCTTCTGGCGTAGCGGGATGACCTCGTCCTGATAGTGCTTGGCGAGCTCATAGTTGGTCTGGTAGCCAAGCCAGGCCTCACGCGCAGCCGAACGGGCATTGACCGCCGTGTCGGCCAGGCGATGCACCGCCTGCAGATAATACTGCTCGGCCTTGGTCGCCTTGGCGTCACCGAAGTCGAACAGCGGAACCTGGAAGCTGACCTCGTATCCGGTCTGGTCCTTGGCCTCGCTCTGGCTGTTCCGCTGGAAACCGACTTCGAGGACATTCACGAAGCGGGTCGCATTGGTCAGCCCATAGGACTTCTGCAGGGCGGACACGTCGGCCTTGGCCATCTGGATATCGAGGCGTTCGGTGATCGCCTTGGCTTCGATATTCTCTACGCTGCGCGGGCTGCCAGGCAGGGTGGGCAGCCGGTCCGGCAGTTTGTAGGCCATATCGTTGCCCCACAGACCCATCAGACGGCCGAGCCGCTCACGGGCAGCCGTGGCCATCACCCGGCTCTTGGCCAGGCGGGCTGTGGCATCGGCATAGAAGATTCGCTCGCGGACATAGTCGAGCGTGTTCCAGTTGCCGACGGAGCGCATGCGGCGGGCTAGTTCGGCCTGGACTTCGGCCGTCTCGCGGACCTGGGCTACATATTTAGCAGTCTGTTCGGCAGCCACAGCCTCATACCAGGCCCGCTTCGTCTGGGCCGCCAGCGACAGCACTTCGGTGGCAGTATTGAGTTTTGTCCGCTCGAACCGCCGGCTTTCGATGCTGGCCGTGATCGGCAACACCAGCAAGCTGAGGGCGTCGATCCCGATCGAACGTTCGATCTCGATCTCCTGGCCACGCCTCAGTCGGGCAAAGCTGAAGCCAGGATTCTCTGGCCGCCAGGAGCTGGTCAGATCGGCAGCGCCGATGCCGAGCTCGGAGAAGTTGCCCTGCAGCCGGCGATTGTTCAGCAGGGCGACCTGGACCGCGTCATCGGCGCTCAACGGCTTGGCCAGCAATTCGTCGATGGTCTTGCGGACCTTGACCTCATCCTCCTCGGACTTGATCCAGACCGGCTTCTGGCCGATGCGCTGTTCCGTGGTGGATGCGACCTCCTTGAAGGCACGATTGGCAACCGGGCCGGCGCAGGCGCCCAGTAAGGCGACAAGGGCAACGCTCGCGGTGAGGCGGCGCATGGTAATGGCTTGGGTCATCATGGCGGACCTCACTTGCCGTGTCCGGCATGGCCGCCGGCCGCCGGAGCTGCATCACTCGTGGCCTTGGCCGGCATCTCGTCGGTGCTGTCCGATTTGATGGCCCCCACATGGCCACCGACATCCCGCACGGTGTCATTTGCTTTGCGCCAATCGGTCTTGCCCTCGAATTGAGAGCGCTTATAGCCGCTGAAGGCGGACTGATAGGGAAGCGGCGCGGTCGGCGCATTCGGATCAAGCAGGCCGGCCGGCGGCTCTGCGGCCCCTGCAGCTTGCGCTACAAGGCCCATGGTCATGCCCAGAAGGGCTGACCGAAAGCTCAAGGAAGACATGGAAAAGCCTCATCAAGTTGAACGACGAAAGGATGATCGACCGCAGGTAGTGCTGCGGGGCGATCCTCAGGCGTCGATCAGACTCGAGGAGGCTCGGAGGGAAGTGCGGGCGTAAGGCTTGCGGGCGACTGGGTCGCCGGCAGTGCATAGCCCGCGTAATAGGCCACGAAGGCCGTCAGTGGCCGTTCGCCGAATGCAAACAGGCCGCAGAGCGCACAGTCCTTGCACAGGATGCAGCCCTGATCGCAATTGCCAGGTGCGCTGTCGCCACTGGTTGCCATGGCATCGTGATCATGCGGCAGGCCCAATTCATGGGCGGTGGTCGCATCGATCTTCGAGGTTTTGACACCTTGATGATCATGACCGGCCACCGAGGCCTGATCTGCGTGATCATGCCCAGGAGATCCGGAGACAGCGGTAATCATCGTATTCGATGTCGCTGCCATCGCCATGCTGTGCGAAAGCGAGGAGACGGTCCCGGCAAACAGAAGCGCAAACAACGCCAAAGTGGCGGCAAGGCGCCGCCACGGCGAAAGCGTCATCTGTGTCTGACTGGACATCATGGGGAGCACGATACAACCTTCCAGCATGGCAAGGTCAAGGCCGGAACGAGAGGTTACCAATTTTAGAGCAAACCATGCCTGGCTGTCGGCTCAGGCGGCTTCGCGTTTGAAAAATATGAGTTTTCCGATATTCTGATTGTTAAGGACCCAACTTAAAGACTGCTCGATCATTGATCGGAGCAGATTCTTGCCTGCAGAAATTGCGGAGGCTGATCATGTCGATCCGGGTCCTCATCCTGCTGCTACCAATACTTTCTGCTGCCTGTGCGACAGGTACGCCATCAAGATTCGATGATCTGATCGGCTTGCCCAGAGCAGACATCCTCAAGCGGTATGGATCGCCGGATGCAGAGACCTGGATCAATGACCGACAGGTGCTGACCTATATCATGGATGAACATCGCCTTCCGTCAGCGACACCCCGATCGCCTTCGCCGCGTCTGCATCATTGCCGGGTGCGGATGGAGTTCGATCGCACAAATACCCTGCGCAGTATTCGCGAATCCGGCAACTGCCACAGCGACTGACCGAGACGAGAAAAACATGAACGACACCAGCCGCCACGACCATTCGAGCCACGACCATCATCATGGGCATGATCCAGCCGCACATAATCATGCTCACGGTCATCAGCATGACACGCCGGACACAGTGAGGGATCCGGTCTGTGGCATGCAGGTCGACCCGGCAAAAACCGCTCATCAGGCAAAGCATGAGGGGCGGCCTTATTTCTTCTGCTCGGGCGGCTGCAAATCCAAGTTCACTGCTGATCCGGCCCGTTACACGACCAGGCAGGTAAAGCCGGCCATGCCGCCGGCTGCGGCGGGTACCATCTATACCTGCCCGATGCACCCTGAGATCCGTCAGCCCGGGCCTGGCTCATGCCCGATCTGCGGCATGGCGCTTGAGCCGGAAATCGTCTCGGCAGACAGCGGGCCCAATCCCGAGCTGATCGATATGACCCGGCGATTCTGGATCGGGCTGGGGCTGACTATCCCCGTCTTCATGCTCGAGATGGGCGGGCATCTCTTGAACCTGCATGTCGTCGGGCAGCAGATGTCGAACTGGATCCAGTTGGTCTTGGCAACACCTGTCGTTCTGTGGGCGGGCTGGCCCTTCTTCCAGCGCGGTGCGGTGTCCATTGCAACCCGCCAGTTGAATATGTTCACCCTGATCGCCATGGGGACAGGCATTGCCTGGGCCTACAGTCTGGTAGCAACCATTCATCCAGGCCTCTTTCCACCGGCTTTTCGCGGGCCAGATGGCGCCGTCGCAGTCTATTTTGAGGCGGCAGCTGTCATCACTGTGCTGGTCCTGCTCGGCCAGGTTCTGGAATTGCGGGCGCGTGAGCAGACATCGGGTGCGATCAAGGCCCTGCTGGACCTGACACCGAAGACGGCTAGGCGCATCGCCGCGGATGGCTCGGATGAGGACATTCCTGCTGAATTGATCCAGGTCGGGAATCGTTTGCGAGTCAGGCCCGGCGAAAAGGTGCCGGTCGATGGCGAGGTACTGGAGGGCCGCTGTGCCGTGGATGAATCCATGGTCACCGGTGAATCGATGCCCGTCACCAAAGAAGCTGGCAGCAAGGTGATCGCGGGAACCATGAATCAGACCGGGTCATTCGTCATGCGCGCCGATAAGGTCGGCCATGACACCATGCTGTCCCGGATCGTCCAGATGGTGGCGCAGGCCCAGCGCAGTCGGGCCCCGATCCAGCGCCTTGCCGACGACGTTGCCGGCTGGTTCGTGCCTGCCGTCATCGTGGTAGCGATCCTCGCGTTTGCTGCCTGGGCTGTCTGGGGCCCGGAGCCGCGCCTCACCTTTGGACTGGTAGCTGCTGTATCCGTACTGATTATCGCCTGTCCCTGCGCGCTTGGCCTGGCGACGCCAATGTCGATCATGGTCGGGGTCGGGCGCGGTGCCCAGCTCGGCGTCCTGATCAAGAATGCAGAAGCACTCGAGCGGATGGAAAAAGTCGATACCATCGTGGTCGACAAGACCGGAACGCTGACCGAAGGCAAGCCAAAGCTCACCCAGATCCGCACAACGGCCCAGATTGGCCAGGACAGACTGCTTTATTTCGCAGCCAGTCTCGAACGGAGCAGTGAGCATCCACTGGCTCAGGCGATTGTACAATTGGCGGCTGAACGCGGCATGGCGCTCGGCACGGCGACCGACTTCGACAGCCCGGTCGGCAAAGGCGTGGTCGGACGGATCGATGGCCATCAGGTCGTCATCGGCAACGCTGACTTCCTGCGCAGCCACGGCCTGCCGGCGGAGCGGTTCAGTCACCAGGCCGATGAACTCCGCCAGGACGGCGCAACCGCCATCTATCTTGGCATCGACCAGGAGGTGGCCGGTATCCTGGCGATATCCGATCCGGTCAAGCAGACGACGCCAGCAGCGCTTGCCGCCCTGCGCGAAGATGGCATCCATGTCGTTATGCTGACGGGCGACAACCGCATCACGGCCGAAGCCGTGGCGCGACGCCTCGGGATCGAAGAGGTAGAGGCCGATGTGCTGCCGGACCGCAAGAGCGCCATCGTCGAGCGCCTGCGCGGCGAAGGCCGTGTGGTGGCCATGGCCGGCGATGGCGTGAACGACGCACCCGCGCTTGCGGCCGCCGATGTCGGCATTGCCATGGGGACCGGGACGGACGTCGCCATCGAAAGTGCCGGCGTCACCCTGCTGAAGGGCGATCTTCAGGGCATCGTGAAGGCCCGCCACCTCTCGGCCGCGACCATGCGGAACATCCGACAGAACCTGTTCTTCGCCTTCATCTACAATGCAGCGGGTGTACCGATCGCAGCCGGGGTGCTGTATCCGGCTTTTGGAATGCTTCTGTCACCTGTTATTGCTGCGGCCGCCATGGCCCTATCGTCGGTGAGTGTGATTGCCAACGCTTTGCGACTGCGTGCCGTCCGCATCAAATGAACGGAACCTGTCAGGAGGTCACGCCGACGCTGTCTTTGGCGTGAAGCCAGCATTTTCGATGGCCTTGCGAACCGCATCGTCAGACACTGAGCCACGCACGGAAATGCGCTTGTTCGGGCGATCGACGACGATGTCATCGACGCCAGGCAAAGCGGCAACCACCTTGCGGATACTGGCCTCGCAATGACCACAGGTCATGTCGGGAACGGTAAGGTCAGTCATCGGGTATCTCCTTGCCGCTCCAGCCTTACGGCCTTCCTGCGTGGGAAGGTCAAGGCATGTCTGCCGGAGATGAGGCTGAAGCTGCTCCCAAGCTCGTCAGCCTGAAAGCTTATGCACTGGCATCGGTTTGGGGTGGCCGGGAAGCGGTTGCGGCGGCAGCGCCACAAGCCTGGCATCGTGGTAACCTGCCGCCTCGACAAGCGGAGTCGAGAGAACCAGCGGTGTCTCCAAGGCACGCGGTAATCGCGCGAGACGGCTGGCGACATTCACGGTATCGCCAATGACGGTATATTCCAGATGCGTGCCATCGCTGATCACGCCTGCGAACACATCCCCGAAATGCCCACCAATCGCGATACGAATGGGCGGCTTGCCCAGATTTTTGCGTTCCCGGGACCAGGCCTCGATTTCATCGACCATCGACAGAGCACAGAGTATGGCCCGCTTTGCATCTTCCGGCGCCTGTCGTGGTGCGCCGAAGACCGCCATGACGGCGTCGCCGATGTATTTATCGACCACACCGCCATTGGCCAATACTGGCCTGGAAATCCGCTCCCTGAAGTCCGAAACGAACTTGGCAAGCTCGCCAGGATCCATCGCCTCCGCCATGGCGGTGAAGCCTTGCAAGTCGGCAAACAGCACCGCGGCGCGGATGCGATCGCCAAACTCAGGTGTTCCAGATGGCCTGTTCATCAGCTCTTCAGCGACGTCGCGGGAAAAGTAGCGAGACAAGGTGGCGGCCCGACTGGTGCTGACATAGACATTGGCAATCAGTCGCCTGGTTCGCGCGGTCGTTACCGCGAGAATGCCCATGGTCAGCAGGAAAATGATGATCGGAAAAACTCTGAAGTGCATCAGATGCCCTGCCGCATCCGTATGGAAGCCAGAGTCATCAACTTTGCTGACCATTGACGCGATCAGGACCACTGTCGCCAGGATGCCGGCCGCAAACACCACCAGCCAAGGGTTGTAGCGAAGTGACGCATGGAGGAAGACTACGACAAGCAGGCCAGAGATCGGCAGCGTGAAAGCGTCAATTGGCGAAATGCCTAATTCCGCCCCGATCATGACGATGGCAGTCGTCAAGGTGATGATGTCGAAGCCGACCAGGAAATAGGGTAGGATGGCGTGATGATACTTCCTCCAGGCCGCATACAGGCCCCCAATGGTTCCGATGCCGTAAACCAGCACGGCCAACTCCAGTGGCCGGTGATCTGCTTCCTGCGTGCGTGCCGTAAAAACTGCGGCCAGCAGCGTCACCAGGATGATGGCGCGAATGATCGATGCTATCCGCTCGCTTTCGAGGTCGGATGCGATGAAGGCTTGCGTAAGGTCTTGTGGGAGGAATGTGCCTTCGGTCATTTGTTTCAGGCTTCCCGTTGGTTGGTCGCCCGAGAAATGGCTGAGGTCAATATATTCCAGGACCGTGCAAGTCCAAATTGGCCATATGTGCGAAGCCAGATATTATCGACCAATTTCTTTCTCGTGTAAAAAATTTTCATTGATCTCCAGGGCTTTAGGCTCGGCGAGCTACAGAGCAGTAAGATATTTCCCGAATATTACCTGCGGTCGGTGCTAGCCTTTGGCAGACCTTCGGGTTTGTAAACCGAAGGTATAGGATCGCCATGCTCCTGAGATCAAACTCACGCCTGGTCATGACGGCAATGGGCATGTCCAAAGTCCGCCAGTGTTTCGATGATGCGGCATTCAGCGACTTTGCCGGAGCCACATTCACCAACCATCCGCTTCAGCTCTTTACGCAAGGCCTTGAGCTGCGAGATGCGTCGCTCGACGTTTTCGAGATGTTGCTGCGCGATTGCATTGACCGCATCGCAACTCTGGTCCGGCTCGTCTGAGATGCGGATGATTTCCCGGATATCCCCGAGCGAAAAGCCAAGATCCCGGCTGTGCCTGATGAATTGCAGGCGTCGGAGATGATTGGCGCCATATCGGCGCTGATTGCCTGCCGTCCTGGGAGGCTCTGGTAGCAGGCCTTCCTCTTCATAGTGACGGACAATCTGGACAGAGCAGCCGCTCTGGTCGGCAAGCTGTCCAATCGTAAGTGATTGATTTTTCATATTGTGAACTCGTCTACGGCAGGTGAAATCACCGCTTGAACCTACAATAGTTGTAGGCTGTACGGTGTCCGAAGTGAAATCAAATCAACAGGCGCACCATGCTTGCGACCGACATTGCTTTCCGCGGCCACCAGCCCGTAACGCCCAACGAAGCCGAATGCGTGTGCGAATTGCTGGAGCGCACGCCGTTGCTCGACTTCGACCATCCCAGCATCGTGGCCTTGATTGCCGAGCGCGGCTGGCGCGACATGGTTCGCGAAGACCGCGTGCAGGCAATTTATGAGTTCGTCCGTGACGAAATCCTGTTCGGCTACAACACCGACGACGATATTCCGGCGTCAGCCGTGCTGGCTGACGGCTACGGTCAATGCAACACCAAGGCGACCCTCTTCATGGCGCTGCTGCGCGCGGTCGGCATCTCCTGCCGATTCCACGGCTTCACCATTCACAAGCGCCTTCAGAAGGGCGCGGTCACTGGCCTGTTCTATCTGCTGGCGCCCGCCAACATTTTGCACAGCTGGGTCGAGGTTCAGATTGATGGCCGCTGGTTGAATCTCGAAGGCTTGATCCTGGATAACAAATATCTGCGGCAGCTTCAGGCCCGTTTTCCTGACTGCTCCGGAAGTTTCTGCGGATACGGCGTGTCCACCGCCGATTTCCGCAATCCGAAGACAGCATGGACGGGCCGAGATACCTATATCCAGGATAAAGGCATCAATCACGATTTCGGTCTATTCAATACCCCTGACGAGTTTTACGCCAAGGTCGGTACGAATATCAGGGGCTGGAAACGATGGTTCTACATCCACTACATCCGGCATGTGATGAACCGGAATGTCGCCCGCATCCGAAACGCAATCATCAGGTAATCATGTCCACCACGGCTGCACCGAAGGCATCTGATATTCAGTACCGCGTGACCGGTATGGATTGCTCCAGTTGTGCCACCAAGATTGAAGGCGCCACTCGAAAGATAACTGGTGTTAACGATGTCAGGGTATCAATCGCGTCTCAGATCATGACGCTCGACGTTGCGGAACCGGCGGTACAACTGCCTGAAGTCGAGCGGGCGGTGACAGGTCTGGGCTATCACCTTCAGCGCCTGGATACCGTAACGGATGGCGAAAACGATGAGCTGCCGAAAGACATATCGCATGTTGCACCAGCTTATCGGCGCGCGCTCTGGATTGTTGTGCTGCTGAATGTTGGCTACGGCATCGTGGAAGCGATGGGCGGTTTCTGGTCTGGTTCTCAAGCACTGAAGGCCGATGCGCTCGATTTCCTGGGCGATGGTCTCATCACATTCCTCGGGCTACTGGCTATAGGGTGGAGTTTGGCGTGGCGTGCGCGTTCGGCTCTCATCCAGGGCCTGTTTCTTGGCGCACTGGGGCTCGCAGTCCTTGCCAATACGGCCTATCGGGTTCTGGTCTTGCATACGCCGGAAGCTGAGTTGATGGGCTTGTTCGGCCTTATCGCACTTGCTGTAAATGTCGCGGCTGCTGCTGTCCTGGTGCCGCATCGTGCGGGCGATGCCAATGTCAGAGCTGTTTGGCTATTCAGCCGGAATGATGCCATCGGCAATGCCGCCGTTGTCGTTGCTGCTGGCGTGGTCGCCTGGACGGATTCGGCATGGCCGGATCTGGTCGTTGCCATCGTTATAGCAGGACTGTTCCTGCAATCGGCCTGGTCGATTGTGCGGGATGCGCGAAGTGACTTGGCCAGAGCAGGTAAAACATCGCTGTGACGCCGCGTATTGCAGGATTTGTATGGGGCACCGCCGCGCTCCTCCTGGATCAGGCAAGTAAGGCAATTACCCTTGCCGCGGGCTCAGGTGATTCCACCTGGGCCATTCAGGTGACCCCATTCTTCAATCTGATCCTGGTGCGCAATGACGGCGTCAGCTTTGGCCTGCTCGGCGGCCATATACCTTGGTGGGCACTGTCGATGTTTGCTCTCGTAGTCATCGCTTACCTCCTGTGGTGGCTCTGGCGAGAAGCCTCTTGGATCACATCCGCTGGGCTTGGGCTTATCATTGGGGGTGCCGTCGGCAATGTTCTGGATAGATATCGGCACGGGGCCGTGACCGACTTTCTGGATTTCCATGCCTTCGGCTGGCACTGGCCCGCTTTCAATCTGGCGGACGTCGCCATTTTCGCCGGTGTCGCCTATATTCTTTGGGATGGTATTCACCCTCGGTCGCAAGAGCGGATGTAACAGTATTGCGGCGGCGAAGCGTCGCAGCAGCCTGACAACGCCGTGACTTGCCAGCGTAATCTTCCGTCGCTAGTTCTGTATGTCCCTCAAACATGGAGGTGTCGAATGAGGAAACTGAGTGCATTGGTCGCCGCAGGCCTATTCGCTTTCGCCGTTTCGGCGCAGGCGGACGAGGCGAAATACGGTGGCCAGGTCAAGAAAATCGGTTCTTACGAAGGCGAGCTGGTCGTCAAGGGTAGCGACGTCCATCTCTATGTCATCAAGGACCATAAGCCGATGAACCCGACGGCCTCTATGTCGGCCAATGTGCGCCTCTTCGTGAACAACGCTGAGAGCACGGTCGAGCTGAAGCCCGAAGGCAATAAGCTGGTTGGCAAGGCCGCAAGCCCCGCCGCCGGGAATGTTCGGGCCATGACAACCCTTGCTGATGGTGGTAAGGAAGTTGGCAAGGCTCAGTACAATCTGAACGTCAAGTAAGCGTATCCCCAGGCAAACAAAATCAATGAAAATCGGTATTTTCAGGCATTTTTTGGCAGGTCGGCGTTTCGCCGTCATTGTCACTGTGCTTGGCATGCTGTTCAGCGCGACTGTCGGCGCCTGGCATCTAGAGCATCCGGACATGGTCGCCGGTTTCAATGACCAAACGACGGTATCGGCGTTCCAGTCGGGCGATAGTGCGTCGCAGGTCGATATCGATAAATCCAAGCCAGGTGCCAATGGAAGCCAGAACTGTGCTTCCCATTGTGAACAGCATGGTCGTGGCCTGCCGCATACCGTGGCCAGCCTGAATCACTCCATGCCCACGGCGCCCAAGCTCCTGGCCCTTAACGACAACGGCCTTGCCGTTGCGCAGCCTGACGGCCTTCTAGAACCTCCCAAAGCCTGATCCTTCGACTCTGAACACGACCTGGTGTGTCTGCGCCGGGAAACCTGTGTCTGTCCGAGGATTCCATGCGCTTCTACAGCCTTTCCGCGCTCGCACTCTGCGTGGCGCTGACCTCAACTGCCTATGCGCAGACGGTCGAAATTCGCACGCTCGACGATGCCCTGCGCATTGCCGAGACCAATTCACCTCGCATTCGCGCGGCCGATGCCCGGCGCGAAGGAGCGACAGGCGACCGCATGCAGGCCAGTGCTTGGCCGAACCCCGAGCTATTCGTCGATGCCGAGAACTTTGCGGGCAGTAAGGAGTATCGCGGCACCAACAACATCGAGCTGACGGCAGGCCTGTCCCAGCGTATCGAGATTGGCGGTAAACGGCAGGCCCGCATTGATGCTGCCGAAGCCGGACTGACGCTCGCTACCCACGACCGCACGGCCGACCAGCTCGCCCTGCGAGACGAGGTCGCCAAGGCGTATATCGGCGCACTGTACGCGGCTCGCCTGGTGGCCCTGGAGGACGACCGGCTGAAGAACGCTCAGTCGTTGGCGGGCGCCATCCGTGAGCGTGTCCAGAACGGCCGAGAGTCTCCCGTCCAGTCTCGCAAAACCGACATCACTTTGGCGGCGGCTCAGGTCGCAAGCCAGAAAGCACAGCGCGAGCTACAGGGCAGTCGGGCCGCTCTGACAGCCTTGCTGGGAGTGCCGAATGTCACGTTGGCGCTGAATTCTGGCTGGTTCGATCGTATCGGCGATGTCCCCGATGTAAGCCCCAATGAAGCCGCACTGGCCGAGAATCCGGACTTTGCCCGGCTAAACGCGACAATCGCCCAAGCGCGCGCTGGCGTGGACCGCGAGCGCGCTGCCGGTGTGCCGGACCCGACGCTCCGAGCGGGTATGCGTCGGTACAACGAAGATGGCGGCAATGCCCTGGTGGTGGGCTTGTCTATTCCCATCCCGGTCTTCGACCAGAACAGCGGAAACATCTTGCGTGCCCGCCAAGATCTGAATCGGGCTGAAGCCGAGGCCGATGCCATGCGGCTGACGTTGCTCGGCAACTTGGCGCGCGCCCGACAGACGCTGCTGGCGGCGCATAGCGAAGCCGAAGCCATGGGCAAGACGATTATACCTGCTGCCGATGAAGCTGCTGCTGCTGCCCGTGAAGGTTATTCCGCTGGCAAGTTCGGCTTCCTCGACCTGCTGGATGCCCAGCGGACCCAGTTCGACGTCAAAGCCCAGCATGCCACTGCGCTGCGCGACTATCACCTGGCTCGTATCGAACTGATGCGCCTTGTTGGCCGCACTTACTGATTTCTCGGAGAACACCATGCGCAATACCATCATCGCCCTGATCCTGGGCATCGCTCTGGGCATCGGCGGATCGGTCGTAGCCGTGAAGACCGGCCTGATTGGCGGTCATCATGAGGAAGAAGCCGGTGGGCACAGTCACGGCAAGACTGGCGGTGGCCATGGCCATGGTGAAGGCGAGGAAGAAGGCGACCCGCTCAAGCTGACGGCCGAGCAGATCCAGCAGTCCGGCATTACCGTTGCCGAGGCCACCGAGGGTGACCTGGTCCGCACCACGACCTTCCCGGGCACCGTGACGGCCAATCCCGACCGCATGGCGATTGTGGCGGCCAAGGCGTCCGGCGTTGTGATCGACCTGAAAAAGCGTCTGGGTGACACCGTTGCCAAGGGCGAGTTGCTGGCGACCATCGAGAGCCGGGAAATCGCCGAGGTGAAAGGCGAGCTGCTGGCTGCCCAGCGCACCGAAGCGCTGGCCCGTAACACTCACGACCGGGAAAAGAACCTCTGGGAGAAGAAAATCTCTTCCGAGCAGGATTTCCTGACGGCTCGGACTGCCCTGGAAGAAGCCCGCATTCGTGTCGACTTGGCCCGCCAGAAGCTTGCGGCGCTGGGTCTCAACCCGACGGACCTGGCACGCATGAGCGGTAGCGGCTCGGGTTTGCAAATCCTCGAAATCCGCAGCCCGATTGCGGGTCGCGTGGTCGAGCGCCGCGGAGCCATTGGCGCCTCCGTACCCGCCGAGACCGAACTCTTCACCATCGCCGACCTATCGGCTGTCTGGGTCGAGGCCTCGGTGGCTCCCGGCGACCTCGCCTTCGTCAAGGAAGGCGAGGTCGTCAACATCGAAGGCCAGGCAAATCCGGCCAAGGGCAAAGTCGTCTTCGTCAGCCCGGTCATCGATCGTGAGACCCGGCTGGCCAAGGTCCTTGTCGAAATCCCCAATGACGGCGGTAACTGGCGTCCCGGCGACTTTGCTTCCGTGACGGTGAACAGTTCGTCTGAGAAGGCTGGCATCCTGGTGCCCAAGGCCTCCATCCAGCGCATCAAGAAGGATCAGGTCGTATTCGTCCGTACCGATGAAGGCTTCGAGAAGCGCGAAGTTGTTCTCGGCCGAGCTGACGGCCGCCAGGTCGAAATCCGTTTCGGCGTCGATGCCGGTGAATTCGTCGCAGTCGAGAACTCTTTTGTTCTGAAGGCTCAGCTCGAAAAAGCTGAAGCCGAGCACGCTCACTGATTGCTGCAGGCGGAACCAGAACAATGATTGAGCATATTCTTCGCCTGTCGATCCGGCAGAGGTTGGTCGTCCTCATCCTGGTGGTCGGCGTCTGTATCCTGGGCGTTCAGTCCCTGCTGAAACTGCCTATCGATGCCGTACCCGACATCACCAACAACCAGGTGCAAATCAATGCCCTGGCGCCTGCGCTGTCTCCGACGGAAATCGAAAAGCAGGTCACGTACCCCATTGAGAACGCCTTGGCCGGTATTCCTGGCCTGGAAAGCACCCGTTCGCTGTCTCGTAACGGCTTCGCGCAGGTCACGGCCATCTTCTCAGAGAAGACGAACGTCTATTTCGCCCGCCAGCAGGTGAGCGAGAGACTGACCGAGGTGAAGGAGGGACTGCCTGAGGGCGTAGAGCCACGACTTGGCCCGATCACGACTGGCCTAGGTGAAGTCTATATGTGGCTCGTGCGCTACAAAGAGCCGCGCCAGGCCGTGGCCGATGGCCAGCCCGGCTGGCAGAAGAACGGCACCTTCCGCACGCCCGAAGGCGAAGTCCTCGATACCGAGATGAAGCAGGTCACTTATCTGCGCACGGTGCAGGACTGGCTGGTCAAGCCGCAGCTTCGCAGTGTGCAGGGGGTGGCCGGTATCGACTCTATCGGCGGTTACACCAAGGAATTCCATATCCAGCCCAAGCTGGACCGCCTCGTTGCCCAGGGCCTGACGCTCACGGATCTGTCCACTGCCATTCAGCGTAACAACACGGCCATCGGCGCCGGTTTCATGGAGCAGAATGGCGAAGGACTGGTCGTCCGCTCCTATGGCCGTCTGGAAAACATCGACGACATCGGCGCGGTCGTCGTCACCACCCGTGATGGCGTGCCGGTCTATGTTCGTGACGTCGCCGCCATCGACATCGGCCATGAGCTACGCACGGGTTCCGGCAGCTCAGGTGGCAAGGAAGTCGTGGTCGGCACTGCGATGATGCTGATTGGTGGGAACAGCCGCACGGTCGCCGAGAGCGTCGACAAGAAATTGAGCCAGATTAACGCCTCCCTGCCGCCCGGCGTGGAAGCAGCCCCGGTGCTGAACCGCACAAAGCTGGTGGACGCTACGGTCGCCACGGTGGAGAAGAACCTGGCCGAAGGCGCACTGCTGGTCGTCGTGGTGCTTTTCCTGTTCCTCGGCAATATCCGTGCCGCGCTGATTACCGCAGCCGTTATTCCCATCACCATGCTGATGACGGCGACCGGCATGCTCAAAGGGCATATCAGCGCCAACCTGATGAGCCTGGGTGCGCTGGACTTCGGGTTGATTGTCGATGGCGCCGTCATCATTGCTGAGAACTGTCTGCGTCACCTGGCGGACAAGCAACATGAGCTGAAGCGGGTACTGACCCGGCGGGAACGTATGCTGGAGGTGATGGTCGCCTCGAAGGAGATGATTCAGCCGTCTGTCTTCGGCCAGGCCATCATCATCATCGTCTACGTCCCGATGCTTACCTTCACGGGCGTCGAGGGCAAGATGTTCGAGCCCATGGCCCTGACGGTCATCATCGCACTGGCCTGTGCCTTCGTGCTGTCGCTGACCTTTGTCCCGGCCATGATTGCCCTGTTCGTGAGCGGCCCGGTCAAGGAGAAGGAAAGCCGCTTCATGGTGGCCGCCCAGACCCGCTATCGGGCCATCCTTGAGAAGGTGGTTCATATGCCGGGCCGGGTGGGTATCGCCGCAGCCGGGTTGTTTGCGGCGTCCCTGCTGGTCATGACCCAGCTCGGGCAGGAGTTCATTCCGCAACTGGATGAAAAAGATATCGCCATGCATGCGATGCGCATCCCCAGCACGTCGCTGGACCAGTCCTCCAAGATGCAGTTGCTCGTCGAAAAGGCGGTCTCCGGCTTCCCCGAAGTTGTGACCGTATTTGCCAAGACGGGCACTGCCGAAGTGGCTGCTGACCCGATGCCGCCGAACGTCTCGGACACCTTCATCATCCTGAAGCCGCAGAAGGAGTGGCCGAACCCGAGCAAGACCAAGGCAGAACTTGTCGCCGAGATTGAGCGGGCAGTGAAGCAGGTGCCGGGGAACAACTATGAGTTCACCCAGCCGATCCAGATGCGCTTCAACGAGCTCATTGCCGGTGTCCGCTCGGATATCGCGGTGAAGGTCTACGGTGACGATTTTGACACGCTGCTGGAAACAGCCAATGCCGTTGCTTCAGTGATGCGCGGCGTGCCGGGAGCCAGTGACGTCAAGGTCGAGCAGGCTGCCGGTCTGCCGTATCTCGACATCAACCTGAAGAAGCGCGAAATCGCCCGGCGCGGCCTGTCGGTCGCCGATGTGCAGGATGTCATCGCCACCGCCATCGGTGGCAACGAGGTGGGCGTGCTGTTCGAGGGCGACAAGCGCTTCGATATTGTGGTGCGCCTGTCCGATGCCGCCCGCAGCGACCTGGAGGTGCTGCGCAACCTGCCGGTGCCGGTGATTCTACCCAACAGCAACCAGGCGATCACCATCCCGCTGCGGCAGCTTGCCGATATCGCCATCAGCGAGGGGCCGAACCAGATCAGCCGCGAGAACGGCAAGCGGCGCGTGGTGGTGCAGGCCAACGTGCGCGGCCGGGATATCGGCTCGGTGGTGCAGGATGCCCAGGCGCGGATTGCCGCGCAGGTGCAGTTGCCGTCTGGCTACTGGCTGGGCTGGGGCGGGCAATACGAGAATCTACTGGCAGCCCGAGACACCTTGGTCCTGGTGGTGCCGCTGTGCTTCGCCGCCATCTTCTTCCTGTTGTTCATGGCGCTTGGGAGCGTACGGGACTCGCTGATCGTCTACAGCGGCATTCCCTTTGCACTCGTTGGCGGCATCCTGGCGCTGGCTTTACGCGGCATGCCGATATCGGTCTCGGCCATCGTCGGCTTCATCGCGCTCAGCGGGATTGCCGTGCTGAACGGCCTGGTGATGGTAACCCGGTTCCAGCAGGAACTGGCCGAGGGCGTCGAGAAGATCGCCGCAGTCATTGAGGGTGCCGAAGTCCGCCTGCGGCCGGTGCTTATCACGGCACTGGTGGCCTCCCTCGGCTTTGTGCCAATGGCCATTGCCACAGGCACTGGTGCCGAAGTTCAGCGCCCGATTGCCACGGTCGTCATTGGTGGCCTGATCAGTTCCACCATCCTAACCCTGTTGGTCTTACCTGCGCTTTACGCACGATTTGGCGCGGGCCGCCGTCAAATCGATGATGAAGTCGATGAGGTAGATGTCCATGCGCCACACGGACATCCGTCAGAATAGGAGGCATCTATGAATACAACCTCAGCTGTCATGCTTCTCACTGCCGTCATCGGACTGGGCGGGTGCGGTTATACAACGGAGCAATATCAGGAAAGCTTACGCCGGGAATGCAGGGCAAAAGGTCTCACGGAGCAAACGAAGCCATTTGAAGAATGCATTGCCAAGGCACTGCACCAGGATCATGACCGCGAGCCGGGCGCCAAGGGCGTTCGCGGCCCCCGGCATAGGTGGCAAGATGACTTGGATTAACTTGCAGGGCGTTGATCTGATGCGACTGGCTTGGCTGCTTTGCGGCGCGGCGTTGTTCGTTGGCGCGCTGATGTACCGGCCTGCTCATGCACATCAGGACGAGATCGGCACCATCGTTGTGACGCATCCTTATGTCGAGCCTGGCCGCAGTGGCGGGGACGCCATAGCGCGTCTGCGTTTGGAGAACCAGGGCAGCGGCACGCGGCAGTTTCTGGGGCTGCATGCAGAGTTCGCCTCCGGGAGCAGGATCGAAGTTAAGGTTTCTCCTGTCCGTGCGGTCCCAATGGGCTCCTTGCCAATCCGGCCGGGTGAAACCCTCGATCTTGAAGACACTGCTTGGATCAGGCTGATCGGCCTGAGTCGTGACCTGATGTATGGCGAGACTGTGCAGGGCTGTCTAGATTTCGCCGATGGCCGGAAAAAGCTGATCACCTTGACTGTCGGCCAGTTTGAACTGTGACCGACTAAACGATGAGACGGCCATCATCGACGCTGACACACGATGATGGCAGGCGGCAGCGTCCCTTCTGCCGCCACCCGGGAGCGGGGCTTGGAGGGGTCCCGGCTCCGCTCCCACTAAACTCTGTAGGCCTAGGTTTTGCCGGGAGAATGAGAATAGAAAAATGTGGAAGTTGGAAATGCCCCCATCCCCAGATGACCGGCTCTCCCAAGCCCATTTGTCGCCGAAGCAGGCAAGTTGGTAAACGTTCAAGCCATAGAATGGAAAATGAATAATCCCAATGATGTATACTGCTAATCGAGCAATGCGCTTCGCTTCGAAACGCTGAGCCGGCAAACGACAGAAGTTATCTTTCCTCTCGGACCTCGCATTGCATGGGAATAATGACTGCGATGCTTCAGCATTGAGAAATCTTAGGCTGGTAGAAAATCGGCATAATCACGAGCCGATTTGTTCAGCCACCAAATCTCTATTTGCTTCCCCATGCTCTATTTCCCCGCCTGCTCACAAACCGCATAGAGTAAATTATCGCCGATTTGCCCTCAGGACTGAGTACATTTTGCGAAAATTCCACTAAGTGCATTCGGACAACAGGCATAATTCATATCTTGATCATTTGAGCGCTGTGCTTGACCGCACAGAGGAGCTGCCAAGTGAGAAACGAGCGATTTGTAAAGTGGTGGCGCCCAACCTGAGGAGCGCACCATGTCCAAATACGATTATCGCCAGAATCACTTTGCCCACGACGGCAATGAACCAATTTCTCCCACCTTGGTTGCCACTTGGCGACAGTACCTACTCGATCAGTATCAACACGGCTACAACCTACTCTTGACACTCAACTACAATCGGCCACGGAGTATCAGCGACGTCCATCGCGATGTGCGCCATGCCTTCGCCAGGCTTAACCGCGCGACGCTGGGGCCACGTTGGCTCACTGACGAACGCCGTTGGCGAGGATATGTGGTGATCGAACACCCCGACACCAACATTCACGTCCATGCACTTACTCTTCCGGCCTTATTTTGCCGCGACTGGCAGAACGAGCGCACAGCCTCTGCTATCCGCCGCGCCTGGCAACCGATAGCACCGGCGGGAAGTATTGATATAAAGCCGATTACCAAAAAGCCGAGAGTTGTGATTTCGTACCTGCTGAAGGAACGGGGTCGTGGGGCGCTGACCGGCTTGATTGTGGTCTGAAGCTCCGATTTGTTGCGCCCAAAAAATGCTAATTTAGCATTAGATCGCTGACACTCAGACCCCTCGCGCTGCTTTCGCTACCCACGCGGTCGTGCCTGCGACCTTCGTCATCAAGCTTGTAATCCAGAACCAGAAGCCACGCTCGGTTCAACTGGAACAAGCGGCTGGGCTGAACTGACCGAACCCGTGTTCGGCATTAAAGAATCATGTCCAAACGCTCATCTGACGACCTGGAAGCCAATTGGCTTAATTTGGCTTTTCTGCCGCTCACACCCCTTAAGGTTCGCCAACGTCAAATGTTTTACGTTTCGGAGAGAAATATAAGAATGACGGCTGGATGGCGAACAGCCATCCAGCCTATCACACGTGATGCCAACCTTTTCTCAGCAACTTTCATAAAACGTTGGCGCCATTCAAGACTTTTGACCTAGCGTCTCACCTGACGGACCCGCTGCCTCGTCGGCCTCTGTTTCCAAAAATTGCGACGACTCCGAGAAGTCGCACGCGCCAAGGCCGTCACCTCCTGCACTTCTTCTTTCTCGGAGTGGAAAGCTTTAGCCGCTGTAAGCGCAACCGTAAACGGATTCGATGGGTCCGAAATATTAATGGTGAGCAGAACCTCTGTACGCCGGTCCCGATGGTATCGGACAAGGCGACGGCGGTGGCTTTCTTTCAACTTTGCCGCAACCTTCACACTATCTTTCGTGACCACGACCCGCCGCTGCTCGCCGCGGGTTTTGGCCAACTCGGGATGCGCTTCGGAGAACCACATTTTGAATGTGGCCGCCAATTTGTTGACCGTGTACTTACCATCCTGCAGGCGCCGCCCCAGCTTTTCTGGGCTCCAACCTCGGCGCGCTGCTTCGCGTAATGCTAGGGCGTCGTGCGACGCCAACGCTCGCGAACTCATCGTCTCTTTTGAATGCAAGCGTTGAATCTTTGCAAATATAGAGCTGTCACGGGTGAAACGAATCTCAGCCGTTCTCAGCATTTTATCAATCTCTTCGGAAAGCCTCTTGTTGTTAATCGCCGCCAATCCGATCTCGTAAGTTCTCTCCAGTTCTTTGTATTTATGTTTCTTCAGTTCACTCGCGGTTTTTGCAGCATTGCGGGCTTCCGCCCCGAGCTTGCCGAGTGCCGCTTGGACACTCACCACCTCAATATCTGATCTCGCCGCGGTATATTTTATCGCATCACGCTCTGAATTCGTTTCTGGAAAGCGTTGTTGAACTTCAACAGGCATCTTGGATTTCCTTCCAATTTTCGCACGGGAACCTGACGGCCCCGGAGTTGTTTGGGTTGACATACATTGCAGGTCGTTTGCGCATTGGACATGGCGCCTTAAAGTGCCATTCCTGATTGCGCTGAGGTAGTTGCGGGCGATTTCCCGCCCGCATCCATGTTGTCGCGTATGGCTAGAAGGCCTATGAAGCTGGGGGAGGCACCACCCAGTTGGCCATCTCGAAAGCTTCGACGTCGCTGAGGCGATATCGAACGAGACGACCAATTTTGAGAAATGGGCACCCGATGCCCTTAAGACGGTCAGCTTGCAGTTTTTTGGCACTGCGTAACTTCCAGCGAGAAGCCAATTCTGCTTCCGTCAAAAGAAAGTTTTGTGTGTTCGTGTTAGTCCTCCTGCTTCTTCGCCACCTTATTGGCGATGAAGCAGAAATAGCGTCTGCGACCCGTGGTGTATCGTGACTTGTTTTGAGAACCAGTTCTCAAATTTGCGAACTATATTGCTTGATCAACTATGGTCCTTGGCTTCATGTAACTTCTTCAAGGTCTCGATTGATAGTGAATTTAGTTGAGGTTGATCGCACCCTGAAAAATCAAGCGGCGGCAGTCGAATTAGCTTGTTTCGATCCGCAAAAGATTCTTTAGAGTCCCGACTTTCCAGCAATAAATCTTCCAATTTTTTCGCGATGAAAAGCAACTTTGATAAATCTCGGCGCCAGAATTTGTGCGAAACAAGAGCGAACTCACGATCACCACCGCCAGTTAGATACCACCGAACCGCTCCGCATAATTGCGCTATACAGCCATGGCTGTGTAGCGCCCCATGAATTCTTTTTGGTTGCTTGTAGAGCTCAGGCTTACTCGTCTTCTCAATAAAATGCCGACACCGTGTAACGCTAATCGAGGATGAATTGGTCGTAATCTCCATCCTGGCCAATAACAAAACGACTTCGCCTGCAGTGAGGACAATTTTCAATTCCTCGGGAATAGGATTTTTCTTCTTCGTATCATTCGCCTTAAGCTTATTGAGATAATTCTCGACACCCCCGGACGCCAGGAGTGAGGCTTCATCTGAACTATATAATTTTCGCTCATATGCCCTAAGCTTCTTCAGCCTAGCCCCCTCTGCTGTTGACGGATCGCTATCATTGTCCGCAAGCCTGTGCGCCATATCCAAGTGAAACTTAGATAGTGCCCGACTACGGGCTGCATTGTTGTGGCCGGCGGTTAACCAAGCAACAAGCCGGTAGTAGACGGCGCGACACTCTGGTCTAGTCCATTCGGCTGGCCGGTTTCCAATAATGCGCAAAAAGGGCGCTTCAAAAATCTCAATATTCCTGTCGTTCATTCGCTTCGCAACCAATTGCCGATGTGGTGGGCTCGGATAAGACCTGCGAATACAAAGCACGATGGCATGACACCTAGCTACTACTAGTATTTGCCATACAGCACTGTAGCTATTCTGTAGCTATGCCTAAAATGGCAATTCCTGAATTTAGTTTAAGTATTTGAAAAAACTGGCGCACCCGACAAGATTCGAACTTGTGACCTCTGCCTTCGGAGGGCAGCGCTCTATCCAGCTGAGCTACGGGTGCCAGGAGCCGGGGCGGACCATAGCCGAGGGGGCGGCAGCGGGCAAGGCCCGCCGGAATCGGCGATGAGCCGGCGCTGCCGGAATCCGGTGGATTTCCGCTTCAGGCTGCCGGCCGCCGGGTGAGTTCGAGGAACAGGTCTTCGAGGTCGGCTTCCTGGGTGGAGAGATCGAGAATCCTTAAGTTGGCCGCCTGGCAGCGCGCCAGCACGGCATCGAAGGGCAAGAGACTCGGGCGATACTGCAGCTTCAGACGCTTCGGCTCGAGCAATTCCGGGCCGAGATCGGCCAGCGCCTCGGGCGGCGCCTCAAGCGGCTCGGCCAGCGTGAGGATGACATCCTTGCGGTCGAGCTGGCCGATCAGCGCAGGCGTGCGGTCGCAGGCCACCACGCGGCCATGGTTGATGATGGCAACGCGGTCGCAGAGCGCCTCGGCTTCTTCCAAATAATGCGTGGTCAGCACCACCGTGGTGCCGGCTTGATTCAGCCGCCGCACATAGGCCCAGAGCTGCTGGCGCAATTCGATATCGACGCCGGCGGTCGGCTCGTCCAGCACCAGCACCGGCGGCGCATGCACCAGCGCCTTGGCCACCAGCAGCCGCCGCCGCATGCCGCCCGAAAGCGTGCGGGCATAGGCCTCGGCCTTCTCGGTGAGGCCGACGGCGGCGAGAATGGCGTCGGTCTGGCGTTCGGCCTTCGGCACACCGTAGAGGCCGGCCTGGAATTCCATCGCCTCGCGCGGCGTGAAGAAGGGATCGAGGTTGAGTTCCTGGGGCACCACGCCGATGGCGGCGCGGGCCCGGCGGGCATCGCTGTCGATATCATGGCCCCAGATCGCGGCAGAGCCAGAGGTCTTGCGCACCAGCCCGGCCAGGATGTTGATCAGGGTGGATTTGCCCGCCCCGTTCGGCCCCAGAAGACCGAAGAAGCTGCCCTTCGGAATCTCAAGATCGACGGCATCCAGGGCCAGCTTGGCGCGCGGGCCGGAACCATAGGTCTTGCTGAGCGCGGAAAGGCGGATGGCGGCGGGTTGGGACATGGTCGAGAGAAGAAAAAAACCGGAACAGATGGGTGCCTGAGACTGGCATCCGGCGTGGCGTTGGGCTAGGTATCACCCCATAACGCTGCGGTCAAATTCCGCCAGACGAGGGTCGCCATGGAACCAGTGGAAACCAAGGAAGTGGACAGCACCCGGATCGCCTGCGACGGCGATGGCGCCGCGCTGGGCCATCCGCGCATCTACCTCAATATGGGCGAGAAGACCGAGATCGACTGCCCCTATTGCGGCCGCCGCTATGTGCTGAAGGCCGGCGCTGCGGCGCACGCGCATTAAGCACCCGCTTGTGAGCGCCGCCCCGCATCGCCTCTATCTGGTCGACGGCTCGGGCTATATCTTCCGCGCCTATCATGCCCTGCCGCCGCTGACACGCAAAAGCGACGGCATGCCTATAGGTGCCGTTTCCGGCTTCTGCAACATGCTGGCGAGTTTGCGCGAACGCGCCGAGGCCGATGGCGCGCTGAGCCACATGGCGGTGATCTTCGATGCCGGCCGCGAGACCTTCCGCAACGAAATCTATCCCGCCTACAAGGCCAACCGCTCCGAGACGCCGGAAGACCTGATCCCGCAATTCGCGCCAATCCGCGATGCCGTGCGCGCCTTCTCGCTCGCCTGCATCGAGATGGAGGGCTTCGAGGCCGACGACCTGATCGCCACCTATGCCCGCCAGGCCCGCGAGCAGGGCATGGAAGTGGTGGTGGTTTCCTCCGACAAGGACCTGATGCAACTGGTGCGCCCCGGCGTGGCGCTCTATGACCCGATGAAGAACCGCAGCATCGGTGCGCCGGAAGTGATGGAAAAATTCGGCGTCGCGCCAGACAAGGTGGTGGATGTGCAGTCGCTGGCCGGCGACAGCACCGACAATGTGCCCGGCGTGCCCGGCATCGGCATCAAGACCGCGGCCGAACTGATCAACACCTATGGCGACCTCGACACGCTGCTGGCCCGCGCTGCCGAGATCAAGCAGCCGAAGCGGCGCGAAAGCCTGCTCAGCAATGCCGAGAAGGCCCGCATCAGCCGCCAGTTGGTGCTGCTGAAGGATGACGTGCCGGTGAAGGAGACGCTGGACGATTTCGCCATCCGCCCGCTCGACTGGCCGACGCTTGATGCCTTCCTCGCCTCGATGGAATTCCGCACCCTGCGCGGTCGCCTGGAAGCGCGCGTGAAGGGCCTGGTGCCGGTGAGCAAGGCTCAGCTCACCGATCCGGATACGGCGCGCCTGCAGGATGCAGCGGAAACGGCAGCGGCGCCGGCGGAAGCGCAGTATGAACTGGTGCAGGATCTGGAGCGACTGCAAGCCTGGATCCGCCGCGCGGTCAAGGCCGGCATCGTGGCGGTGGATACTGAGACCACCGACCTGATCGCCACCCGCGCCGAACTGGTCGGCGTGTCGATGAGTGTGGCGCCAGGCGAGGCCTGCTACATCCCGGTGGGGCATACGGCGCCGAACGGCGACGGCCTGGATCTTGGCGGCGGCGGCCGGCCGAAGCAGATTCCGCTGGATCAGGTGGTCGCTGCGCTGAAGCCGCTGCTGGCCGATGAAACCGTGCTGAAGATCGGCCAGAACATCAAATACGACATGGTGGTGCTGGCGCGCTACGGCCTCAGCGTGGCGCCCTATGACGACACCATGCTGCTGTCCTACACGCTGGATGCCGGCAAGCATAATCACAACATGGACGACCTGGCCGAACGCCATCTCGGCCATACCACGATCAAGTTCGACGACGTGACCGGCACCGGCAAGGCGCGCATCACGTTTGACCGCGTGCCGCTGGACAAGGCGCTGGCCTATGCCGCCGAGGATGCCGATATCACCCTGCGACTGCACCGCGCGCTGAAGCCACGGCTGCTGAGCGACAAGATGACCACGCTGTATGAGACCATCGAGCGGCCGATGCCGCGCGTGGTGGCGGCGATGGAGCTGGCCGGCGTGAAGGTGGACAAGGCCGAGCTTAATCGCCTGAGCGCCGATTTCGCCAACCGCATGGCTGCGCTGGAACGCGAGGCGCATGAACTGGCCGAGGAGAGCTTCAATCTCGGCTCGCCGAAGCAGCTAGGCGAAATCCTGTTCGACAAGATGTCGCTGCCCGGCGGCAAGAAGGGCAAGACCGGCGCCTATGGCACCGGCGCCGATGTGCTGGAAGAATTGGCAGCGGCAGGCCACAAGCTGCCGCAGGTGGTGCTGGACTGGCGCCAGTTGCAGAAGCTGAAGGGCACCTATACCGACGCGCTGCAGGAGCAGATCGGCAGCGATGGCCGCGTCCATACCTCCTATTCGCTGGCCGCCACCAGCACCGGCCGCTTTGCCTCTTCCGATCCCAACCTGCAGAATATCCCGATCCGCACCGAGGAAGGCCGCAAGATCCGCCGCGCCTTCGTGGCCGAACCGGGACACAAGCTGATCAGCGCCGACTATTCACAGATCGAATTGCGCATCCTGGCGCATATCGCCGATATCGGCGCGCTGAAGCAGGCCTTCCTTGATGGCGTGGACATCCATGCCCTGACCGCCAGCCAGGTATTCAACGTGCCGATCGAAGGCATGGACCCGATCGTGCGCCGTTCCGCCAAGGCGATCAATTTTGGCATCATCTATGGCATGAGCGCCTTTGGCCTCGCCGCCCAACTCGGCATCCCGCAGCGCGAGGCCGCTAACTATATCGATGCCTACTTCAAGCGCTATCCCGGCATCCGCGACTATATGGACCGGACCAAGAAGCAGGCGCATGAAATCGGTTATGTCAGCACGGCCTTCGGCCGCCGCATCCATCTACCGAACATCAACTCGAAGAATCCCGCCGAACGCTCCTTCCTGGAGCGCGCCGCGATCAACGCACCGATCCAGGGCACGGCGGCCGACGTGATCAAGCGCGCCATGGCCCGGCTGCCCGATGCGCTCCGTGCCGAGAAGCTGAGCGCCCGCATGCTGCTGCAGGTGCATGACGAACTGGTGTTCGAGGCTCCGGAGGCCGAGGTTGATGCAACCATCGCCATTGCCAAACGGGTGATGGAAGGCGCGGCAAGCTTGAGCGTGCCACTCGATGTCGAGGCCGGCGTCGGCGACAATTGGGACGACGCGCACTGAATGCCGCGCATGGATCCCGGCTTCGCACATTAAGTTGTGCTTATTCAGCCTGTTAACCATGCTGCTGAAGCATTTTGAAACTGTATTACCGTTAGTTCCAGGTTGACGCTGGCCCGCAGCAGAGGGAATCCTCTGCCCCGGCTTGCTACTCACAGCGTTTTTAGAGGCCAAGTCGTTCGCGCCATGGTTAATTGTGTTAACCGTGGATTGTTTGACCACCAGGAACTTTCATGCCCAAGCTTTCCTTCTCCACCATCGGCCGGCCGCTACGCATCGCGCTCGGGCTGTTCCTGCTGGCGCTGTTCGCCTACACCCTGCTGCCTGGCACAATCACCGGCGGCGGGCAAAGCGGCCGCATCAACGCCGAACTGATCACGCTGCGCTCGCCCATTGATGGCCGCGTCACTTTCAGCACCGCACGTATCGGCGAACGTGTTACCGCCGGGCAATCGCTGGCGACTGTCACCTCACCGCCGGACCGCGACGTGCGCCTTGCCGATCTGGAAGCCCAGTTCAAGGCACTGACTGAGCGCCTGGCCAGCATCACGGCGCAGCAGGAGGCCTTGTCGCCGATCGTGACGCGTCTGGATGGCGAGAATAAAGGCTTCCAGGCCGCCGTGATTGCCAGCCTGGATGCGCAGGTTGCCCAGGCCGTAGCCAAAGTGAAGCGTTCCGAAGCCGCCATCGTGCTGGCCGAAGCGCAATACAAGCGCATCCAGCCACTGGTCGCCGCCGCCTATGCCACGCCGGCGGAACTGGACCAGCGTCTCGCCACCCTGAATATCAGCCGCGCCGACCTGGCTGCTGACCAGAAGGCGCTGGAGCGCCTGCGCAAAGAGCGCGAAGCGGCGGAGAAAGGCATCTACCTCAACGACTCCTACAACAATGCCCCCTATTCGCAGCAGCGCCGCGACGATGTGGAATTGCAGCGCCTGACGCTTGCCACCCGCCGCGCCGACCTGGAAGCCGAGGTGGCGCAGCTTCGCCGCCAGGTGGAGGCCGAGCGCCGCCGCCGGCTGCAGGTGGATGGCGCGGTGATGCAGGCACCGGTTGCCGGCATCCTGTGGCGCCAGATGGAAAGCGAAGGCGCCACCATCGGCACCAGTGCGCCGCTTTTGCAGGTGGTGGATTGCGGCCGGTTGTTCTTTGAGGTGATCCAGGAGCGCCGTGGCGAGGAGACACCTGGCATCGGTACCAATGTCGAGATCAGCTTCCATGATGGCCGGCAGCAGACCTCGCGGCAGGCAAGGCTGGCAGCGATCCGAGGCGAGCAGGATAGCGACCGGGGCGACATCGCCATCGCCGGCAACCTGCAGGCCAGCCAGCTCCGCCTGATCTATGCCCTGGCGCCGGCAAGCGAGCCGACGCTGAGTTGCCCTGTCGGCCAGACCGGCTATCTCAGCAGCAGCGGCCCGGGCCTTGCCCGCCTGATTGCCAAAGCGCAGGCCGGCATCGACGGCATCATCGCGCGCTTCAAGCAATAACGCCGATGCAGGACTGGATCGCCTGGATTCCTGGCGCGGCGTTCCTCGCCGCCCTGCTGCTGTTGCTGCCGGCGATCTCGCCGAACAATCTGCTGGTGCGCCGCGCCTTGATCCTGCTCGTGCTGGCACTGTCGATCCGGTATTTCTGGTGGCGCATCGAAGACACCATCCCGGAGATCGAAAAGCCGCTGGATTTCATCTTCGGCCTGCTGTTCCTCGGCCTGGAACTGATGCTGGCCTTCAGCACCTATATGTGCCTGCTGACCTTCTGGCGCCACCGCGACAACCGCCCACAGGCCGAACGCAACGAAATCGAAAGCCACCGCCGCACCGATCTGCCGGCGGTGGATGTATTCATCCCCACCTATAACGAATCCTGGGAAGTGCTGGAACGCAGCATCCTCGGTGCCAAGGCGCTGGATTATCCGCATTTCAAGGTCTGGGTGCTGGATGACACGCGGCGCGACTGGCTGCAGGAAAAATGCGCCGAGATCGGCGTGCGCTACCTGCGGCGACCAGACAACAAGGGGGCCAAGGCTGGCAACCTGAATAACGCCCTGACTATCTCGAAGCAGGAAACCGGCGCTCCCTTCATCATGGTGCTGGACGCCGATTTCGTGCCGAAGCGAAATTTCCTGCGCCGTACCATCGGCTTCTTCGACGACCAGCGCGTAGCCCTGGTACAGACACCGCAATTCTTCTTCAACCCGAACATGCTGCAGCATAATTTCATGCTGTCGGAAAGCTGGGTCGATGAGCAGCGCTTCTTCTTCGATACGCTGCAGCCGGCGAAAGACGGCTGGGATGTATCCTATTGTTGCGGCACTTCCTTCGTGGCTCGCCGCGCCGCCATTGAGGCCGTCGGCGGCTACCCCACCGAGACCATCACCGAGGATATCCTGCTCAGCTTCAAGCTGATCGATACCGGCTATATCTCGCGCTATCTCAATGAGAAGCTGTCCACCGGCCTGGCACCAGAGACGATCAACGAATACATCAAGCAGCGCAGCCGCTGGGGCATCGGCGCCATCCAGTCGCTGTTCGTGCAGGTTGGCCCGTTCGGGCGCAACAACCTGAAGCCGTTGCAACGTCTGCTGTTTCTCGAGACCGCGAATTACTGGCTGAGCTTGCCGACCTTCTGCCTGTTCTCGTTATTCGCCCCCCTGCTCTACTGGTATGGCGGCATCTCGATCCTGCGTGCCGAGCTGGCGCCCTATACCTATCATTTCATCCCGGCCTTCTTCTCCTCCACAGCACTGTTCGTGTGGGTGTCATCGGGCCGTATCGTGCCAATTCTCACCGATCTCACTGAATTCATCTGCGCCTCGCGCGTCGCTCCCTCGGTATGGTCGGCCCTGCTGTTCCGCAAAGTGCAGCCTTTCCGCGTTACCGGCAAAGGCCTGCTTTCCACCAGCATCCAGGTCAACTGGCCGGTCTTCCTCGAGGCCGGCACCCTGTTCGTGCTGACCGCGGTGGCGGTGCTGGCCTTCCACAGCCATCTGATCGACGGCCTTTTGCCCGATGGCGGCGACCCGACGCTGTATGTGTTCTGGAGCTGCTGGAACCTGCTGATCCTGTCACTGGTGATGCTGCTGGCAATCGAACGCCCGCGCATGCGCCGCGAGGAGCGTTTCCTGATCGACGAGACGGTGCGGATCAACTGGCGCGGCGGCAGCCTGACTGCAAACCTTGCCGACATGTCTGTATCCGGCGCGCGGCTGATCATGGACCCGAACCAGGCAACCAAGCTGCGCGACGAAGCCGTGACGCTGGAAACCAGTGACTGCCCGGCACTTTCGGCGCAGGTGACCGATGCTGGCGGCAAGCATGTGCATCTGCGCTTCGATTCCGAGGAACAGCGCGCCAGCATCGTCACCAAGCTCTATACCGGCCCCTATGACAGTGTCGCCCGCCGCGCCAACATCGCCACGGCGCTTAAAGGCGTGTTCCGCAACGCCTTCGGCTTGGAACGCTAAATCGGCGCCACCACGAAAAACGGCGCCGGATTGCTCCGGCGCCGCCTGTCAGATCAAAGCTCGAGGAAGCCTCAGGCTTCGCTGGCCTTCTCTTCCGAGATCGCAGCCTGCGCCGCCGCGAGGCGGGCAATGGGCACGCGATAGGGCGAGCAGGACACGTAGTCGAGGCCGGCCTTGTGGAAGAAGCGCACAGAGGACGGGTCGCCGCCATGCTCGCCGCAGATGCCGAGCTTGATGCCCGGGCGGGCCTTGCGGCCACGCTCGACAGCAGTACGCACCAGTTCGCCGACACCCGACTGGTCGATGCTGACGAACGGATCGCGCTCGAAGATGCCGGCCTTGAGATAGTCTTCCATGAACAGGGCCGAGTCATCGCGGCTGATGCCCAGCGTGGTCTGGGTCAGGTCGTTGGTGCCGAAGGAGAAGAATTCGGCATGCTCGGCGATCTCGGCGGCGCGCAGAGCGGCACGCGGCAGTTCGATCATGGTGCCGACCAGATACTTCAGCTTCTTGCCGGTTTCCTTGGTGACGGCGGCAGCCACCGCATCCACACGGCGCTTCAGCACGTCGATTTCCACCTTGGTGGCAACCAGCGGGATCATCACCTCAGGCTCCACTGCCTTGCCGTTCTTCGAGGCTTCGACAGCGGCCTCGAAAATGGCCCGCGCCTGCATCTCGTAGATTTCCGGGAAGGAAATGCCGAGGCGGCAGCCGCGATGGCCGAGCATCGGGTTGGTCTCATGCAGCGCCTTGGCGCGCTCGCGCAGGGCATCGGCCGAGAGGCCCGAAGCCTTCGCCACGGCGGCGAAATCGGCATCGGTATGGGGCAGGAATTCATGCAGCGGCGGATCAAGCAGGCGGATCGTCACCGGGCGGCCGGCCATGATCTTGAACAACTTCACGAAGTCGCCGCGCTGCACCGGCAGCAGCTTGGCCAGCGCCTTCTTGCGGCCCTCCACATCGGCAGCGAGGATCATCTCGCGCACCGCCGTGATACGGTCGGCATCGAAGAACATATGCTCGGTGCGGCAGAGACCAATACCCTCGCAGCCAAACTTGACAGCGGCGGCGGCATCCGCCGGAGTCTCGGCATTGGTGCGCACCTTGAGGCGGCGCAGCTTGTCGGCCCAGCTCATCAGGGTGGCAAAATCGCCAGACAAAGCCGGCTCGATGGTCGGCACCAGGCCGAGGATCACTTCGCCGGTGGAACCGTCGATGGTGATGATATCGCCCTTGTTCACCACAGTGCCGCTCACCGTCATGCGGTTGGCGGCATAGTCGATGCGCAGCGCACCGGCACCCGAGACGCAGGGCCGGCCCATGCCGCGCGCCACCACGGCGGCGTGGCTGGTGGTGCCGCCGCGCGCCGTCAGAATGCCCTTGGCGGCATGCATGCCGTGAATGTCTTCCGGCGACGTCTCGATGCGCACCAGGATGACGGCTTCGCCCGAAGCAGCCAGCTTCTCGGCCTCATCGGCATTGAACACCACCTTGCCGGCGGCGGCGCCCGGCGACGCAGCCAGGCCCTTGGCGATCACGGTGCGCGGCGCCTTCGGATCCGGCGTCGGGTGCAGCAACTGGTCCAGCGAAGCCGGATCGATGCGGGTGACCGCCTCAGCCTGGCTGATCAGCTTTTCCTTCACCATGTCCACCGCGATCTTCAGCGCGGCCTTGGCGGTGCGCTTGCCCGAACGGGTCTGCAGCATCCACAGCTTGCCCTGCTGCACGGTGAACTCGATATCCTGCATGTCGCGGTAATGCTTCTCGAGCTTCTGGAACACGTCCGTGAGCTGCTTGAAGGTGCCCGGCATGGTTTCCTGCATGGACGGCATGTCGTTGCCGACCTTGAGGCGCGCCACCTTGGTGAGCTGCTGCGGCGTGCGGATACCCGCCACCACGTCCTCACCCTGGGCATTGATCAGGTATTCGCCGTAGAAGGCCTTCTCACCGGTGGAGGGATCACGGGTGAAGGCGACACCGGTGCAGGAGGTGTCGCCCATATTGCCGAACACCATGGCCTGCACGTTCACCGCCGTACCCCAGCTTTCCGGGATATGGTTCAGCGTGCGGTAGGTGATGGCGCGGTTATTCATCCAGCTTGAGAACACGGCACCGATGGCGCCCCAGAGCTGGTCGCGCACATCCTGCGGGAAGGGCTTGCCCAGTTCTTCCTTCACCTTGGCCTTGTAGGCGACAACCAGCGTCTTCCAATCCTCGGCGGTCAATTCGGTATCGAGCGTGAGGCCCTTGTCTTCCTTGTGCATTTCGAGCAGTTCCTCGAAATGCTCGTGGCCGACATCCAGCACCACGTTGGAATACATCTGGATGAAGCGGCGGTAGCTGTCCCAGGCGAAACGCTCGTTGCCCGACTGCTTGGCCAGCGCCTGCACCGTGGTGTCGTTGAGGCCGAGATTCAGCACCGTATCCATCATGCCCGGCATCGAGGCACGGGCGCCCGAGCGCACCGAGACCAGCAGCGGCATCACGGAATCGCCGAACTTGGCGCCAACCAGCTTTTCGATCCGCGCCAGGGCGGTATCCACCTGGGCCTTCAGCTCGGCCGGATACTTGCGGCCATTCTTGTAGAAGGCGGTGCAGACTTCGGTGGTGATGGTGAAGCCCGGCGGCACCGGCAGGCCGAGATTGCTCATCTCGGCGAGATTGGCGCCCTTGCCGCCCAGCAGCTCGCGCATCTCGGAACGGCCATCGGCGCGGCCATCGCCGAAGGAATAGACCAGCTTGCCCTTCGTCGCGGCCTTCGGCGCAGCGACCTTCTTGGCCGCAACCTTCTTCGGCGCAGCCTTCTTGGCCACGACTTTCTTGGCTACGGTCTTCTTCACGGTTTTCGACTTGGTCTTGGGCTTAGCCATGACGAAATCATCCCTCGATTTGCGAAAAGTCGGCGATACGATCCATGCTGCCGGCGACAGCGGCAAGCAGGCTTAAGCGGTTGCGGCGCAGGGCCGCGTCTTCGGCATTGACGGTGACGCGCTCGAAGAAGGCATCCACCGGCTGGCGCATCAGGGCCAGCGCGGCGAGATACTTGGCGAAGCCGACAGCATCAGTGGCACCAGCGCCCTCGGCGCGGCCGATCTCGGCCAGGCAGGCGGCCAGCGCCTTCTCTTCGATCTGGCTGAGGAAACCTTCCGCCACATCGCTGAGCGGCAGGTCCGGCGTCTTTTTCAGCTCGGCGCGGACAATGTTATTGGCGCGGCGATAGGCGGTCAGCAGGTTGCCACCATCCTGGGAGGCCAGGAAGGCACCCAGCGCCTCGGCCTTGGCCACCACGCGCAGCAGGTCATCATCGCCGCCAATGGCGAACACGGCGCTGATCACATCATGCCGCACGCCCTTCTCGCGCAGGAACACCTTGAGGCGGTCGACGAAGAAGCGCAGCAATTCATCCGGCACATCGCGGCCCGCATCGGCCTTGGCCGAATGCAGCGACAGCGCCGAGGCGAATAGCGGCTTCAGCGCGATGCTGAGCTTGTTTTCCAGGATGATACGGATAACGCCCAGCGCGGCACGGCGCAGCGCATAAGGATCCTTGGAACCGGTCGGCTTCTCGTCGATGGCGAAGAAGCCGGTAAGAATGTCGATCTTGTCGGCCAGCGCGACGCTCACCGCCACCGGATCCGAGGGGCAGCGGTCGGTCGGGCCCTGCGGCGAGTAATGCTGCGCGATGGCTTCCGCCACCGCATCGGACTCGCCGTCATGGCGCGCATAATAGCGGCCCATGATGCCCTGCAATTCGGGGAATTCACCGACCAGGCCGGTGAGCAGATCGGCCTTGGCAAGCTCTGCGCCACGGCGGGCCTGCTTGGTATCGGCGCCGACCAGGCCGGCAATCTCGAAGGCCAGGCGCTCGATACGCGCCGACTTCTCGGCCAGCGTGCCGAGCTTGGCATGGAACACGATGTCCTTGAGGCCCGGCAGGCGGGCATCAAGGCGCTGCTTGCGGTCCTGGTCCCAGAAGAACTTGGCATCCGAAAGGCGCGCGGCGAGCACGCGCTCGTTGCCGGCGACGACCTGCTTGCCACCATCGTTGGTCAACGTGTTGGCAACGATGACAAAGCGCGGCGCCAGCCGGCCCTCGGCATCGTTCAGCGAGAAATACTTCTGATGCGTGCGCATCGCCGTGGTCAGCACTTCGCGCGGCACATCCATGAAGGCCTGCGGGATTGCGCCGAGCAGCACCACCGGCTGCTCCACCAGGCCCGCGACTTCATCGGCCAGGCCCGGATCGTCAACCAGGGTGAGCTTCTCGTTGCCGGCAGCGAAGGCCGCATCCTTGAGGATCAATTCACGGCGGGCATTGAAATCCGGCTCGACATAGGCGCCGCGCAGGCTGCGCAGCCAATCGGCGGCATCGCGCACCACCAGGCGCTTCGGCGCCATGAAGCGGTGGCCATGGGTGCTGTCGCCGGCCTTGAGATGGCCGAAGCTGAACGGCACCACCTGGCCTTCGAACAGGCAGAGGATGCTGTGCAGCGGGCGCACCCAGCGCAAGGAGTGATCGGCCCAGCGCATCGATTTCGGCCAGGGCAGCGCAGCCAGTGCCGTGGGCAGCAATTCCTGCAGCACTTCGGCAGTGGCACGGCCCTGCTTCTCGATCACCGCGAACCAGAATTCGCCCTTGCCGGTATCGCGCTTCTCGCACTGCTCCAGGCTGGTGAGCCCGGCCGAACGCAGGAACCCCTGCACGGCCTGATCCGGCGAGCCGACGCGCGGCCCCTTCTTCTCTTCACGAATATCGGACTGGGCGCGCGGCAGGCCCTTCACCACCAGCGCCAGACGGCGCGGCGTGCAATAGGCGGTGGCTTCGGTGAAGCCCAGGCTGGCCTGGCGCAGGCCATCGCTGACCAGGCGCTGCAGATCCTCGGCAGCACGCTGCTGCATCCGTGCCGGAATTTCCTCGCTATGTAGCTCGAGCAGCAATTCGCCGAGCATCACGGCGTTCCTTCCGGCAGATGGCCGCGCGAACGCAGCCATTGGGTGCAGCAGGCCTTGGCTAGCGCCCGCACACGGCCGATATAGGCGGCGCGCTCGGTGACGCTGATAACGCCGCGCGCATCCAGCAGATTGAAGGTGTGGCTGGCTTTCATGCACTGGTCGTAGGCCGGCAGCGCCAGGCCGACTGCGACCAGCCGGTTGCACTCGGCTTCCACATCGTTGAAGCGGCGGAATAGCTGCTCGGTATCGGCGTGTTCGAAATTGTAGGCGGAGAATTCCTGTTCGGCCTGCAGGAACACATCGCCATAGCTGACACCACGGCCGTTGAAATCCAGATCGTAGACGCGATCCTTGCCCTGGATATACATCGCCAGGCGCTCAAGCCCGTAGGTGATCTCGGCGGAAACCGGCGAACAGTCGTAGCCGCCGACCTGCTGGAAATAGGTGAACTGCGTCACCTCCATGCCATCGCACCAGACTTCCCAGCCCAGGCCCCAGGCGCCAAGCGTCGGGCTTTCCCAATCGTCTTCCACAAAACGGATGTCATGGCGCTTGTGGTCGATGCCGAGTACGGCCAACGAGTCGAGATAAAGGTCGAGCACATTCGCCGGGCTCGGCTTCAGGATCACCTGGAACTGATAGTAATGCTGCAGGCGGTTCGGGTTCTCGCCGTAGCGGCCATCCTTGGGGCGGCGCGAGGGCTGCACATAGGCCGCGTTCCACGGTTCAGGACCCAATGCGCGCAACGTGGTGGCGGGATGGAAGGTGCCGGCGCCGACTTCCATGTCGTAGGGCTGCAGAATCGTGCAGCCCTGACGCGCCCAATAGCCTTGCAGCGCAAGAATCAGGTCCTGGAAAGCGTGTGATACGGGCTGTCCGGTGGGCGCCATTATGCTGCCGATCCGTGCCAGGGGTGACGGAAAATCGGGCGGACCTTAAAGGCCGTGCCGCCCCCGGTCAAGCGCCCGCCAGAACTGCATTTTTGCACTGCGGAATAGGTTTTTCACGCCGCCCGAGTCGCAGCGCGTTCAGGCCAGCGTGTGAATCACGGCCCGCCGTGATTCAGGCCCGCGTTGTGGGACAGCCAGGCGTCTCGCAGGGCGTGGTGACACCGACCGGCCGGTAGGTGCCGCAGCCGGGACAGGCAACCATGTCCTCACCGCCCATTTCGGCTGCCTGACTCGGCCTCGGGGCCTCCGCCGGAGGCTTCGCCTGCTCGCGCAGCTTGGCCTCTTCGGCAGCCTTCAGCTTTGCCTCTTCCAGGCGGTTGTAATAGCGGTAGCCATAATAGGCTGCGGCGATCACGCCGATCAGCAGCAGGTATTTAAGCATCGTGTCGGGTCATCCGGCCCTGTTTCGCCATTCCATTCAGCCATTCTATATGGGCAGTGCCGCGCCGTCGCGCAATACGGCATCGATTTCCGGGAAATAGCCGCCATCCGGGCGGTGCAGCACCAGGCCGGGCCGCAAAGTGAGCGGCGCCTTGCCACCCTTCACGGCGCGCAGGATCAGCCGTTTCGCTGCCTGGCCGGGCTTGGAATGCAGCGGAATCACCTCGATGCCACCGGCTTTTGGCTCCAGCGCGGCCAGCAGGGCACCCAATTGTTCCACCCGCTGGATCAAGGTGAGCCGTCCGCCGGGCCGGCAATAGCGCAGCATGGCGCCGATCCAGGCGGTGGCATCGGCCCCGGCGGCTAAATCCCCCTTTACCCCCCCATGGCGGGCCAGGGCGCGGCCGGGATCCGTCGCCACCCGGTGGCGAGCCGGGTCGAAATAGGGCGGATTGGCGAAAACCTGATCGTAGCTGTTTGGCGCCACCCCCGGTCCTAAGCTTTTGCGCTCGCGCAGGTCGCCGGCAAAGGCCCGCAGCCGCTGCTCCTGGCCATTGGCGGCGATATTGCCTTGTGCCAGCGCCACCAGGCCCGGCTGCAATTCAATGCCATCCACCTCGAGCCCCGGCACCCGGGCGGCGAGGCAGAGCATGGCCACCCCGGTGCCGCAGCCCAGTTCCAGCACCCGCTGGCCGCGCCGCGCCGGCACGGCGGCCGCCAGCATCACCGCATCGGCGCTGGCCCGCTGGCCCTTGCGCGGCTGCTTAAGCTGCACCCGGCCGCCCAGCAGCGCATCCAGGGTGGTATCCTGGGCGAAATCGGCCGATTCCCGGTCAGTCACACACAGCCTCGTGCAGCGCCCGGCGCTTGACCACGAGAGCATGCCAACTATGCTCCGACAAACGCGTTTTCAGTCTTGCCACAGGAATTGCCCCAGTGTCGCAACCGGCCCCGATCATCATGCCGAGCCCCGGCGGCACCCCCAGCATAGAGCCGCTGCGCCGCCTTGTCGCGGCCGAGATGGACGCATGCAACCGCGAGATCATCGCCCGCATGCAGAGCGATGTGCAGTTGATTCCGCAACTGGCGCACCACCTGATCGCATCCGGCGGCAAGCGTATCCGCCCGCTGCTGACGCTCGGCGCCGCCAAGCTCTGCGGTTACGAGGGGGATAAACAGATCCTGCTCGCCGCCTGCGTCGAATTCATCCATACCGCCACGCTGCTGCATGACGATGTGGTGGACGAATCCGAGCGCCGCCGTGGTGCTGAAACCGCCAATGTGGTGTGGGGCAACCAGGCCTCCGTGCTGGTGGGCGATTTCCTGTTCAGCCGCGCCTTCCAGCTCATGGTGGAATCCGGCTCGCTGGAGGTGCTGCGCATCCTGGCCGGCGCCTCCGCCGTGATTGCCGAGGGCGAAGTGCTGCAGCTGATGACCGCCAATGACATGGATTCCACCGAAGCCGATTACCTCAAGGTGATCGAGAGCAAGACGGCGGCCCTGTTCGCCGCCGCCTGCCGCGTTGGCGCCGTGGTGGCGGACCGGCCGTTGGCCGAGGCCGAGGCGATGGATGCCTATGGCCGCGATCTCGGCATCGCTTTCCAGCTCATCGACGACGCCCTGGATTACGCTTCCGACGGCGCCACCCTGGGCAAGAATACCGGCGATGATTTCCGCGAAGGCAAGGTGACCCTGCCCGTCGTGCTGGCCTTCAACCGCGGCTCGGAGGCTGAGCGCGCTTTCTGGCGCCGGGTGATCGAGACCCCGGAGCAGCAGACGCCGGAGGATTTCGCCGAGGCTTTGCGCCTGATGCGCCAGCACGGCGCCCTGGCCGAGACCCTGGAACGTGCCCGCCGCTATGGCGCCCAGGCCAAGGCTCAACTTGCCGGCTTCAAGCCCGGCGCGATGCGCGACGCTCTCGCCGAGGCGGTGGATTTCGCAATCCACAGAGCGCTTTAACCCCTGTAACAGGACTGCCGCGATTTCCCCCGGCCACCGCTTGAACCGGGGGCGGCTAGGCGCTATACAAACGCCCGCAACCGCCGGACGGAGTGTAGCTCAGCCTGGTAGAGCACTAGCTTCGGGAGCTAGGGGCCGGAGGTTCGAATCCTCTCACTCCGACCAGGCGGTTGCCGGAACCACGCGTTTCCGAACAGTCTCCCGATAGAGAATGTAGAGACCGCTGGCGATCACGATTGCGGCGCCAGCCCAGGTCCACATATCGGGAAAATCCCCGAACAGATACCAGCCGAGCAGCACCGACCACAGCAGGTGGGTATAGTCGAACGGCGCCACGATGGATGCCGCCGCCAATGAGAAGGCGCGGGTCATGAATAGCTGCGCCAGGCCGCCGAGCAGGCCGACGCCGATCAGCAACGGCCAGTCGGCAGCCGTGGGCGCCACCCAGAACCATGGCATCAGCAGGCCGGTATAGATGGTGCAGAAGCCGGTAAAGTAGAAAGCCGTGGTCACCGAGTTCTCGGTGGCGGTGAGCTTGCGGATCTGGATCAGCGCCATCGAATAGAAGAAGGTGGCCAGCACCACGAGCAGCGAAGCGGCGGGAATACCACCCTCGCCCTGGCCAGGCCGCAGGATCACCAGCATGCCGAGGAAGCCGACCAGAATGGCCGACCAGCGGTGCGGCCCGACCTTTTCCTTCAGCAGCCAGACCGAGAGCACGGCTACGAAGATCGGCGCCGAGAAGGAAATCGCGGTGACATCGGCCAGCGGCAGCGTGCGGTAGGAATAGAAGAAGCACAGCATCGCCAGGCAGCCATAGATCGAACGGATGCCGTGGCCGGCCAGCCGCCTGGTATGCAACGAAGCAATGCCGCCGCCATTGCGCCAGAGCATGAACAGGATCGGCGGAAAGGCGAAGAAACTGCGGCAGAACATGATCTGCGCCGTGGGATAGCTGCCGGCCAGCCACTTCACCAGCGCATCCATGACGCCGAATACTGCCGCCGCCATCACCATGTAGCCGATGCCGATCGCCGTCTGGCGTTCCTGGGACATGACCGGAGATATGGCCGAAGACATGCTGCGATACCGTGAAGAAAAAGCCCGGCATGGTTTTGCCATGCCGGGCCAGGATTTGCACCCCTCGCGGGGCCGAGCTTCAGTTCAAGAAATCATCAGCTCAGTGAATCCGTGACACGTACCCAGCGACCGCTCTTCACCTGCACCATGAACACGGAATCCGTGCCATGGCGCTTGCCGGCGCCAAACGTCATCACCGGGCCGCCGAAGATATCCGCATAGCCCTGGATCGATTCCATGGCCTTGAGGAAACCCTCGGTAGTGAGGTCCTTGCCGGCGCGATCGAGCCCCATGACAACTAGATCGGCCGCAACATAGGAGAACTGCGCCGCCGGGTTCGGATCGGTATTGAACTTGGCATGATAGCGCTCGACCCATTGCCGGATCGCCGGATTGGGCGAGTCACGATACGGCGCCTCGATCTGCGTCATGGTGTAGAGGCCCTCCGTGGCACCGCCCGGCGCACTCGAGACGTTAAGATCGAAGGTGGCGGTGCTGCCCACCATATCGACATTCCAGCCCATCTTCTTGGCCGTGGACGGCGCGCCGATGGAATCGCGGATGATGGCGCCCAGCACGATCAGATCGCAATTTGCCGCGCGCAGGCGAGTAAGCTGTGCGGTGAAATCCGTATCGGTGGGTTTGTGCGTGGCGGTTTCCACCAGCTTAATATTCATCGCCTGGGTCTGATCCCGCGCGCCCTCGAAAATCTCGCGGCCATAATCGGTGTCCTGGTATAGCGCGCAGATATTCTTCTTGCCCTTCTGCTCGACGAAATACTTCACCGCGCCACGCATCTGGGCGTAGTAGGAGGCGCCGGCAGCCCATTTCAACGGATGGAACGGCTCGTAAAGCTGCCGCGCCCAGGATAGCGGAAACATGTTCGGCACACCGAGCTTGATGGCATCCGGGATCACCGCATTGTTCATCGGCGTGCCGGCGCCAAGCAGCAGCAGCATCGCCTTGTCGCGGTTCAACAGCTTGTTCGCCGCCTGCACCGCGCGCGGCACCTGATACTGGCTGTCCTCGATGACATAGCGGATCTTGCGGCCATGGATGCCGCCGGCCGCATTCACCTCATCGAAGCGCATGCGTGCCGCATTGGAGGAATGCACCCCGAAAGCCGCAGCCACGCCGGAAAGATCGGTATGGGTACCGATGATGATCTCGGTCTTGGTGATGCCTTGGCCCTTGCCCTGGGATTGCGCCGGCGCAGCGGTGAATGTGACGATGGCGGCACCGCACAGCATGGTGGCCGCGATACGAACGCGGGTAGCGGACATGAGACCTCCCTGGTCGTCTTTTTGTTTTGTGTTACGCGGAAACAAAAAACGGCCGGCGGTTTTGCCGCCGGCCGCTGGTCTCGGGCTCAGGAGCCGTAATTCACGGGGCCATCGATCAGCACGAAGCGGCCTTTCTGTACCTGGAACAGGAAAGCCTCATCCGAACCCTGGCGCTTGTCCGGGCCAAAATTGACCACCGGGCCGCCGAAGATATCGCGATAGCCCTTGATCGATTCCATACCGGCGATGAACTTGTCCATCGTCGGGTCCTTACCGGCACGGTCGATACCCTGGACGATCATGTCCATCAGCGAATAACCGTAGACGGCGCCGATATTCACATCGGCATTGTACTTGGCCTTGTACTTGTCCATCCAGGCCGCGAGCTGCGGCGGCGCCGTATCGCGATACGGCAGGATGGTGCCCGCCATGGTGTAGAAGCCTTCCGTGGCACCGCCCGGCGCCGAGGCGACGATCTGGTCATAGGAGGCCGACTGGCCGATGAAATCCACATCCATCCAGCCCATCTTGCGCGCCGTGCCATAGGGCACGATGGCGTCGCGCACGATGGAGCCCGACGCGATAAGGTCGCAACCAGCGGAACGCAGCTTGGTGATCTGCGCCGTGAAGTCGGTATCGGCCGGCTTGTTGGTGGCGGTTTCCACCAGGGCGATCTTCATCGCCTGGGTCTGGTCGCGCGCCGCCTCGAAGATTTCCTTGCCGAAATCGGTATCCTGGTAGAGCGTGCAGACCTTCTTTTTGCCCTTCTTCTCCACCATCCACTTGATGCCGGCACGGACCTGGTCGTAGTAGGACGAACCGGCGGCGAACTTCATCGGATGCATCGGCGTGTACATCTGCCGCGCCGCAGTGAGCGGGAACATGTTCGGCACATTGGCCTTGAGCTGATCCGCCATCACCGCATTGTTCATCGGCGTGCCGAGCGCACCGGCCATCAGGAAGATGTTGTCGCGGTTGATCAGCTTGTTCACGGCCTGCACGGCGCGCGGCACCTGATACTGATTATCCTCGACGATCAGCTTCAGCTTGCGGCCATAGATGCCGCCGGCTTCGTTCACCTCGTCGATGCGCATCCGCATGGCATTCGAGGAATGCACGCCATAGCTGGCGGCCGGACCGGAAAGGTCCGTATGCATGCCGATCACGATTTCATTCTTGCTGACACCGCGGACCTTGGCGCTTTGCGCCGCGGCCGCGAAAGGAACGGACAAAGCCACCACTGCAGCCAGCCCGACATACGTCACCCTGCTCATGTGCTCTCCTCCCGGTTTTATAATTCTTATTGGGAGGATAGTAGCGGAGCCAGAAACCCGCGCCAGTCCTTATTTTTCTGCGTCCCGCAATCTCGCATATGCGAAAAGAAAACGCCCGCGGGTTTCCCCGCGGGCGCCTTTCACACCGGAAACCGGCGCGAAATTAGTAGGTCAACGGACCATCCACCATGGTGAAGCGGCCCGACTTGACCTGGAACAGGAAGGCCGAGTTGGAACCCTGGTGCTTGGTCTTGGAGAAGCTGATCACCGGGCCGCCGAAAATATCGCGGTAGCCTTCGATCGATTCCAGACCCGCCAGGAACTTCTCGGTGGTCAGATCCTTGCCGGCCTTGTCCAGCGCCTGGATGATCAGGTCGGCGATGACCTGGCCATAAACCGCGCCGATATTCGGGTCAGCGCCGTACTTCGCCTTGTAGGCATCCCACCAGGCCGCAACCACCGGGCTGGCGGTGTCGCGGTACGGCATCATGGTGCCGGCGCCAACATAGAGGCCTTCGGTGGCACCGCCCGGAGCGGAAGCCACGATCTGGTCGAAGCTGGCCGACTGGGCAACGAAATCGACATCCATCCAGCCCATCTTGCGGGCCGTGCCATAGGGCAGGATGGCGTCACGCACGATCGAGCCGAGGCCGATGACGTCGCAACCCGCCGAGCGCAGCTTGGTGATCTGGGCGGTGAAGTCGGTGTCGGTCGGCTTGTTCGTGGCGGTCTCCAGCACCGGCATGTTCATGGCCTTGGCCTGATCCTGCACGGCGTCGAAGATTTCCTTGCCGAAATCGGTGTCCTGATAGAGCGAGCAGATCTTCTTGCGGCCCTTCTTTTCCACCATGTATTTCAGGCCGACGCGGACGTGGTCGTAGTAGGACGACTGCGTCACGAACTTCAGCGGGTGGAACGGCTCGGCCATCGAGCGCGCGGCGGTGAGCGGCGACAGGTTCGGCACGTTGGCCTTGAACTGCTCCGGGAACACCGCGTTGTTCATCGGCGTGCCGAGCGCGCCGGCCATCAGGAAGATCTTGTCACGGTTGATCAGCTTGTTCGCGGCCTGCACGGCACGCGGCACCTGATACTGGTGATCTTCCACGATCAGCTTCAGCTTGCGGCCATGCACGCCGCCTTGGGCATTGATTTCATCGAAGCGCAGACGCACGGCATTCGACGACGTGACGCCGTAGCTCGCCGCCGGGCCAGACAGGTCGGTATGCATGCCGACCACCACTTCGTTCTTGCTCACGCCACGCACGCTCTGGGCATGGCCAGCGCCGGCCACAAGAGCCAGCGAGGCGGCAAGGGCGCCGCCAATCATCGCAGTCCTGATACGCATCTCTGTCGTTCCTTCTCCAGGTTGGCCTATGGGACTTTTTTGAACCCCAAGGAGGCGGCTTATTCGCCGCCGCGGTACATTTCCTCGATCATATCCTTGTACTTTTCATTCACGAACTTGCGCTTCAGCTTCATCGTCGGCGTCAGTTCGTCATCCTCGGCCGTGAGCTGCTGCTCGATCAGCCGGAATTTCTTGATCGTCTCCACACGGGCGAAATTCTTGTTCACCTTCTCGATCTCCTGCCAGATCAGCTCCTGCACCTCGCGGGTGCGGCAGAGCGAGGCGAAGTTGGTGAAGGGAACGTTCAGGTCCTGGGCGTATTTCACCACGTTGTCATGGTCGATCATGATCAGGCAGGTGAGGAATTTGCGGCGGTCGCCGATCACCACCGCATCCGAGATATAGGGGCTGAATTTCAGCTGATTCTCGATCTCGGAGGGTGTGATGTTCTTGCCGCCGGCAGTGATGATGATGTCCTTCATCCGGTCGGTGATCTTGACCCAGCCTTCATTGTCGATGAGACCGACATCGCCGGTATGCAGCCAGCCGTCCTTCACCGTCTCGGCGGTTTTGGTCGGATTGTTGAGATAGCCCATGAAAACATGCGGGCCGCGCAGCAGGATTTCGCCTTCGGGGCTGATCTTCACTTCCGTGTTCGGCACGCATTTGCCCACTGTGCCGAGCTTGAGGCGGTTATCCTGCGGCGCCGTGGCAAGGCCGACATTCTCGGTCTGGCCATAGACTTCGCGCATGTCCATGCCGAGCGCCAGATACCACTTGATCAGGTCGGGCGAAATCGGCGCGGCGCCCGTGGCAAGCCAGCGGCAGCGCTTGATGCCGATGATGCTCTTGACGTTCTTCAGCACCAGTTGATCGGCGAGCCAGAAAGCGGCGCGCAGGCCAAGCGAGGGGGTGCGGCCTTCCAGCTTGGTCTCGGCCATCAGGTAGCCGATGCCGAGCGCGTTCTTGTAGGCCCATTTGCCGATCGGCGTGGCATCCTTCATGCGGATGGCAATGGCGGAGAAGAACTTCTCCCACAGGCGCGGCACGGCAAAGAACAGGGTCGGCTGCACTTCCTGCAGGTTCTGCGCCACCGTGTCCGGGCTTTCGGCGAAATTCACCGTCGAGCCGGATTTCAGCGGCCACAGCACGGTGAAACCGCGCTCGGCAATATGGCAGAGCGGCAGGAAGGAAAGCTGCTCATCGGACGGATACTGCTCCATCAGCTTGTAGCTATTCTCAAGCTGGAACAGCAGATTGCTGTGGCTGATCATGGCGCCTTTGGGTGCACCGGTGGTGCCTGAGGTATAGATCAGGATCGCCAGGTCATCGGGCTTGCCCTTGGCCAGCTCGGCTTCCCAGAAGCCGGGATGCTGTTCGCCGAAGGCCTGGCCAAGCTTGAGCAGCTCATCGAAGCTGATCACCATCGGGTCGCGGAAATCGCGCAGGCCCTCCATGTCGATCACGATGATCTTCTTCAGCGTCGGCACGCGGTCGCGCACCTCCAGCGCCTTGTCGAGCTGTTCCTCATTCTCGGCGATATAGACGACGGTGCGGCTGTCGTTGAGAATATACTCGACCTGCTTGGCGGAATCGGTGGTGTAAATGCCGTTCGTCACGCCGCCGATGCCCTGGGTGCCCATATCGGCATAGAGCCATTGCGGGTTACCTTCCGAGATCACCGACACGACATCGCCGCGCTTCACGCCAAGGGCAGCCAGCCCCAGGCCGGTATTCTTGGCATTTTCGCCATACTGGCGCCAGGTGATGGCATTCCAGATGCCGAAATCCTTCTCGCGCAGCGCGATGGCTTCGCCACGTTCGGCGCAGCGACGCCAGAAATAGCGCGGGATCGTATCGCGCTGGATGACTTCGAGAATGTCCTTGTCGATCGCCACGTTCATTGCGGTCATGACGCTCTCCCCTATTCCCAGCCTCAGCGCCAGGTCTTGCGTTTCTTCCAGCGGCGCTTGCCGCGCACGCCCTCTTCCTTCTGGCCGAGGTAGAATTCCTTGATGTCTTCCTTCTCGAGCAGGCGCTCGCAGGTATCTTCCATCACGATGCGGCCAACCTCGAGCACATAGCCGAAATGCGCCGTATGCAGCGCCACATTGGCGTTCTGCTCAACGAGCAGGATAGTAGTGCCCTGCTCCTTGTTGATGCGCACAACAATCTCGAAGATTTCCTTCACCAGCTTCGGCGACAGGCCGAGCGAGGGCTCGTCCAGCAGCAGCAGCTTCGGGCGGCCCATCAGGGCGCGGCCAATCGCCAGCATCTGCTGCTCGCCACCCGACATCGAACCAGCCGGCTGGCTCTCGCGCTCTTTGAGACGCGGAAAATAGCTGAACACCAGATCGATATCCTTGGCGATGCCATCGCGGTCGCTCCGCGTATAGGCCCCCATCATCAGGTTCTCGCGCACCGTGAGGAACGGGAAGGTCTCGCGGCCTTCCGGCACATGACCGATGCCAAGCCGCATCACCTTGTCCGGATCCATCTTCTGGATCTCGCGGCCCTCGAAGATGACGCTACCCTTCTGCGGGTCCATGACGCCGGAGATGGTCTTGAGGATCGTGGTCTTGCCGGCGCCATTGGCGCCCAGGACCGTGACAATGGAGCCTTCCGGCACTTCCAGGCTGACGCCGCGAATGGCCATGATCGGACCGTAATAGGTCTCGATGTTCAACAGCTTGAGGATCGGTTCCGCCACGTGTCAGCCCCCCAGATACGCCTTGACCACTTCAGGGTGGCTCTGCACCTCGCGGGCGGTGCCGGTGGCCAGCACGCGGCCGTAATTCAGCGCCAGAACGCGGTCCGACACTTCGTTCACCAGGCTCATGTCGTGTTCCACCATCAGCACGCTGATACCGAGATCGTCGCGGATATCCTGGATCCACCAGGCCATGTCCTCGGTTTCCTCGGTGTTGAGGCCCGAGGAAGGCTCGTCCAGCAGCAGCAGTTTCGGCTCGGTGCAGAGCGCGCGGGCCAGTTCCACCACCTTGCGCGCGCCATAAGGCAGATTCACGATCATGGTGTCGCGGTATTGCTGCAGGTCGAGGAAGTCGATCACCTCCTCCGCCTTCTCGCGATGCGCCACTTCCATTTTCCGCACGCTGGGCAGGAACAGCAATTCGGTGAGCAGGTTGGAGCCGCGATGGCAATGGCGACCGAGCAGCAGGTTCTGCAGCACCGTGGCATGCTCGAACAGCTCGATATTCTGGAAGGTGCGGGCGATGCCGAGCTTGGCGATATCATGCGGCGGCAGCCTGGTGATGTCCTGATCCTGGAATACCAGCCGGCCCTCGGTCGGGTTATAGATGCGGCTGATCAGGTTGAACACCGTGGTCTTGCCGGCGCCATTCGGGCCGATGATGGTGAACACGGTGCCCTGCTCGACCTCGAAGTCGACCCCGTCCACCGCCTTGATGCCACCGAAGTTGATGGCGATGTTTTCGGCTTTGAAGAAGGTCACCGGTTGCGCTCCGACTTGGTGTAGGACTTCTGCTTCTTGAATGTCGCCCGCTTGTACATCGGGAACAGCGAGAAGAAGAGCTTCAGCTTGAGCCAGCGGCCATAGATGCCGTAGGGCTCGAACAGAATGAAGCAGACCAGGATGAGGCCGAACAGGCCGGGCTCGAGGCCCGGCTGGCGCGCAATAGTTTCAGGCAGGTAGTCGCGGCCGATGGCGATCAGCACCGGCAAGGCGCCCACGAAGGCCGCGCCGTAGATGGCGCCGTGGATCGAGCCGAGGCCGCCCACCACCACCATCAGCAGCAACTGGATCGAGAGCAGGATGTTGAAGGCATCCGGCGCGAGATAGCCGATCTTGTGCCCGAACAATGCGCCGCCGAAGCCGGTGAAGCCGGCCGAGACGGCGAAGGCCGTGGTCTTGTAGCGCGCCAGATTGACGCCCATCGACTGAGCCGCAACCTCGGAATCGCGGATGGCGATGAAGGCGCGGCCGGTTGGCGAGCGCAACAGGTTCAGCGCCGCCAGCACCGCCAGCACCAGGCAGAAGAAGGTGAGATAATAGAACGGCACGTCGTCGGTCAGCGCGACGCCGAAATACTCTGGACGCGAAACCGCGAAGCCCTTGAAGCCACCAGTGACGCTTTCCCATTTCACCAGCACGTGCTCGATGATGAAGGCGAAGGCCAGCGTGACAATGGCGAGGTAGAGGCCGGTGAGCTTCAGCACGCGCGAACCGATCACCATGCCGATGAAGGCCGAGAGCAGCGTTGCCGCTGTGATGGCGATGATGAACGGCACGCCGTGGTGCAGCAGCACTGCATGCGTGTACGCGCCGATGCCAAGAAACGCGGCATGGCCCAGCGACACCTGCCCGGTATAGCCGGTAAGCAGCATCAGGCCGATGCCAACGATGGAGAGGATGAAGACGTAGGAAATCTCGCCGAGCCAGAAATCCTCCAGCACGAAAGGCGCCAGCAGCAGCACGAGCAAAAGCAGCCCGTACCAGAAGCGGTCCACCTTGTCGCGGGTGAGGTTGATATCCTGGTTATAGTCGGTCTTGAAGAAGAAACGCATGACCTACACCCGCTTGCGACCGATATTGCCGAACAGCCCCTGCGGACGCAGGAACAGCACCAGCAGGATGACGATGTAGGCCGCCACATCCTTGAGGCCTTCTTCAAGGTAGACGCCGGAGAACTGCTCAATGACACCGATCACCATGCCACCGATCACCGCACCGGGGATCGAGCCGAAGCCGCCGAGCACGGCGGCGGCGAAAGCCTTGAGGCCGAGCAGGCCCATGGTGACATCGATCAGCGCCACCGGCGCCAGCAGCAGGCCGGCCACGGCGGCAACGCCGGCCGAGATCGCCCAGATCAGCGAGAAGATCATCTTCACCGGAATGCCCATGTAGTAGGCGGCGAGCTGGTTCTGCGACGCTGCCTGCATCGCCACGCCAATACGGGTGTAGCGGAAGAAGGCGAACAGCATTGCACAGAGGATCGCGGTGCCGGCGATGATCGAAAGGGAGACATTGGCAATCAGCAGGCCGCCAAGCCGGGTGACGCCACCAGTGAATGGCGTTTCGAAGGCGCGCGTTTCGGTGCCCCAGGTCATCGAGGCGCCGGCGCGGAAGATGAAACCGAGGCCGATGGTGAGCATCACCACGGCGAATTGCGGCTGGCCAATCACCTGGCGCAGAATCAGGGCGTCGAGCAGGTAGCCGAATGCGGCCATCACCAGGACTGCGGCAACGAAGCCGACCCAGTAATTATAGCCCATCAGCTCGATGACGGTGAAGGCGACGAAGGCCCCCAGCATCATCAGGTCGCCCTGGGCGAAATTCACCATTTCGGTGGCTTTGTAAATCAGCACGAAACCGAGCGCGACTAGGCCGTAGATGCAACCTGATGCCAGGCCGTTCAACAGCAACTGAACGATCTCAGACAGCTTAGCCTCCTCCCTTGCCGGCGCTTTTCGCGCCTGACGATTCTGTGCTTATGTTTGCCGTCAAGGTTGAAACATTATGGAAGGGCGCGGGGCGGGTCAATCCGTTTCCGGCTCGGATGAACCACGGTAACGTGACGTAACGTCAATATTTTTCCCGGGAGCGGCGCAGGTATGAACATCCCCTTCGTGAAGCAGTTGGACTTCACCTATGGCCAGGCCGCACGGCTGACCCCCCTGGTGCGGCGCGTGGTGGCGCAGAACCCCTCGGCTTTCACCTTCCACGGTACCGGCACCTATATCATCGGCCAGGGCAAGGTGGCGGTGATCGACCCCGGGCCGGATGATCCGGCGCATATCCAGGCCTTGCTGGACAGTATCCCGGGCGAGACGGTGAGCCATATCCTGATCACCCATACCCACCGCGACCATTCTCCTGGCGCCGCGCTGCTCAAAAAGCACACAAATGCGCCAAGCTACGGCTTCGGTCCGCATCCGGTTTCACCGGGCGGCGGTATGGTGGAGGAAGGCGGCGACTATGATTACCGCCCCGATGTGATACTCAAGGATGGCGATGTGGTGCAGGGCGAAAGCTGGACCGTTACCGCACTGCACACGCCGGGCCATATCTCGAACCACCTCTGCTTCTCGCTGCATGAGGAAGCGGCGCTGTTTTCCGGCGATCATGTCATGGGCTGGTCAACCACGGTGATCTCGCCGCCGGATGGCAACATGACGGATTATTACGCCTCGTTGCGCAAATTGCTGCCCCGCAGCGAAACCGTTTATTATCCCACCCACGGTGCGCCGATTGGCCAGGCCACCACCGGCATCACGCCGCAAGCCTTTGTTACAGGGCTGATCAAGCATCGCGAGGCGCGCGAGGCGCAGATCATGGCCTGCCTGGCCAACGGGCCGCAGACCATCCCGGCCATGGTTGAACGCATGTACGCCGATGTGCCGAAGCAACTGCACGGCGCCGCCGGCCGCTCGGTGCTGGCGCATCTCATTCACATGGTGTCGGATGGGCGGGTGAAGGCCGCGCCTGCCGCCAACGAAACCGCATTATACAGCGCCGCTTAAACAGAACCGTATGATTACCGATTAACGCCTGCTGCGGGTTTCCATTGCCAACACCCTACGGTAGCGGCAAACTGGCAACCGCCGACAGAATGGCGGCAACCTTAGGCACGAGGGGATCGGTGAGCAGTACGCTTGATGACGAGATCCGTGAATCGACATACCCGCGCATCGTGGGTTTCGGTTTCCTGGACAATTGCTCGCCCAAAATCCGCCGCATGTGGGAATACTGGAACGCGCAACGTGGCGACCGGCTAATGCCATCGCGCCAGGATATCGACCCACTGCAGATGCCGCGCGACCTGCTGCCCTGCATCCTGCTCACCGAAGTGCTGCCGGAAGCGCCCTGGCTGCGCTATCGCCTGGTCGGCACCGCCCAAGCCGCCTTGCGCGGCCGCGATCCTACCGGCCAGCCGGTGCATGGCAATTACATGGGCGCCCATCTCGGCATCCCCGGCGACGATGTGATGCTGAACTACCGTATTGTGATCGAGAAGCGCACCGTGGTTTACACCTACAATCCGATCATCGGCGCCATGCCCGATGGCAGTTCGATGCGCCAGATGCCATGGCATGCCAGCAGTTCGGTGCTGATGCCGCTCTCAAGCGATGGCGACAATGTGGACATGGTGTTCTGCTTCAGCGACCTGGATAAGGATGGCCTGCACCCATGAGTTCCGCATCCATGAATAGCGTGACCGACAACACCGCCCGCAGCCAGTACGAACTGGACGTGAATGGCCAGACGGTGTTCGCCCGCTATCGCCGCCAGGAGGGCCAGACCCTGATCCTGCATGTGGAAGCGCCCGTAAATTTGCGCGGCACCGGCGCCGCCGACCGACTGATGCGCGGCATCGTCGCGCTCGCCGCCGAGCAGGGCACGACTTTGGTGCCGCTCTGCTCCTATGCCCGCGCCTGGATGGCGCGGCATCCCTGATAGGGATTAGTTGAGAAATATAGTGTGCCTACAGTTTTCCAAGACATGGCCGAGCTTGGAAACCGCTTTTGCAAGTTCAGAGGGGATATATCTTTTCCTGAATGCGTCCAATTCCGTTGGAGACATGGGTCGATCATCGACCGTTCTGTAATAGCGAATTCTATACGAATCTATCAAACCAACAACAATCGCATATCGCCGGAGCCGGTTATCACTATCGCATATCCAGGTCTCACTGTGTAGGCTGTGACTTACTACAGTGATAATGCCGCCCCTTAACGTCCCACCGGTTTTCCTGCTGAACTCATCAAGGATCACTCCATAGCGCGCGGCGGGGCTCAAGTCTTCGACAAGGAAGACGACAAGATCAGCGTCCCGCAAAGCGCTGCGCTGCAATTTGACATCACCGGCTCCTTGCTTGGCGAAGTATTCGTCAACAGAAGCCTTTGTTACGGGCGAGAAATCTTCGCCGCCAAACATATCGAGGATGGCGATGCGGACTGGCCGCTCAATACCAGGAAGGCGGTCTTGAGCGGCACAGCCAGCAAGGAAAAAGAGCAGTACCGCTACTAAGAGCCGGCACCGCATATGGATAGTCGCAATCATGCCCCCGGCGTCGGCAGCTTATGATCCTTGAACTGCTCGCGCAGCTTGGTCTTGAGCAGCTTGCCGGTAGCGGTATGCGGCAGTTCGGTGACGAACACCACATCGTCCGGCAGCCACCACTTGGCGATCTTGTCGTCGAGGAATTTGAGCAATTCCTCCTTGGTGACCTCCTGGCCAGGCTTCTTGATCACCAGCAGCAGCGGGCGTTCCTGCCACTTGGCATGGAACACGCCGATCACGGCAGCTTCCTGCACCGCCGGATGGCCGACAGCGGCATTCTCAAGGTCGATCGAGGAGATCCACTCGCCACCGGACTTGATCACGTCCTTGGCGCGGTCGGTGATCTGCATGTAACCATCGGCATCGAGCGTCGCCACGTCGCCGGTGGTGAAATAGCCGTCGGCGTCGATAACGTTGCCGCCCTCGCCCTTGAAATAGCCCTTGGTGATCCACGGGCCGCGCACCTTCACATTGCCGAAGGCGACGCCGTCGCGCGGCAATTCGCGGCCTTCGTCGTCGGTGATCTTGATATCAACGCCATAGACCGTGCGGCCCTGCTTGGCCTGCACATCCAGGCGCTTCTCCAGCGGCAGGTCGCCGTGCTTCTTCAGCAGGTTGCCGGTGGTGCCCAGCGGCGACATCTCGGTCATGCCCCAGGCATGGATGACGAAGCAGTTGAACTGCTTGGCGAAGCGCTCGATCATTGCGCGCGGCGCCGCCGAGCCGCCGATGACGCAACGCTCCAGCTTGATATCGGCCTTGGTGTCGAGCGACGGATTGGCATCGATATACTGGAAGAAGGCGAGCCACACGGTGGGTACGCCGAGCGAGAAATTGCACTTCTCGTCGCGCAGCAGTTCATACACGCTCTTGCCGTCGAGCGCCGGGCCGGGGAAGACCAGCTTGGCGCCACTCATGCAGGCGCCGTAGGGCACGCCCCAGGCATTGGCATGGAACAGCGGCACGATCACCAGGGCCGAGTCAGCCGAGCCGAGATTGAGGCCGTCGCGCTGGCAGACGGCGTAGCTGTGCAGCACGGTGGAGCGGTGCGAATACAGCACGCCCTTAGGATTACCGGTGGTGCCGGAGGTGTAGCAAAGCGAGGAAGCCGTACGCTCGTCGAATTCCGGCCAGTCATAGTCGCTGCTCTCGGCGCCGATCAGGTCCTCGTAGCAATGCAGGTTGGGGATCTTGCTGTCCTTGGGCATATGCGCCGCATCGGTCATCAGCACAAAGCCCTTCACGGTCTTGAGCTGCGGCACCAGCTTTTCTACCAGCGGCAGGAAGGTCAGGTCGAAGAACAGGTAGCTGTCCTCGGCGTGATTGACGATGTAGTCGATCTGCTCCGGGAACAGGCGCGGGTTGACGGTATGCAGCACGGCGCCCATGCCGGACACGCCGTAATAGAGTTCAAAATGGCGGTAGGTGTTCCAGGCCAGGGTGCCGATGCGGTCGCCGAGCTTGACGCCCAGCCGGGTCAGCGCATTGGCGAGCTGCTTCGAGCGGTCGCGCAGGTCGCGGTAAGTACAACGGTGGATCGGCCCTTCGACCGACCGGGTCACGATCTCGGTGCGGCCATGGTACAGCGCCGCGAACTCGATCAGCGACGAAATCAGCAGCGGACGATCCTGCGTCAAACCAAGCATGCGCTTCCTCCCAAGGAACCAAATATTTGCAGTGCGCCGATATTATGGAGCAGGCATTTGCGTCGCAATGGTTGCACCCCTGGCTGCCCCCGCGGCAAGCGAGCTTCATCACACTTTTTCGGCGACATAATCCCGTTACGGGGCAGCGGAATGGCCTCGCCCCAGGGTTCGGTCGGTCAGATTCGGCCAAACCCAAGGGTGAGACAGGGAATCGATCCGATAGCCCTTGCATACATTCACCCCCAAAATCAGGCGTTTGGTGCATTTTTCGGCAGGGTCAAAAACTGCAACCAGAGGGTTTTTGCCCATAAATTAGACAACTTGACCAGTTCTTTACACCAGCGTGACTTTCGCGCCACAGGTTTGCGGCCTGATGTCTGGAGCAACGTGCAAGTGTTTGTTCGCCGACGGAGAATTTGCTTAATTCGCTGCGGGAAAAGTTTCTGGAGGTCTCCTTATGAAGACGAAGATTTTTGGCGCGCTGCTGGCCGCCGTGCTGTTTGCCGGTCCGGCCGTCGCGCAGGACAAGCCGGCTGACAAGTTGAACTTCACCGCCACCCTCGGCGGCGTGTCTGACTACCGCTTCCGCGGCCTGAGCCAGACCGACAATGAACCGGCGATCCAGGGCAGCATCGAAGCCGCCGTCACGATCTCCGACTACGTCACCGGCTACATCAATGCCTGGGGCAGCAACGTCAAGTTCGTGCCGCTGGTGCCGACCGACCAGGAAGCCAACGCCGAACTCGACTACACCGTCGGTTTGCGCGGCACCATCGGCAGCTTCGGCTACGACCTGAAGTACATCCTGTACACCTATCCGGGCGCCACCCGCGCTCTGAACTACGACTACACCGAATACGCCGCGGCCGTGAACTATGACTTCGGCTTCGTGATCCCGACCATCGGCATCAACTGGTCGACCGGCTTCTTCGGCAACACCGGCTCCGCCACTTACGTCTACGGCGGCGTGAAGGTTCCGATCCCCTTCACCGAGTTCAGCCCGCGCGTGGTTGCCAACGTTGGCCGTCAGAAGGTCAAGGACAACACCACCTTCGGCGTGCCGGACTACACCGATTGGAACGTTGGCCTGTTCGCCACCTTCTTCGGCGCTCTCGATGTGGGCGTGCAGTGGGTCGACACCAACATCAAGGATGCCCAGTGCTTCCCGCAGGCTGGTGGCCGCAATCTTGGCGACCTCTGCTCCGGCGCCCTGGTCGGTTCGGTCGGTTACACCCTGACCTTCTAATTCAGCCTCACCGGGCTGTGTTTCAGAGCCGCCGCTGCCTCCGGGCAGCGGCGGTTTCTTTTTGGCTTCAGCCGAACCCTGCCTTCAGTTGAAGCGCCCGATGCCGCCGCTGCCATCGGGCAGCAAGGGTGCCAGCCGGCGCCAGCTCGCCGCATCGATGCCGCCAAGCGCGTAGACTTCCAATCCCCGCCGCCGCGCCGCCCGCAGCAGCGCCGCGAAACGTAACGGCCCCAGGCCAGCCGCACCGGGATGGCTGGCCGTGGCGAATACCGGCGAGATGAACACCCCCTTCACCCCCGCTTGTGCCGCGCGGTTGATGGCTGTCATGCCATGCGCGGCTGCGGTCACTGCCGGCAGGCCGTCGCGCCGGGGGCTTAGTAATGCGTGTTCCGGCAGATGCAGGCCATCGGCGCCGAGCCGCCGCGCCAGCCTTGCATCGCCGGCCACCAGCAGTATCTGCCCCAGGCGGCGTGTCAGCCTTCGCAGCCGGCGCCCGATCGCCTCGGCATCCTTGAGGCCATAGGGGCGGAAAACCACACCGCTGCCCGGCGGCAGCGCGGCCAGCAGCTTGGCCGGATCCGGCAGTCGCTGCGGATCGCTGAACAGCCATAGGCGCGGCTTGCCGCCCAAGGCTTTTTGCCCGGGCCGGGCCTTTCGCCGAAGCCAGACCTTTCGCCCGAGACTGGGCCTTGTTAGCGTGCCGCTCCGTTTCCGCATCATGTGATCATGCCATGTCCGATTCAGCTTCGACCATAGCCGGGGCAATCCATGCCATCCGCGCCACCCTGCCGGCCAGCACCACGCTGATCGCGGTGGCCAAGACCTTCCCGGCCAGCGCCGTGGAAGCCGCCTATGCCGCCGGCCAGCGCCATTTCGGCGAGAACCGGGTGCAGGAGGCGATGGAGAAATACCCTGCCCTGCGCGCCAGCCATCCGGGCATGGTGCTGCACCTGATCGGGCCGCTGCAGACCAACAAGGTGAAGCAGGCGGTGGCACATTTCGATGTGATCCACACCCTGGACCGGCCAAAGCTGGCCGAGGAACTGGCCAAGGAATTCGCCCGGCAGGAGCGCCGCCTGCCCTGCTTCATCCAGGTGAATACCGGCGAAGAGCCGCAGAAGGCCGGCGTGGCGCCGCTGGAAGCCGATGCCTTCATCCGCGATTGCCGCGACCGCCTTGGCCTGCCGGTTGTGGGCCTGATGTGCATTCCGCCAGCCGACGAAGAGCCGGCGCCGCATTTCGCCCTGCTGCGCAAGATCGCCGAGCGCAACGGCCTGGCCGATCTCAGCATGGGCATGAGCGGCGATTACGAAATCGCCGCGGCCTTTGGCGCCACCTATATACGGGTCGGCAGCGCCATTTTTGGCGGGCGGAATTATCCCGCCGCCTGAAGCCTGCTTACTTCTTCGTGCCGCCGGAGGCGAGCATCACCTTGTCGCCAGTGATGGTGAAGCTGACCTGGCCGTCCTTGGTCTTGTAGGTCCACTGCTCAATCGGCCCGAGCTTGGAAATCTCGGTCGGGCGGCCGATGGCCTTTTCCAGTTCGGCCTTGGTGCCGGCCTTCTCGGCCTTCTTAATCACCTGTTCGCTGCTATCGGGACCGCAGGCAACGACGGCGAGCGGCAACAGCAGGATCAGCAGCAGACGGGCAAGGCGGGCCATGGCGGCGACTCCGTTGGGTGGGCTGGCACCAATAAAGCGTGAAGCCACGGGCGGCGTCCAGCCTTCAAGAGGGCCGACGCAATTCAATCATGACGGGCCGGCCATAAACGAACCGGGGCCCCGCTTCATTCCTGAAGGCGGGGCCCTGGCGGAAAGACTTAATACAGATCGGCTTAGAACTTGAGCGGGGTCACCTGACGCACGCCGGGGATTTCCTTCACCTTGGCCGCCACTGCGGCCGGGATCGGGCCATCCACTTCGACGAGGCAGATGGCTTCCTGGCCCTTGGCGGCACGGCCCAGATGGAAGGTGGCAATGTTGATGCCGGCATCGCCGAGCACTGTGCCAAGCCGGCCGATGAAGCCCGGCTTGTCCTCGTTGGTGACGTAGAGCATGTTCGGACCAAGCTCGGCATCGATGTCGATGCCCTTGATCTCCACCACGCGCGGGTTCTTGTTGGCGAACAGCGTGCCCGAGAGATGGCGCACCTTGTCGGCGTGGATGGTTACGCGCATCAAAGTGGCATAATCACCCTCGCGGTCATGCTTGACCTCGGAGACCTCGATATTGCGCTCCTTGGCCACCAGCGGCGCGTTGACCATGTTGACGCTGGAAAGCTGGCGGCGCAGCAGGCCTTCCAGCACGATGGCCGTCAGCGGCCGGGTATTCAGCGTCGCGACATGGCCTTCATACTCGATCACCACCTTGGTCAGGTTGGCTTCCGCCAACTGGCCGACAAAGCTGCCGAGCTGCTCGGCGAGCTTCATATAGGGGCGCAGCTTCGGCGCGTCTTCCGCCGAGACCGACGGCATGTTCAGCGCGTTGGTGACAGCACCACTCAACAGGTAGTCCGAGATCTGCTCGGCCACCTGCAGCGCCACGTTCTCCTGCGCTTCGTTGGTCGAGGCGCCGAGATGCGGCGTGGCGACGAAGCGCTCATGGCCGAACAGCACGTTTTCCTTGGCCGGTTCGGTGACGAACACGTCGAAGGCAGCGCCGGCCACCTGGCCGGAATCGAGCGCTTCCTTCAGCGCCGCTTCATCCACCAGGCCACCACGGGCGCAGTTGACGATACGCACGCCCTTCTTCGCCTTGGCCAGCGCCTTGGCGTCGAGGATGTTCTTGGTCTGCTCGGTGAGCGGGGTATGCAGCGTGATGAAATCAGCCCGCGCAAGCAATTCGTCCAGTTCCACCTTCTCGATGCCGAGCGCCTGGGCGCGTTCCGGGGTGAGGAACGGATCGAAGCCGACCACCTTCATCTTCAGCCCTTGAGCACGATCTGCAACGATGGAGCCGATATTGCCGCAGCCGATCAGGCCCAGCGTCTTGCCGTAAAGCTCGACGCCCATGAAGCGGTTCTTCTCCCACTTGCCGGCCTGGGTGGAGCGGTCGGCCAGCGGAATTTCGCGGGCCAGCGCCATCATCATGGCAATGGCATGTTCGGCGGTGGTGATCGAGTTGCCGAACGGGGTGTTCATGACACAGACGCCGCGCGCGGTGGCAGCCGGGATGTCCACGTTGTCGACGCCGATGCCAGCGCGGCCGACCACCTTCAGATTGGTGGCGGCTTCCAGCACCTTGGCGGTGACCTTGGTGGCCGAGCGGATGGCGAGGCCATCATACTGGCCGATGATGGCGATCAGCTCATCCGGCTTCAGGCCGGTCTTGATATCGACCTCGACGCCGCGAGTCTTGAAAATGTCGACGGCGGCCGGGCTCAACTCGTCGGAAATGAGAACCTTCACCATGGGTGTTCCTCACAGGAGATAGGAAAATGGGGAGAGCGGCAGGCACGGCGGCGCCGTGCCTGCGGAACGTGAGCGCTTAGGCGGCGGCAGCCGGCTTGAAGCTGGCCTTCACCTGGGCGAAGGCCCAGTCGAGCCAGGGCAGCAGGGCCGCGGTATCCTTGGGCTCGACGGTGGCGCCGCCCCAGATGCGCAGGCCCGGAGGGGCATCGCGATAGGCACCGATATCCAGCGCCACGCCTTCCTTCTCCAGCACCGAGGCGACCTGCTTGGCCGCCGCATCCTGATCCTTCGGACCCAGCGCGGTGAACCAGGGATCGACGATCTTGAGGCAGATCGAGGTATTGGAGCGGATCGCCTTGTCAGCGCAGAGGAAACCGGCCCAGTCGGACTTGGCCACCCAGGCCTCGATGGCGGCGAGGTTGGCTTCCGAGCGCGCCTTCATGCCGGCGAGGCCGCCGATCGACTGGCCCCATTTCAGCGCATCGATGATATCCTCGACGCAGAGCATGGAGGGCGTGTTGATGGTCTCGCCCTTGAAGATGCCGTCGATCAGCTTGCCGTCCTTGGCCATGCGGAAGATTTTCGGCAGCGGCCAGGCGGGCGTGTAGGTTTCGAGACGCTGCACGGCGCGCGGGCTGAGCACGATCATGCCATGCGCGGCCTCGCCACCGGTCGCCTTCTGCCACGACCAGGTGGTGACATCCAGCTTGTCCCAGGGCAGGTCCATGGCGAATACGGCGGAGGTGGCGTCGCAGATGCTCAAGCCTTCGCGGTCGGCCTTGATCCAGTCGCCATTCGGCACGCGCACGCCCGAGGTGGTGCCGTTCCAGGTGAACACCACGTCGCGGCTCCAGTCGACCTTGGCAAGATCGACGATCTCGCCATAGCCGGCCTTCAGGCTACGCACGTCGGTGAGCTTGAGTTCCTTGGTGATGTCGGAAGCCCAGCCGGAGCCGAAGCTCTCCCAGCCGAGCACGTCGACGCCGCGCGCACCGAGCAATGACCACAGCGCCATCTCGACGGCGCCGGTATCGGACGCGGGCACGATGCCGATCTTGTAATCCGCCGGGATGCCGAGGATCTGGCGGTGCAGCTCGATGGCTTCGACCAAGCGCGCCTTGCCCTCTTTGGAGCGATGCGAGCGGCCGAGCAGGGCGTTTTTGAGGATTTCGGGGGTCCAGCCGGGGCGCTTGGCGCAGGGGCCGGAGGAGAAATGCGCGACAGCGGGACGCGCGGTAGGCTTACCAGTCATGTCTCTATCCTTCCAGATAGTAGCACTCCGTTGGGGGAGTGTGGCCCGCAGCCCTTCTACTCCGTCAGCCGGGTCCGCCGCAATGGGGGAAGCATGACAATTCGCCGCAGGGCTTGCCGGGTCAGCCAGGGAAAGTCCACTCTCCCTGTGGTTGCTGTTTACGCTAGGGCATGAACCCGACAACACAGGGCAAAGCTCTAGGGTTTTTTCCTGAAAACCAACAATCCCAGCGACACCGAGTGCATTAGCATTGGGTTATATTTCCGGATAAGTGCATGATCTTTGCAATATTTTTTTGAATGATTCATGTGGATATTTTTGCTAAAGGCCAATCCAACCCTTTAAGTACGTCGTATCAAGATCATTCATAAACCAGCGCTCCCCAGCGCCCTGCCCTAAAGGTAATCCGTGTCCATATTCAACTTTTCCGAGCGCCGAGACGATACGGCGAAGATCGCCGCCGTGAACCGGTCCTTCGCCGTAATCGAATTCTCCCTCGACGGCATGATCCTCTCGGCCAACGAAAACTTTCTCACCGCCATGGGCTATACGCTTGAGGAAGTGCAGGGCAAGCATCACTCGATCTTCGTCGAGACGAGCTATCGCAACAGCGCCGACTACAAGGCCTTCTGGGCCAAGCTGGGCCGCGGCGAATACGATGCTGCTCAGTATATGCGCGTCGCCAAAGGCGGCCGTGCAGTCTGGATCCAGGCCAGCTACAATCCGATCCTGGATGCCAGGGGCCGGGTCTACAAGGTGGTGAAATTCGCCAACGACATCACGGCACAGAAGCAGCGCGATGCGGAATTCGAGGGCCAACTCGCCGCGATCCACAAGTCGCAGGCGGTGATCGAGTTCACGCTCGACGGCACGATCTTGAAGGCCAACAGCAATTTCCTGGCCACGCTGGGCTATACGCTGGAAGAAGTGAAGGGCCAGCATCACGCGATGTTTGTCGAGCCGGGGTATCGCGATAGCGCCGAGTATAAAGCCTTTTGGGCCAAGCTGGGCCGCGGCGAATACGATGCCGCCCAGTATAAGCGCATCGCCAAGGATGGCCGCGAGGTGTGGATCCAGGCCAGCTACAATCCGATCATGGATGCCAGCGGACGGCCCTACAAGGTGGTGAAATACGCCACCGACATCACCGCCCAGATCAAGGCGGCGCAGATGACCGAACAGGCGGTGCGGCAGGTCGGCCGTGCGGTGGACGCGGCCAAGGCACATGATCTGACGCAGCGTATCCCGTTGGATGGCAAGAGCGGCGAAATCCGCACGTTATGCAGCGGCGTGAATGATCTGATGGACACCATGGCCGGGATCATCGGCAATATCCGCGAGGCTTCCGCCGCCATTGCCGCCGCATCGGCTGAGATTTCCGCTGGCAGCCAGGACCTGGCGCAGCGCACCGAAAGCCAGGCCGCCTCGCTGGAGGAAACCGCCGCCTCGATGCACGAAATCACCACCACGGTGCGGCAGAACGCGCAGAATGCCCAGGCCGCCAACCGGATGGCCAGCGCAGCGCGCGACACCGCCGACAAGGGCGGCAGCATCGTTGCCGAAGCCGTGCAGGCGATGGGCCGCATCGAGAGCAGCGCAGACAAGATCGCCGAGATCATGGGCGTGATCGACGAGATCGCCTTCCAGACCAACCTGCTGGCACTGAATGCTTCCGTCGAAGCCGCCCGTGCCGGCGAAGCCGGCAAGGGCTTCTCCGTGGTGGCGCAGGAAGTGCGCAGCCTGGCGCAACGCTCCGCCGGCGCCTCGAAGGAAATCAAGACGCTGATCAGCCAGTCCAATGCTCAAGTGAAGGCCGGCTCGGATCTGGTGAACAGTGCCGGCGTCGCACTCAATGAGATTGTCGGCGAGATCAAGAAAGTGTCCGATATCGTCGCCGAAATCACGGCAGCCTCGGCAGAACAATCAAACGGCCTGGAGCAGATCAATACTGCCATCGGCAGCATGGATGAAACCACCCAGCGCAATGGCGCCCTGGTGGAGGAAACTTCGGCGGCCTCACAAGCCCTGTCCACCCAGGCCAGCGACCTCGCAGCCCTGGTACAGCGCTACCGCACCGAGGAAGGCCTTGCCATCGACCGGCGCAACATTGTGCTGCGTAACGCCGCCTGATCCGGCTCGCTCCATCCCCGGCAAAGGGATGGAGCGGCGCCGGCATCATGCCGCCCTGATTGCAGCAGGAATATTTTCCGATAGAGCTGCCTTGGTGCGTTGATCAAAAGCAATATTTCCAATCATTTAGCGACTTAACTTTCCTTATTTCTTCTTATTTCTTCTTATTTCTTCTTATTTCTTCTTATTTTTCCTTATTGCGGCTTATCCCGCCTTATGGTGCCGTATTCTGGCTCATGCCGCAGTATGAAGCCTTTGATTTACAAGAACAATGATAGTACATTTTGGCTGGTCCGTAAACCCTGCTCTCGCCCCTCCCGCCCCCAAGCGAACTCCGCTAGCCTGCGGGGAATTCAGCGCAAGGGAGGCAAAAAGCGCAGATGACCAGCACCAATGCGACCAGCAGCAAAGACAAAGTGGCGCTCATCACCGGCGCAGCCCGTGGCCTTGGCCTTGCGGCTGCGCGCAAGTTTCTCGCCGAGGGCTGGCGCGTGGCCATGCTGGATATCCTGGGTGACACCCTGCGCCAGGCGGAAGCCGCGCTGAACCAGCCCGAGGCCACGTTGAGCCTGGAAGCGGATATCGCCGATCCGGCGGCGATCATTTCGGCGGTAGCGAAAGCGCATAAGCATTTCGGCCGCATCGACGCCTTGGTGAACAATGCCGGCATCGCCGTGTTCAAGCCGATCCTGGAGGTGACGCTGGAGGACTGGAGCCGCGTCATGGCGGTGAACCTCACCGGCCCCTTCCTGATGACTCAAGCTGTCGCGCCGATCATGCGCGACCAGGGCGGCGGCGCGGTGGTGAACATCACCTCGATCTCCGGCCTGCGCGCCTCAACGCTGCGCGTCGCCTATGGCACCTCCAAGGCCGGCCTCGCGCATCTCACCAAGCAGCAGGCGGCCGAATTCGGCGCGCTGAACATCCGCGTCAATGCCGTGGCACCGGGGCCGGTGAATACCGCCATGGCGAAAGCCGTGCACACGCCGGAAATCCGCGCCGACTATCACGACCATATCCCGCTCAACCGCTATGGCCTGGAAGAAGAACTTGCCAACGCCATCTATTTCCTGTGCAGCGACCAGGCCGGCTATATCACCGGCCAGGTGCTCTGCGTCGATGGCGGCTTCGACTCCACGGGCATCGGCCTGCCGACGCTCCGGGGCGAGCGACGGAATAGCTGAAGCGCGACTACCCCACGATGCCGATCTGCCAGGGTACGAATTCGTGGTCGCCGACGCCGAGCAGCTCGCTCTTGCTCTTCTCGCCTGATGCTGTGCGCAGAATCTGTTCGAAAATCTCCTGCCCCATTTCCTGCATCGACTTGGTGCCATCGAGAATCTGGCCGCAATTGATGTCCATGTCCTCTTCCAGGCGGCGATACATCGGCGAATTGGTGGCGAGTTTCAGCGAGGGCACCGGCTTGGCGCCGAAGGCCGAACCGCGCCCGGTGGTGAAGGCGATGATATTGGCGCCGCCAGCGATCTGGCCCGTGGCCGAGCATGGGTCGTAGCCGGGCGTGTCCATGATCACCAGGCCCTTGGCCGTCACCGGCTCGGCATATTTGTACACTTCCATCAGCGGCCCGGTGCCACCCTTCATGGAGGAACCGAGCGACTTCTCGAAGATATTGGCGAGACCGCCGGCCTGGTTGCCGGGGCTGACCTTGCCGTTGATCTGCACATCGCGGCCGACGGCATAGTCTTCCTTCCACCAGCGGATACGCTCCACCAGTTTCTCGCCGACTTCGCGCGTCACGGCGCGGCGGGTCAGCGTATGCTCGACGCCGTAAAGCTCCGGGGTTTCGGAGAGGATCGCGGTGCCGCCATGGCGCACCAGGATATCCATTGCCGCCCCCAGCGCCGGATTGGCGGTAATGGAAGAAAAGCCGTCCGAACCGCCGCATTGCAGGCCGACGGTGATATGGCTGGCCGAAACCGTGCTGCGCGTCACGTCATTGGCCTTGGGCAGAATCTTCTTCACGGCCTCGATGCCGGCCTCGATGGTCTTGCGCGTGCCGCCGGTCTCCTGCATCACGAAGGTGACGAGGTTGTCGCTACGCTCCAGCCCCTGCTCCGCCATCATGCCGTCGAGCTGGTTGCGCTCGCAGCCCAGGCCGATCACCACCACGGCGGCCAGGTTGGCATGGCGGATATAGCCACCCAGCGTGCGGCGCAGCAACGCCATCGCCTCGCCGGTCATCTCCATGCCGCAGCCGAGCGCATGGGCGAAGGCGACCACGCCATCGACATTGGGGAAATCCGCCAGGCGTTCCTCGGTGAAATGCCGCGCCACCGCATGCACCACGGTGGCGGAGCAGTTCACGGTGGAGACGATGCCGATGAAGTTGCGCGTGCCGACGCGGCCATCCGGGCGCACGATGCCCTGGAAGGTGGCGCGCTCGGCCTCGGGTAGCAGCTCGACCGGCTTGTAGAATTGCGCATGCTGGTAGTCGCGGTCGAATTCGCGGAATTCAGTGTTGTGGTTATGCAGCATCGAACCGGCGCGGATATCATCCGCCGCGAAGCCGACCGTGACATTGTATTTCAGGATCGGCTCGCCCTTCTTCAGGTCGCGGGCGGCAATCTTGTAGCCGGCCGGCGCCTTGTCGCGGATCAGGAAGCGCGGATGCTGGTTGTCGCCATCCACCGGCATGCCCGGCACCACATCGATGCGGGCGACGACGGTGTTGTCGTCCGGGTGCAGGCGGATCACGGGGCCAATCAGGCGCTTGGCGTGCAGGTCAATCATCGACATGGGGCATTCTCGGGGCTGATTTATGTTACCGGTAACATGACAGAGCCAAGCCTACCCCGGAAAACCCGGCTTGGCTATACTGTTCCGGTGACGCGCGCCAAGAAATCCCCTGCTGCACCTGCGAAAGAACCGGCGAAAAAGCCGGCGAAAGTGCCTACTTTGGCGGACATCGCCTCAACCGTGGGCGTCACCAAGATCACCGTTTCGCGCGCCTTCAACACGCCCGGCCAGCTTTCGCCCGACACGCTGGCGAAAATCCGCGCCACCGCGAAGAAACTCGGCTACACGCCGAACCTGCTGGCCGGCTCGCTCTCATCGGCGCGCAGCAGACTGATCGTCGCCCTGGTGCCCAGCATCAGCGGCGCCATGTTCACCAGCACCATGCAGCAGGTGGCGGCACATCTGCAGGATCAGGGCTATCAGCTCCTGATCGGCCAGGCCGGCTATGACGAAGCCAGCGAGGAAGCCCTGCTCGGCGCCGTGATCGGGCGCCGGCCAGATGGCATCATCCTCACCGGCATCGTGCATTCCGAAGCCTCGCGGCGGCAGTTGCGCGCCGCGCGCATCCCGGTGGTGGAAACCTGGGACCTGACGCCGAAACCGATCGACATGCTGGTCGGATTTTCGCATCCGGCCATCGGCAAGGCGGCGGCCGAGCATCTCTATGAGCGCGGCTGCCGCCGCGCCGCCGTGATTTCGCCGGACGACCGCCGCGCCAGGCTGCGTGCCGCGGCCTTCGTGGCACGCTTCCGCCAGCTTTGCGGCTGGCGTGCGCCGGTGCTGGAGGCGCAAGCGCCGACACCGATGGGCGATGGCCGCAGCTGCCTGGCGGAATTGCTGCACCGGCACGCCGATATCGACGGTGTATTCTGCGGCTCGGACAATCTGGCGCTCGGCGCGGCGATCGAGGCCAAGGCGCGCGGCATCGCCGTGCCGCAGACACTCAAACTGATCGGCTATGGCGACCAGAGCTATGGCAAGGATGCCGACCCACCGCTGACCAGCCTGCGCATCGAGGGTGGCGAGATCGGCCGCCTGGCCGCCGCCATGCTGGTAGCGCGTGCCACCGGCCAGCCGGTCGCGCAACGTATCGTCGATGTCGGTTTCACCCTGGTGCAACGCGGCAGCAGCTAGAGCGCGGCTTAAGCGTCCAGCTTCTTGGCCTGGCCCTCGGCCATTTCCAACAGGCGCGGCGCCCGCATCGCCACGTCGCTGAGAATGGTTTCCGCCACCGTGAGGCGCTTGCGGGCGTCCGGATCGAGTAGATGGCTCATCTGCGCGCGGTCGATATGCGCCACCGTCTCCTTCATTTCCCACAACGTGGCGAGGAACACCTTCTGCGCCCCCATCGGCAGCGTGGAAGCGCTTTCCAGCGCCGGAAAGACACGCAGGATCACATCGATCTTCATGCGCAGCAGGTTGGTGATCAGCTTGGTGTGATAGTCGCGCAGCTTCTCCAGCGCTGCCTTCTCGGCATGCGCCATGCGATCCTCGATCAGTACGATCACGCCTTCGATTTCGGTCAGCGATTCGCGGTATTCGTAATACGGCTCGAAGGCCAGCTTGGAGATGCGCTCTATGGCGCTGTCCGCCTTCTTGGCGGCACGGCGCGTCTGCTTCTCCAGTGCCTGCAGCAGCGACTGGATCTCGGCAAGGGTATAGGTCTTATGGGCGATACCGACCATGGCAGCGCCCATATTAACCATGACTACCAGCCAATCCCATAGTCACCAACCGATCAACGTGACAACACCGACAATCGCGAAGGCCGCTGCCGCCAGCTTGCGCACCAGGTCAAGCGGCAGCCGCCGCATCAGCCTCTCGCCCATGAAAACCACCGGCGCATTGACCGCGAACAGGCCGAGCGTGGAGGCCGCCGTCACCGTCCAGACATCGCTGTAGCGGGCTGCCAGCGCCGTGGTGGCAACTTGAGTCTTGTCGCCGATCTCAGCCAGGAAGAATGCCACCAGGGTGCCCATGAAGGCGCCGAAGCGCCTCATTTTCAGCGGTGCGTCATCATCTTCCAGCGTATCGGGCTTGAGCGTCCAAAGCGCCATGGCGATGAAGGAGGCGCCCAGCGCCCAGCGCAGGTATTTCGGCTCCACCAGATCGTCGAGCCACACCCCGGCCCAGGCGGCAAGGGCATGGTTGGCCACGGTGGCGACCAGGATGCCGGCCATGATCGGCCAGGGGCGGCGGAATTTCGCGGCAAGCAGGAGAGAGAGAAGCTGGGTCTTGTCGCCGATCTCGGCGATGGCAACGAGGCCGAACACAGTGAAAAAAGCTTCGAGCATTGGGGCGGCACCATGGGATCAGGCATCGACAAGGCCAATGGCTTACCCACCGCGCCCGATCCCCGGTTGCGATGGATGAAGCCAAAGGTCTCGCCAAGCCTAAGGGTGAACACCCTAAGGGCCGGAAGCGCCAAGGGTGCCGGCTGCTGGTCCGGCCATCCCTAGTCTGTTGACGCTTCCCCCGCTCGCGGTCCGAATCCGGGCCGGGCGGGAGGCTACTCCCCAATGGAACGCTGCCTCTATAGCCTGCGGCGGCCAATCGCGCCAGAGCCTCTCTGACGGATAAACACAGCATATAACCAACTGGCTGCATATAAGGGTAATTTACACCAACACATTGGCAAGTTTAGACAAATTCCGTCATGTTGTTGCAGACCGGGCTTTTCCAGATTGGCCAAGGGTGCTATTCTACGTTTCACATACTGAAACCGGCAGCCTGAACAGCCTGAGCCATGCAGACCCCTCCGAACTACCTCAAAGCCTGGCGCCTCTATTCCAAGCTGACCCTGACCGAGGCGGCAGAACGGGCTGATTGCACCCCTTCGGCATTGAGCAAACTGGAAAATAGCCGCCTGCGTGTGACCGACAAATGGCTGCATCGCTTGGCAGCAGTCTATGGCCGCAGCCCGGCCGCCCTGCTGAGCGCCCCCGGCCTTGGTGCCGATACCGACCTTGTGCCGGGCAATATCGATCCCGAGGATGCCGCCGGCGTGGCGAAGGCTTGGGCCAGGTTGTCGCCCAGCCACCGCACCCATCTGCTCGGGATCATCGAGGCGGTTGCTACCGGCGACCGCGAGGAACAAGCCTTCCTGGATGCCGATATTCATGCCCGCGATATCGGCTCGGCCCTCGGCCTCCAACTCAAGGCGGTGCAGCGTCTGCATCTGATTGAGCGGGCGCTGAAGCAGCGTGCCGAACGCGAAGCCACTGCCGGCCGCACCGGCGTTGTGGTCGAGCAGGGTTTGCCGGAAAACTACTGAACATTCGTCCTATACCTGCAAATAAAGATACCAACACAAGTTAAAAGTCGGTATTATTGCCCCTGGGACATGTCGTTTCGGGGTCGATTACAGGGCTATGCTCACTTCGAGTAAGCGCCATACGATTCACCACGAGGACAACTCAGTGGTGCAGATCGACTATACGGATATCAATGAGGCTGCCGTCAGTGACGGCAAGGCCTCGCTGGCGTTGGACATCTACCAACGCTTTGGCCACCGCCACAGCGAAGCCGCCGCCTTCCTGAAACGCGCCCGCTGGATATTTGCTCCGGACCCGGCGCATCTCGTCGATGTTTCCGCCGATCACTACGACGACTTCGTGATGATCGACCAGGAATCCCATCCCTTCGTCATGGACGGCGAGAATTATGTCGGCCGCCCGGTCGGGTTGATCGAATCAAGCCCGGCCAAGAAAGTGGCGGTCCATACCTATTGCCAGGTGAAGGAAACCAGGCGCGCCTCCTTCTATACCGTGACGATGCCGGAACGCGTCTATCAGCGCCTGATGTTTCCGTTCTTCACCGGCGACAAGGTGACGCTGATCGTCACACTGGTACATCCGCTGCTCAGCCGCCGCCGTCTCAGCGAAGTGCTGCACTGATACCACTGCCCTGAAATTCCTTTGCCGTAAAAAGCAAAAGCCGCGCCGCAGGGCTGCTGCGACGCGGCTTTTGTATTCGTGCGCGGCTTTCCGGCTTGCGCGCGGCTTACGCCGCGACACGGCTTTCCAGCTTGCGCGCGGCTTACGCCGCGACGCTGGCCTGCTTCGCTACGCTCGGCACATGCGGACCGGCGGCGATCTGCTTCAGCATGCCGGCACGCGAGATATAGGTGGTATAGAGCCGCGAATTCTGCCCCACGGTCTGCAGGAAACCTTCCATCGAGGCGTCCAGACGCTCGTAGCCGTAGCCCTCGGGGCGCAGCGGCAGGCCATTATTCTTCAGGCCCTCGAACACCACGCCGCAATGATGGTCGACATTGAAATATTGCAGGGAGCGGGCGCGCACCAGGCGGGTGAGGTAGAAGTTGAGATGCCGGCCGCGATGCTCGGGATGCACCCAGAGGCCGCCATGGTGACCGATCCGTCCCGTATAGTCGCGGTTGCTGGGATGCACCACACGCGGGTAAGCCAGCGGCGGCATATATTGCGACCAGAGCCGGCCGGAGCGCAGGAAGGAGATCCAGCCGCCGGGCAGATCGAACAACCGATAAGCGATACAGGCCACCGGGGTATCGCCTTGCATGACCCGGAGCCAGTAATTGTCGTCGCCGGGCGGCAACTCGTGGTGGCGTGGATTGAACGTGGCGTTGATGCCGATGGTTTTGGGCTGGTGCTGGAGGAAACTGACCCAGTCGCGCAAGTCTGGCTCGATATAGATGCTGTATTGCATCTCCTCCAGCTGGCCGAGAATCCCTTCAATATACGATTGTGACGTATAGGGGGTCTTGCGCATGGCGTCGTGGTCCTTTCGCTTGAGTCCTTGGTGGCTGATTTCCGCTGGAGTGGTTGCATCCGGATACTGATTTTCTAATGCTGTTATGGTTAACAGCGGGTTTAAGGGGCGGTATTTGGCGACCGCAGAGGTTGTGAACCAGGAAAGTGCAGAAATTTTCCATAAACGACATTTTTTCTTGCAAATTTTTCCAAAGCGGACAATTCTTGCGGACATACTGTTGGGAATGTGTCGGTGGAACGCTGATACACGCCACATCAGGCGCAACATGCTGACACAACACTTTGGAGGGTATCCGTGTCCAAGCCACCGAAAACGAGTCCGAATCCCCATGACATCCTGGTCGGCGCGCGCCTGCGCGAGGCCCGCACCCTTGCCGGCATGAGCCAGACCGTGCTCGGCCAGGCGGTCGGCATCACCTTCCAGCAGATTCAGAAATACGAAAAAGGCTTGAACCGTATCGGCGCCAGCCGCCTGATGCAGTTCTCCAATATCCTGAACGTCACCCCGTCATTCTTCTTCGAAGACATCAAGGGCAACTCGCCGCTCGGCCCGGTCGATTCCTCCGACCAGAACGAGACCCGCTTCGATTACGGCGATGCCTCGCGCCGCCAGGCCCTGGAATTGGTGCGCTATTTCGGCCGCATTCCGAGCGCCGATCTGCGCGCCACCATCTTCGAGCTGGTGAAGACCGCGGCGAAGAACCTGCAGCCCGGCACCGGCACCGCGCCGACCGCCGAAGCCTGATCGACTCAAGCAGCGGGCGCCGGTCTAACCGGTGCCCGCGCGCGTTGGCGGCGCATGAGCAGGGCGTCGCTTTCGCACTTGGCATGATTGCCAGCGGCGCATAGCATCCTATGCATGTGCCAACCTGCCATTTCTCCCCCATAGCGCTAGATGGTCGCGCGTATCCAGACCGTCGCCTTCCAGGGCATCGATGTGCTGCCGGTGGATGTCCAGGTGCAGGTCAGCGCCGGCCTGCCGGCCTTCACCGTCGTTGGCCTCGCCGACAAGGCGGTGGCGGAAAGCCGCGAGCGGGTGCGCTCAGCCCTTGGCGCCATCGGCCTCGGCCTGCCGCCGAAACGCATCACGGTGAACCTCGCTCCCGCCGACCTGCCCAAGGAAGGCAGCCATTTCGACCTGCCGATCGCGCTCGCCCTGCTCGCCGCCATGGGCGTGCTGCCGGTCGACCTGTTGGATGAGCATGTGGCGCTTGGCGAACTGGCGCTGGATGGCGCCATCGGCGCGGTGGCCGGCGTGCTGCCCGCTGCCATCGCCGCCAATGCGCTCGGCAAAAGCCTGATCTGCCCTGGTGCGCAAGGCGGCGAGGCCGCCTGGGCCGGCGGCGCCGCCGCTGTGGTCGCGGCGCCGAGCCTGCTGGCCCTGGTCAATCACTTCAAGGGCAGCCAGGTGCTGCCGACGCCCCAGGCGGAAGCCGCCGAAGAAGCCCTGACGCACCTCGATCTGCGCGACATCAAGGGCCAGGAAAGTGCCAAGCGCGCCCTGGAAGTGGCGGCAGCCGGCGGCCACAACCTGCTGCTGATCGGCCCACCGGGTGCGGGCAAGTCGATGCTGGCGCAGCGCCTCCCTGGCCTGCTGCCGCCGCTCGATACGGCTGAAATCCTGGAGGTGAGCATGATCGCCTCGCTGGCCGGGCAGATCGAGAATGGCCGCCTCACCCGCCGCCGCCCGTTCCGCAACCCGCATCACTCCGCCTCGATGGCGGCGCTGATCGGCGGCGGCCATCGCGCCAAGCCCGGCGAAGTGAGCCTGGCGCATCTCGGCGTGCTGTTCCTGGACGAACTGCCGGAATTCGGCCGCAGCGTGCTCGATAGTCTGCGCCAGCCGCTGGAATCAGGTCGCGCCGTGGTGGCGCGCGCCAATGCGCATGTCTCCTATCCGGCGCGTTTCCAACTCGTGGCGGCGATGAATCCCTGCCGCTGCGGCTATCTCGCCGATCCGGCGCAGGCCTGCTCGAAGGCACCGCGCTGCGGCCAGGATTACCAGACCCGCATCTCAGGGCCGCTGTTCGACCGCATCGACCTGCATCTCGACGTGCCGGCGGTGGAAGCCGCCGACCTGGCCCTGCCTGCCCCCCGCGAAGGCTCTGCACAAGTTGCGGCACGGGTGCAGGCGGCGCGCGAGATCCAGCGCCAACGCTATGCCGATGCGACGCATGGCGACATGCCGGTGCGCTGCAACGCCGATGCCGATGGCGAATTGCTCGAACGTGTCGCCACACCCGATACTGCCGGCCGCACGCTGCTGACCGAAGCAGCAAGCGCCCTGCGCCTCACTGCGCGCGGCTATCACCGCGTGCTGCGTGTCGCCCGCACGCTCGCCGATCTCGAAGGCAGCGACGGCGTGCGCCGCCTGCATGTGGCGGAAGCACTCAGCTATCGCCGCATCGCTTTGGCGCGGTAGCTAGAATGTCAGTATCAAGCTCAGCACCAAGGCCGCCGCCAGCACGCCATTGATCAGCCGCGCCATCCGGGCATCGCGCAGATGCCGCGCCAGCAGCGCGCCGAACAGGCCCCAGGCAAGATGGATCAGCACCACCATCAGGCTGAGCAGCAGGCATTTCAGCGCCGCATCGGCGAGCGGCGCAGCGGGCAGCAGCATCTGGCCGGAATAGACCGCGCCGATGGCGAGGTAGGCTTTCGGATTGGCCAATGCCAGCAGATAGCCGGCAAGCCAGCCGGGTGCGCGGTCAGTACTATGCGCCATCTGCAAGGGCGGCCCGGTCGCGATGCGCCAGGCGAGATAGAGGCAATAGGCGAGGCCTGCGAGGCGCAGCGGCAAAGCCGCCTGCGGCCAGGCCAGCAGCAGCCCGGAAACGCCGGTCGTAACCAGCAGCAACACGGAGACCGTGCCCAGCACCAGTCCGGCACCATAGTTCAGCGATGCGCGCAGCCCGAGGCTGGCCGTCACTGCCGTAAGGCTGACTGTGGATGGCCCCGGACTGCCCATCACGATCAATGCCGCCAGAAGCAAGGATGCCGCCGCGCCGACCATGCAAAACCTCCGCGATTACCTGGCAGAGATATGGCGCAGCATCATGCCGCTATCTTGTAAGCATGTGACCTGTCAGCCGCTGAAGCCGCCGCCGGCGAGGAAGGCCGCTTCCTCAGGCGTCGTTGCACGGCCTAGAATTGCGTTGCGGTGGGGAAAACGGCCGAAGCGGCGAATGATGTCGCGATGGCCAAGGGCGTGACTGTAAGGCTCCGGCCCGAGCGAGTGCTGCAAGGCCACGGCATGATCCTGGTCGGCAAGCGACTCGGAATGGGAAAACGGCAAATAGACGAAAAGCCGCAACGCTGGCTCGATGCGCAGGTCGAAACCTGCATCGATGACGCGTGCCGCCGCCGCCCGCGCCGCCGCATCGGTGGCATACATGCGGGCCGAGCCACGGAAACAGTTGCGCGGAAATTGATCGAGCAGCAGCAGCAGCGCCAGCGCGCTTTCCGGCGTATCCAGCCAGGCATCGAGTTCGCCGCGCGCTGCGCGCTCATGCAGGCTCAGGAAACGGGCACGGAAATCCTCGTCGAACGCTGCATCCTTGGCGAACCAGCGCTCCGGCCCGGCCTGGCGCCAGAAAGCGATGACGTTTTCCGCCTCGGCAGCCTGGGCTTCAAGCTGCAAGGGAACGATCCATCGGCAAAGGTTCGGCATGCACGCCGACAATGATGCGGTCGACGCTGCGGTCATCCTGACTTAAGGGCAGCAGCAGTTTCAGCATCTGCGGATAGAGCAGGCTGTTATGGGAATTGTCGTGCAGGAAACGCACCGGCTGGCGCGTCGCGACGCAGCAGCGGTAATGCGGTTCGGTGCTGGTACGGCCCCGGGTGAGATCGTCGAGATAGCGGTTGGTGACGCCGCCGCCGCGATAATCATCGATATGCATGCCGGACAGCGCGACACGGAAGCGCATAGCTGCGTCATCGCCTGCCGGCTGGCGCTCTACTGCGATCACCGCGATATGGCCGAGCCAGGGGCGCAATTCCAGCGGCCCGAAGCCGGAGCGATCCGGCAGCAGACGGCCGCGCCGCTTCAGGCACCAATACGCCTCCAACGCCTGCAAATGCTCTGGCAATTGCATCGACCTGTGCATCTTCCGGCCTCCCAGCCTGTTATGCAGCCGATATAGCCGCTGGCGCACCCGGCCGCTGTATCGACGGTCACAGCGCTTCATCGAAAGACGAAGCCGAACCCGAAGGCTCCAGTTGTATTTCCTCGCGCGATTTGCCACAGTGGCAGTGTTCCACATAGTGGAACACTTTAGGGGCGGCACGATGGCGATGAATACACCAAAAACCCCGAATAGGTCGAAAACCAGGGCTAATCCTGAAGCCCAGGCCGATCTCGGACGCCGGATCCGGCTATTCCGCGAATTCCGCGAACTGAGCCAGGAACAACTGGCGCGGGCCTGCCGCTGCCGCGCCGCCACCCTGGCCGAATATGAATCCGGCCGCCGGCCGGTAGCGCCGCGCCTGCTCGGGCGCATCGCCGAGGTGCTGGGCTTCGAACAAGCTTCCTTCACCAGCCGCGCCCAGGAACGTGCCGGCGATTTCGAACTCGAACGCCTCACCTTCCTGTTCGGCCAGATCGAATCCGAACGCGAACGCGGCAAACTGCTGCGCGCCGTGGCGCAACTGGCCGACGAGCATGGCGCCAAGCCACATTAGAGATTGGGCCGCATTAGAGGTTAGGCCGCACTAAACTGGGCCGCATTAAGCGGGAATCACCTCTCGGTTCATTGCCAAGCAGCGCGAGCATTGTTACGGTTTTATGACAAACCATAACATCCCGGGAGGGAATCCATGCGTCTCGCTCGCCGCCATCTGCTGGCCGCCGCCACATTCGCCCTGACCGCCGCGGCGGGCCTGCCGGGCCTCGCTCTGGCGCAAGCCCTGGAAGACAAGGTGGTGGTGATCACCTCCTTCCCGAAGGATCTCACCGGCCCCTATGCCGCCGCCTTCGAGAAGAAATATCCCGGCACCAAGGTGGAAGTGCAGAACCGCAACACCACCGCTGCCGTCGCCTATATCCGCGAGACCCAGAGCAATCCGCCGGACCTGTTCTGGGTGTCGGCGCCGGACGCTTTCGAGGTGCTGAAGAAGAACAAGCTGCTGAGCCCCTACAAGCTCAAGGCCAGCGGCATCCCGGAAAAGGTCGGTGCCTTCCCGATCAACGACCCCGAGGGGCATTTCTTCGGCTTCGCCGCGTCCGGCTACGGCATCATGTACAACACCCGCTATATGCAGGGAAACAAGCTGCCGCTGCCGAAGGAATGGGATGACCTGAAGAAGCCGATCTATGCCGGCCATGTCGGCATTTCGGCGCCCTCGCGCTCCGGCACCACGCATCTCACCGTCGAGACCATCCTGCAGGGCGAAGGCTGGACCAAGGGCTGGGCCACGCTGCTGGAAATCGGCGGCAACCTCGTCACCGTTTCCGACCGCAGCTTCGGCGTGCCGGACTCGGTGAATAGCGGCCAGTATGGCCTCGGCATCGTGATCGACTTCTTCGGCCTCGCCGCCAAGGCCAGCGGCTTCCCGGTGGAATTCGTCTATCCTGAACTCACCACCATCGTGCCGGCCAGCATCGGCATCATCAACAACGCCAAGAACCGCAAGGCCGCCGAGGCCTTCGTGGAATTCCTGATGTCGCCCGAGGGCCAGGAAATCCTGCTGGAGCCGAAAATCCGCCGCCTGCCAGTGCGCCCCGACACCTATGCCAAGGCGCCGGCGGATTACCCGAACCCGTTCAAGAACACCAAGCTCGGCGCCAAGGTGGCGTTCGATTCCGATCTCTCGGAAGCGCGCTATGAGCTGGTGAACTCGCTCTACGACCGCCTGGTCACCTTCCGCCTCAAGGAACTGAACGAAGCCTGGAAGGCAATCCATGCCGCCGACGCGGCAGTGGCGAAGAAGAAGACGCCGCAAGCCGAGAAGCTGCTGGCGGATGCGCGCGCCAAAGCCACCGCGATTCCGCTCAGCGACAAGGAAGCCGCCGACCCGGCGATTGCCGGTGCCTTCCAGCCGACCTCGAAGGAGAAGCCGGCGCAGGCCCGCCAGGCGCAGTATGAAGAACAGTGGGATGCCTTCGCCAAGAAGAACTATGCCGAGGCCAAGGGGTTGGCCGAGCAGGCGGTGAAGGCGGCGAAGTAAGGTGCCGGCATTGTCGTTCGGGCGCGGGGGCGGCTTCGCCCTCGCGCTAGCCGCCCTGGTCGGGCTGTTCCTGCTGCTGTTCCTGGTGCTGCCGGTGCTGAGCGTGGTGCTCACCGCTTTCCGTGCTCAGGATGGCGGCTTCACCCTGGTGCATTTCGCCGACTTCTTCGGCACCTCGCTGTTCCGCGAAAGCTTCTTCAATTCCTTCTATGTCGCGGTGATGAGCGTGATCTGGGCGACGCTGATCGCCGTGCCGCTGGCCTATCTGCTGGCCCGCTTCCGCTTTCCCGGCGCCGGCCTGATCCAGGCGTTGGGCGTCATCCCCCTGGTGATGCCGCCCTTCGTCGGCGCCGTGGCGATGCAGCTGATCTTCGGCCGCAACGGCAGCGTCAACCTGCTGCTGAACGACTGGTTCGGCTTCCGCATCGGCTTCATGGAAGGGCTGAACGGCGTCGTCTTCGTCGAGGCGCTGCATTACTTCCCCTTCATCCTGCTCAACCTCACCGCAGCGCTGAACAACATCGATAGCGCCATGGAGGAAGCAGCGCAGAATCTCGGCTCGCACGGCTTCGGGCTGTTCCGCCGCATCGTCTTCCCGCTGGCTTTGCCGGGCTATATCGCCGGTGCCTCGCTGGTCTTCGTCAAGGTGTTCGACGATCTCGGCACGCCGCTGCTGCTCAGCGTCACCAACATGCTGGCGCCGCAGGCTTACCTGCGCATCACCTCGGTCGGCATGGGCGACCCGATGGGCTATGTCATCGCCGTGATCCTGGTCGGCTTCTCGCTCGCCGCCATGGCACTCTCGGCGCTAGCCTTGCGCGGCAAGGAATACTCCACGCAGCAGCGCGGCGGCGGCGGCCTCGGCCGGCGGCAATTGAGCCGGCCGCAGATGCTGCTGGCCTGGGGCTTCATCGTGGTGGCGCTGCTGGTGGCGCTCAGCCCGCATATCGGCATCCTGCTGCTCTCGCTCGGCACTATCTGGAGCTTCAGCGTGCTGCCCGATGCCTTCACCTTCCAGCATTACATCACCGCCTGGAATGAATCCGCGCATCAGATCGGCAACACCGTGCTCTATTGCGGCCTGGCGGCCCTGATCGACCTGGTGCTGGGCACGGCAATCGCCTGGCTGATCCTGCGCACCAAGCTACCGGCGCGGCAATTGCTGGATCAGATCGCCACCGCAGCCTTGGCCGTGCCCGGCCTGGTGCTCGGCATCGGCCTGCTCAGGCTCTATTTCGAAGTGAAGCTGCCCGATGGCTCGTCGCTCGCCACCTTCTGGGGCATGTTGGTGATCGCCTATGCCATCCGTCGCCTGCCCTATGCCTTGCGCGCCTGCGTCGCTGCCTTGCAGCAGTTGCATGTCAGCTTGGAGGAAGCCGCCGAGATGCTCGGCGCCGGCAAACTCACCACCTTGCGCCGCATTGTCGTACCGCTGATGACCGGCGGCCTCGCCGCCGCCTTCGTCACCAGCTTCGCCACCGCCGCCGTGGAATTGTCGGCGACGCTGATGCTGGTGACGCGCGATGTCTCGGCGCCAATTTCCTATGGCATCTACACCGCGATGCAGACCCCGGCGGGACGCGGCCCCGGTGCGGCTCTCGGCATCATAGCCGTGCTGCTGGTGGCTTTGGGCAGCTTCGTCTCGTATCGCATCGCCGAGCACGACCGGGCCAAACGTGGATTGAGGGGGACCGAATGACTGGTGGCGTTGATATTGCCGGCGTGCGCTTCAGCTATGGCGCCCAGACCATCCTCGATAACGTGAGCCTGGATATTGCGCGCGGCGAATTCTTCGCCTTCCTCGGGCCGTCCGGCTCGGGCAAGACGACTTTGCTGCGCCTTGTTGCCGGCTTCGGCCAGCCGGATCAAGGCAGCATCCGCGTCAATGGCCGCGACATCACCCGCCTGCCGCCCTGGCAGCGCAATGTCGGCATGGTGTTCCAGTCCTATGCCCTGTGGCCGCATATGACGGTGGCGGAGAATGTCGCCTTCGGCCTGGAGCAGCGCAAAGTGCCGCGTGCCGAGATCGCGACACGCGTGCAACAGGCGCTGGATCTGGTCGGCCTGAAAGCCTATGGCGCACGGCGCCCCAGCCAGCTTTCCGGCGGGCAGCAGCAGCGCGTGGCGCTGGCGCGCACCCTGGTGGTGCAGCCGGAAGTACTGCTGCTGGACGAGCCGCTCTCGAATCTCGACGCAAAGCTGCGCGAGGAAATGCGCGAGGAATTGCGCGACCTGCAGCGCCGCACCGGACTGACCACGATCTTCGTCACCCATGACCAGGAAGAAGCCAACGCCGTCTCCGACCGCATGGCTTTGCTGGATGGCGGCCGCATCCAGCAGATCGGCCGCCCTGTGGACCTCTATGACCGCCCGGCGAACCGCTTCGTCGCCGGCTTCCTCGGTTCCGCCAACCTGATCGAAGGCAATGTGCGCGACGGCCGCTTCGAGGCCGAGGCCATCATCTTGCCCATGACGGCACAGGATGGCCCGGCCTGCCTGGCCCTGCGGCCGCAGAGCCTGGGCCTTGGATCGGACCAGGCCGGTGCCCTCAATGGCCAGGTGACGAGCCGGCAATTCCTCGGCGGCATGGTGCGCTATGCCGTGCAGGTCGGGCCGCACCGGCTGCATATCGACCGCCTGCACCGCCCCGGCGAGGCGGTTTTCGATCCCGGCCGGATTGTATCGGTACAAGTGCCCGACGAGGCGGTTTTGCTGCTGCGGGACTAGGCTCGCCCTGCCTGCTCCGCTAATCTGCGGCCAAGCAGAGGAAACGAACCAGCATGTCCACATCATCCCTTCCCGCGCTCGCCCAGGGCGTCAACGATCTGCGCGCCTCCGAGATTCGCGAGTTGCTCAAATTGATCAACCGCCCGGAGATCATCTCGTTCGCCGGCGGCATTCCCGACCCGGCGATGTTCCCGCTGGAAACCATCTCGAAGGCCTATGCCGAGATCATGGGCGACCCGGCACGCGCCGCCGATGCCTTCCAGTATTCGATCAGCGAGGGCTACCTGCCCTTGCGCGAATGGATCGCCGGCTACCTGCAGGGCCATGGCATCGAAGCCGCGCCCGACCGCATTCTGATCACCAGCGGCGCGCAGCAGGCACTCGATTTCCTCGGTCGCGCCTTCATCAATGCCGGCGACGGCTTGGTGGTGACGGATCCGAGCTATCTCGGCGCCATCCAGGTGTTCGGCACCTACCAGCCGGATTTTATCGCCGTGCCGATGGACTCGGAAGGCGCCAAGCTGCCGGAACTGGAAGCCGCCTTCGCCCGGAAGCCGAAATTCTTCTATCTCACGCCGGATTTCTGCAATCCGGCCGGCATAACCACCTCGCTCAAGCGCCGCGAGGCGATCCTCGATCTCGCCTACAAATACAATGTCGCGATCCTGGAAGATTCGCCCTACGAGGAACTGCGCTATGACGGCCAGCGCATCCCGAGCTTCGCCGCGCTGGAAGCCAAGCGCGCCGATAACAAGAATCTGGTGATCTATGTCGGCAGCCTCTCAAAGGTGCTGACCCCGGCTTTGCGCATCGGTTGGATCGCGGCGGATGCCTCGCTGATCAACAAGCTGGTGCTGCTGAAGCAGGCATCCGACCTGCATTGCTCGACGGTGAACCAGATCATCGCCAACGAACTGGCGCGTTCCTCGCACACCACCCAAGTGGCGAAGCTGCGCCCGACCTACAAGGCGCGGCGCGATGCCATGCTGGCGGCGCTGAACCGCAGCTTCCCCAAGGAAGTGACCTGGAACGTGCCCGATGGCGGCATGTTCATCTGGCTGGAATTCCCGGAAAGCGTCGATGCCACCGCCCTGCTGGAGCGCGCCATCAAGGATACCAATGTCGCCTTCGTGCCCGGCTCGGCCTTCTATGCCACCGAGCCGAAGCGCAACACCGCGCGCCTGAGCTTCTCGCTCGGCCAGCCGGAGCGCATCGAGGAAGGCATCGAGCGCCTCGCCGCCCTGGTGCAGAACACGCTGCGGGCCAACAGCGCCGCGGCGGAATGAGCGAAGCACACGGCAGCGACGTAACGATCATCGGCGGCGGTCCGGTCGGGCTGTTCGCGGTGTTTCAGTGCGGCATGCTCGGGCTTTCCTGCACGCTGGTGGATGCGCTGCCGGAACTCGGCGGGCAATGCAGCGCGCTCTATCCGGAAAAGCCGATCTACGACATTCCGGGTTACCCGCGGATTGCCGCCGCCGACCTGATCCAGCAACTCGAAGCGCAGGCAGCGCCCTTCGCGCCACGCTATCTGCTCGGCCGCCGCATCGAGAACTGCCGCCGCGCGGGTGACGGCTTTCTGCTCGGCACCGACAAGAGCGATACGATCCAGACACGTGCGGTAATCATCGCTGCCGGTGCCGGCGCCTTCGGCCCGAACCGGCCACCGCTCGCTGGCATCGAGGCCTATGAAGGCAAGGCGGTGCATTACCTGGTGCGCAGGGCAGAGGATTTTCGCGGGGCCAGCGTGGCGATTGCAGGCGGCGGCGATTCCGCCGTCGACTGGGCTTTGGCGCTGCATGGTGTGGCGGCCCGCATCCATATGATCCACCGCCGGGCGCAATTCCGCGCCGCGCCGGAAAGCGTCGCCCGGTTGCAGGCGCTTCAAGGCAACGGAGTCGAATTCGTGGTGCCATATCAGTTGAGCGGCCTGGAAGGCGATGGCAGCAGGCTCAATGCCGTGCTGGTGCAATCGCTGGAGGGCGAGGCCCGCCGGCTGGAAGCGCAGCATCTGCTCGCCTTCTTCGGGCTGAAAAGCGATCTCGGGCCGCTGCAGCATTGGGGGCTCGATCTCGAACGGCACCAGCTCCGCGTCGATCCCGCCACCTGTGCCACATCAGAGCCCGGCATCCATGCCATCGGCGATGTGGCGAGCTACCCCGGCAAGCTGAAGCTGATCCTCACCGGCTTCGCAGAAGCGGCATCGGCCGCGCATGCGCTCTATCCCCGCCTCAAGGGCAAGGCGCTGCATTTCGAATACTCCACCACCAAGGGCGTGCCGGGGCAGTAGGCTTGTGAAGCCATACTGTCATTCCCGCGCACGCGGGAATCCCATTGATCAAATCAAATGGGATGCTCGCCTTCGCGAGCATGACACAGGGGGGGGGGCACCCACCTCATACTCGCCCCCCACTGTCGTCATGCGCGGACTTGATCCGCGCATCTCAGGCCGGATTGCCAAAGACCGCCGGATCAAGTCCGGCGGTGACGACGTGAAGAATAGTTCACACGATCCGGCTGGTCTTGTTGCCCCAGTAGCGGTCCTTGATCAGGCGCTTGTAGAGCTTGCCGGTTTCATGGCGGGGAAGCGCCGGGTCGAAATCGATGCTGCGCGGGCATTTGATCGCCGCCAGATGCTGGCGGCAATAGGCGATGAGATCGGCGGCCAGGGCTGGTGAAGCCGAGGCCGGATCGACAAGCTGCACCACCGCCTTCACCTCTTCGCCGAAATCCTCGTTCGGTACGCCGATCACCGCCACATCGGCGACCAGCGGATGATTGATCAGCACATTCTCGGCTTCCTGCGGATAGATATTCACGCCGCCGGAAATGATCATGAACGCCTTGCGGTCGGTAAGGTAGAGATAGCCCTCGGCATCGAGATAGCCGATATCGCCGAGCGTCGACCAGCCCTTGTCGTTGAAGGCACCTTCGGTCTTTTCCGGGTCGTTATGATAGGCGAAAGGCAGACCGCCCTCGAAATACACCACGCCGGCCTGGCCCAAAGGCTGCTCGGCGCCGGTTTCTTCATTCACGATATGTGGCTTGCCGATCACCGCGCGGCCGACCGAGCCGCGCCGCTCAAGCCATTCCGGTGAAGTAATGATCGTGGTGCCATTGCCCTCGGACGCGGCATAATACTCATAAAGGATCGGCCCCCACCAATCGATCATGCGCTGCTTGGTCTCGATGGAAATCGGTCCGGCGCCATGGATGGCGACGCGGTGCGTGCCGAGGCGGTATTTGGTCCGTACTGCGTCGGGCAGTTTCAACATCCGCACGAACATGGTCGGCACCCAGTTGGAATGGGTGACACCATGCTGCTCGATCAATGCCAAAGCCCGTTCGGCATCGAAATGCTGCATCACCACCAGGGTGCCGCCGACCCGGCTGACCACCATGGTGTAGCGCAAGGGTGCGGCGTGGTAGCCGGGCGCTGGCGAGAGATAGACCATCTCCTGGCCATATCCATAAATCTTCAGCGCATTCTCGAAGAACGGCGTCGAGACACCGACCGGGTCGCCGGCCAGCGGCCGTTTCACGCCCTTGGGCTTGCCGGTAGTGCCGGAGGAGTAGAGCATGTCGCGGCCCTGCACTTCGTCAGGGATAGGCTCCGTCGGCATCGCGGCCACCGCCGCATCCCAGGATTCGAAGCCACCGGCCACAGCGCCAACGATGAAAAAGCGCTCGACCTTGGGGCAGAGGCTGCGCAATTCCGCAGCCATGTCGGCGAAGGCCGGGGCGATTACCAGCAGCCGGGCGCCGCAATCGTTGACGATATAGGCGACTTCCGGCGCCGTGAGCCGGGTGGAAATGGCGGTGTAGTACAGGCCGGCGCGGTCGGCACCGAAGCAGACATCATAGAATTCGAGGCTGTTCTCAAGCAGCAAGGCCATATGGTCGCGGAAGCCGAGGCCGCATTGCCGGAAGAGCTGCGCGGCACGGTTCGACATCGCTTCAAGCTGGGCATATGTGCGCGCGGCGCCGGTTTCGGCTATGACAATGGCCGTCTTGCCAGGCAGTTTTGCCGCCCACTGGGTAATATACATCCCGTTGCTCTCCCTGAGCGGGAGAGTTTGGGCCTTGCCGCTTCTCTCCCTTGTCGGGAGAGTTTAGGCGTGGCCCTCGACGTGGATCAAGCCATCCTCGGGCAGGAAGCGGTTCTGGTATTTGGGGGCGATACGCGATACCGGCAGCAGGATGAATACGTCGGTGGTACCGAACTGCTCGTCGATCACCGCGCCATCGCCGATATAGGCACCAAGCCGCAGATACGCCTTGATCAGCGGCGGCAGGGCATGGATCGCAGCCTTCGCGCTGACCTGCTCGGGCGGCAGCAGGTTCATCGCCTCGTAGCGTGCCGGCAGGGCGCGCACGCGCCAGGCTTCCGGCGGCAGATGGTTATGGTGCAGGTAGCTCAGCGCCAGGGCATGGCGGCTGGGATCGGTGCCGGCCAGCGAGGCGCAGCCGAACATGAACTCGATGCCATGGTCGTCGATATAGGTGGAGATGCCGCGCCACAGCAACTGGATGATGGCGTTGGAGCGATAGTCGCGATGCACGCAGGAGCGGCCAAGCTCCAGCAGGCCGCCCTGCGGGCCGACCTGGTTCAGCATCGGCGAAATATCGTACTCGGACGCCGAGTAGAAACCGCCATGGCGCTCGGCGACCGAGCGACGCAGCAGCCGGTAGGTACCCACGGCCTGCTCGGCGCGGGGCAGCGAGCGGTCGAACACCATCAGGTGGTCGCAGAGATCATCGAACTTGTCGAAGTCGAGTTGCAGGCGCGCCATCTCGGGCGTCGGCTGCGCTGCCATCTCCTCGTAGAAAACCTGGTAGCGCAGGCGCTGTGCGGCCCGGATATCTTCCGCGCGGCGGGTGAGACGCACCTCGAAACGGCCATCCGCCGAGGCGCACTGCCAGCCATGCAGTGCCGGGTTGAGGGCGACTGCGGGGGCGAGGCCGAGAGGGACTTGCATGTTCATGCTCCGACTATCCCGCCACACTGTTGAGGGACGATGTCAATTTTGTGACATATAGGTGAAAGCGGTCGTCTTGGTAAGATGCGGCCGTCATCAACATAAACTGCACATAAATTCAGCAGATATATTGCCCGATTTCCAGCAGAAAGTTAGCCCAGGCGGGTGGCCGCGCCGCGCCGTGTAAGCCAGGCGAGCAATGCCAGGCCGGGGATGGCCGCCAGGGTGGTGGCGACGAAAAACAGCGGCCAGCCGAGCGAATCGGCCATGTAGCCGGCGAAAGATGACAGCAGCGTGCGCGCAACCGCAGTCAGTGAGGACAGTAGCGCATATTGCGTGGCCGTGTAGGCGACATTGCAAAGCGCGGACAGATAGGCGACGAGCGCCGCCGTGCCCATGCCGCCGGCAAGGTTTTCCACTCCCACGGTCAGCGCCAGGAAAGCGGTATCCGGGCCGCGCAAAGCCAGAACGGCGAACAGCAGGTTGGAGCCCATCTGCAACAGGCCGCAGAACCACAGCGACCGGTAGAGCCCCACTGCCTGCATCAGCCAGCCGCCCAGGAACAGGCCCAGCATGGTGGCGGCGAAGCCATAGAGCTTGCCGATCTCGGCGATGTCCTCGCGGGCGAAGCCAAGCTTGAGATAGAAGCTGGTGGCGAGCGCACCGGCCAGGCTGTCGCCGAGCTTGAACAGCATCACGAACAGCAGCACGGCGACCCAGCCGGGCCGGCTCATGAATTGCGCGAAGGGTCCGGCGACGCTGACATAGAGCCATGCCGCAAGACGGGCTGGCGCACCGCGCAGATTGGGCCGCTGTTCCAGCCAGGTGGCGACCTCGCGGAAGCGGCGCTCGGCATCCTCGCGCGGACGGGAGGCCGGTTCGCCAACAAGCAAGACCGTGAGGGTACCGAGCAGCAGCAGGCAGGCCAGCCCGAGGTAAACGACGGGCCAGGAGAAGTAGGCGCTGGCATAAAGCGCGCCGGCCGACGAGACCAGCATGCCGACGCGGTAGCCGAACACTATTGTTGCGGCACCGGCGGCAAGCTGCCGCTCCTCCAGGATCTCGACACGCCAGGCATCGATCACGATATCCTGCGTCGCGGAGGCGAAGGCCACACCGATAGCGCAAAGCGCGGTGATATGCAGCGCCGTGGCCGGATCGGTGCTGGCCAGACCGGCGATGGCGGCGATCAGCAGAATCTGCGCGAAGATCAACCAGCCGCGTCGGCGGCCCAACGTGGCGGTAAGCCAGGGCAATTCCAGGCGATCGATCAGCGGCGCCCAGAGGAATTTCAGTGTGTAGGGCGTGCCGACGGCGGCGAACAGGCCGATGGCTTTGAGCGAGGTGCCGCTATCGGTGAGCCAGGCCTGCAAGGTCTGCCCGGTCAGCGCCAGCGGCAGGCCGGACGCAAAGCCGAGCACCAGGATCGCCAGCACCCGGCGGTCGCGATAGACCGCGAAGGCCAAGAGCCAGTCGCGGATCGCCTGGTTCATGCCACCCGCATCATGGCTGGATCAAGCCGTCTGACGCATCGCCTCGGCGCCGGCCAGATCGACCGAGACCAGGGTGGAGACGCCGCGCTCGGCCATGGTGACGCCGAACAGGCGGTCCATGCGCGCCATGGTGATCGGGTGGTGCGTCACCACCACGAAGCGGGTGCCCTCGGCGAGTTCGGCGGTTTCCTTCGCCATCGCTTCCATCAGATTGCAGAGCCGCTCCACGTTGGCATCGTCCAGTGGCGCGTCGACCTCGTCGAGCACGCAGATCGGCGCCGGGTTGGTGAGGAACACGGCGAACAGCAGGCTCAGCGCGGTCAGCGCCTGCTCGCCGCCCGAAAGCAGCGACATCACCTGCAAACGCTTGCCCGGCGGCGACGCCATGATCTCGAGACCGGCCTGCAGCGGATCGTCGCTTTCGACGAGCTGCAGATAGGCCTTGCCGCCGCCAAATACCTGCACGAACAGCTTCTGGAAATGCGCGTCCACCTTCTTGAAGGCTTCGAGCAGGCGCTCGCGGCCTTCCTTGTTCAAGGAGGCGATGGCTTGGCGCAGCTTCTCGATGGCGGCGACCAAATCGTTCTGCTCGCCCTGCAAGGTGTTCAGCTTCTCCTCGACCTCCTGCGCCTCAAGCTCGGCGCGGAGATTGACCGGACCCATATTGTCGCGTTCCTTGCGCAGCCGTTCGAGCCGGTTCTCGACCTGCGGCAGTGCCGGGAATTCCTCGCCATCCTCGACTTCGCCGGCCTTCAGCACGTCTTCCGGCGCGCATTCCAGCACTTCGCGAATGCGGATCGCCAGTTCATCCAGGCTCTGGCGCTGGTGGTCCAGTTCGGACTCGGCGCGCACGCGGCTTTCACGGCCCTGGCCGAGAAGCTGTTCCAGTTCGCGCGCGGTCTTGGCCGCCAGCGCCTGCGCCGCTTCGGCATTGGCGAGATGATCGGCCATTTCCTGGCGTGCGGCTTCCGCCTTGGCCAGTTCGTCCAGCAGGCCGCTACGCTTGGCTTCGATGCCGGCAGGGATTTCGTTGAGGCGCTGCAGCTCAGTGGCGGCTTCCTCGCGACGCTTCAGCAACTGCTCAAGCTGGCGGCCGGCATCGGCGGCGCGGTTCTCGGCAGCCTGACGCTCGGCGGCAATCGCTTCCAGGCGGTTGGCGCGGGCAACGGCATCGCGGCGAAGCTGCTCCAGGGCGGCGCGGGCTTCGGCCAGCTTCTGGCGCAGCGTATCGACTTCCTGGCGCAGCGCGCCAATCGCTTCGCGCGCCAGTTCCTCCGCCGGCAGGGCCGCCAGGGCTTCGCCAAAGGCCAGCCAGGCGGCTTCGCCTTCGGTGATCTCCTGGCCCAGTTCGGCGATCTGGGTGCCGAGCGAGGCCAGCTTCGACTGGCGCTCGGCCTCGCGGCGCACCACTTCCGCCTGGCGCACGCGCGCGGCTTCCAGTTCGCGGTCGGCCCGCGCGATATCCTGGCTGGCGATCTCGCGCGCTGACTGGCGTTCGCGTTCGGCCTGAGCCAATGCCTGCGTCGCCCGCTGGCGGGCTTCGTTGCGCTCACGCTCCACAGCACCGAGCGCCGACTGGGCGCGGTCTCGGGCTTCGTTGCGCTCCCGCTCGGCGCTGGCGATCAGGCCCTGGCCCTGCTCACGCGCCCCTGCCCGCTCGCGCTCGGCCTGCTGCACGCCCTGCTCCGCCACTTGGCGGGCTTCCTGGCGCGCACGCTCGGCCAGCACCACCACCTGCTCGGCGGCCTTGCGGGCATCGAGGCGGTCGCGCTCGGCCTGGGCCAGCACCTGACCGGCACGCTCGCGTGCCTCGCTGCGCTGGCGCTCGACTTCCGTCACCGCCTTGCCGGCTTCCTGGCGCGCGGCATCGCGACCGGCCTCGGCCTGGGCCACACCGGCGCGGGCTTCGCGCTCGGCCTGCACGCCGGCCTCGGTGGCCTGGCGCGCTTCGGCATAGGCAGCCTGGGCATCGGCAAGCTTGGTTTCCAGTTCGCGCAGTTCCTCCCGCAGATCGGCGAGGCGGTTGCGCTGTTCCAGCTTGATCGAGGCAGCGGTGGGCGCACCGGCCTTAACGGTGAAGCCATCCCAGCGCCACAGCGCACCGGACTTCGACACCAGCCGCTGGCCCTGGCGCAGTTGGCCGCGCAGACGCAAACCGTCCGCATCCTCGACTATGCCGATCTGGCCCAGGCGGCGGGCAAGCGCCGCCGGCGCCGTCACCTGGCTGGCCAGCGACTGCACGCCTTCCGGCAGAGCCGGCGCATCGGAGAGCGGCGGCAACGCTTCCCAATGCATCGGCGCGCCGCTGTCGATGGCGGAATTCAATTCATCGCCGAGCGCGGCACCCAGCGCCTTCTCATAACCCGGCGCCACCGTCACCTGATCGATGACCGGCGCGAACATGTTGTTGTCGTCGGCCTTGAGCAGACGCGCCAGACCAGCCTCTTCCGCCTTCAAGCGGGTAAGCTCGCCCTGTACGCCCTGCCAGGCATCGCGCGCCGCCTGTTCGGCGGCGGCAAGGCCCTGGCGCTCGGCTTCCGCCGCTTCCAAAGCTGCGCGGGCAGCGGCGATCAACTGCGCCTGTTCGGCCTCGGCGGCAGCAACCACGCCGCGGGCCGCTTCCAGCTTCTCGGCATATTCGGCATCAACGGCAGCAACACCGGCACGGGCCGCCTCGATGCGGCTGGCATGGTCGGTCTCGACGCTGGCAATGCCGGCACGAGCCGCCTCGATCTTCGCCGCCTGCTCGGCTTCCACCTGGTTCAGCGCGGCACGGGCGGCTTCCACCTTGGTCGCCTGCTCGGCCTCGATGGCACTGAGCGCGGCGCGGGCGGCATCCAGCTTGCCGGCATGTTCGGCTTCAATGGCTTCCAGGGTGGCACGGGCGGCATCGATGCGGCCGGTGAAATCGCTCTCCACATTTTCCAATGCGGCACGGGCGGCTTCCACAAGCTGCGCCTGCTGCTGCTCGGCAAGATCGAGCGCGGCGCGCGCGGCCTCGACAGCGGCCAGCTTGGCCTCGATCTCGGCACCCGCTTCATCGGCGGCGGCCTGGGCAGTGACATCGCCTTCAAGCCGCGCATGTTCTTCGGTGAGTTCGGCAACTCGGCTGCGCAGCCGCTCCAGCCGGCGCTCGGATTCCTGGATCGCCTGGGTCAGGCGGGTGCGCTCGGCATGTTCGGCGGCGGCGCGCTCGGTGGCGGCATCCAGTTCCTGCTGGCGGGCCACCACCTGATCCTGCGCGGTCTGCGCGGCTTCGGCGGCTTCAGTCTCCAGCGCCGGGGCGGCTTCGGCCTGCTGGCTGAGCAGTGCGGCCTCTTCCGACAGGCGCTGCAACAAAGCGGCGGCATCCTGGCTCAGATTCTGTTCGCGGCCAGCGTCAGAGTCGATCTGCGCCAGACGCTGCTCGACCTGCGCCGCTGCCTCGCGGGCGCGGGCTTCCTCGGCATCCAGACCGTCGCGGGCCACGGCCAGGCGATGCAGACGGGCGCCGGCCTCGGCTTCGGCCTGGCGCAGCGGCGGCAGCGCTTCGGCGGCGATGCGCTCGGCGCCATGGGCTTCGGAAACCTGCAGCGTGCGGTCGGCAACCTCGCGCTCGGCTTCATGCAAAGCCGCCTCGGCCTGGGCCAGGGCTTCCTGCAAAGCCTGATGGCGCAGATGGAACAGGATCGCCTCGGTGCGGCGGATCTGGCCGGCGATGTTGCGGTAGCGGCTGGCCTGACGCGCCTGGCGCTTCAAGCCCTGCAATTGCTGATCGAGCTGGCCGATGACATCGACGACACGCTCAAGATTGGTTTCCGCCGCCTTGAGGCGCAGTTCGGCCTCATGCCGGCGCGAATGCAGGCCGGAAATGCCGGCCGCCTCTTCCAGCAGCATGCGACGGTCGGTCGGCTTGGCATTGATGATGGCACCAACGCGGCCCTGGCTGACCATGGCCGGCGAATTGGCGCCCGATGCCAGATCGGCGAAAAACAACTGAACATCGCGGGCGCGCACATCCTGGCCGTTGATGCGGTAATCCGAACCGCGCTCGCGCTCGATGCGGCGGACGATCTCCAGGTTCTCATGCTCGTTGAAGGCGGCAGGCGCGGTGCGGGTCTTGTTGTCCAGCACCAGCGACACTTCGGCGACATTCCGCGCCGGCCGCGTGGCCGTGCCGGCGAAGATCATGTCGTCCATCCCTGAGCCGCGCATGCGCTTGGCCGAGTTTTCGCCCATCACCCAGCGCAACGCCTCGACCAGGTTCGACTTGCCGCAGCCATTCGGCCCGACAACGCCCGTGAGGCCCGGATGGATGACGAATTCGGTCGGCTCCACGAAGGACTTGAAGCCGGAAAGGCGCAACTTGGTGAACTGCACAGGCTTTCCCTTTCGAAAACCGCCCTGAACTTGAAGCCTGCTTCAGCGTTTGCGGAGCAGGAAGATCACAATGCCGCCGACCACCAGCACCACGATGCCGATGGCGATATAGGTCTTGCTATTGCCGCCGAACCAGTTGCCGGCGCTTGCCGCCTGCGACGCATTGCTGCCACCGGCGGGGGCGTTGGCAGCCAGGCCGTCGATCAGCTTGCGCAGCTCATCGATGCTCGGCACGCCAGCCAGCGTCTTGCCGTTGACGATCAGCGTCGGCGTCGAATTGACGTTGAACTTCTGATTGCCTTCTAGGCGGGAATTCAGGATGTAGTCGTTGACCGCCTGATCATTGAAGCAATTCTCCACCTGCTCGGTGGACATGCCGCCGAGGCGGGCGATCTGGGCCAGCGCGGCGCGCGGATCGGCCGCCGTGGCCCAGGCGCGCTGCTGGCTGAACATCACTTCCAGGAAGCTGTAGTAGCGTTCCGGCCCGGCGCAGCGCGCGACGGCGGCACCGGCCAGCGCGAGCTGGTCCAGCGGGAAGTCGCGGAAGATCAGCTTCACCTTGCCGGTATCGATGTATTCGGTCTTCAGCACCGGCAGAACGCTGGCGTGGAAATTGGCGCAATGCGGGCAGGTCAGCGAGGCATACTCGATGAGGGTGACTGGCGCATCGGCCTTGCCGAGCACCATGTCCTGCAGCCGCGGATCGGTGGATTGCGCACGCGCCACACCGCTCACAGTCACAAGGCCACCCAGGCCCACAAGCCCGGCGGCGAAAAACAGAATGGCGGCAAGACGCTGTATATAGTTCATGAAGAGGCTCCCACCCCCAATATCCAGGGGGTATTTTATGGATTTCAACGACGGGCCTTCAACCCAACTCGTTTCTTATCCACAGGAATCTGGCACCAATAAGGCGCAGCTAGCCTTGCTTCAGAAGAGATCGGCCAAGAGTCTCAAGTGCTTGGCGGAGGTTTTTATCCTCGATTGCGGAGAGCAGTTCGGACAGCCTGGCAGCCTCCTCCGGCCCGAGTCGGCGCGGAACGCGACTCGGACGCGCCTGGCTCGGCTTGGGCCGAATCGGCATCTGCTTGAGTTTCAGTCCGGCGACAACCTGATACCCGAAATAGCTGTTGATGCGCTCCACCACCAGCGGCGCCAGATGCTGCAATTCCAGCGCCTGGGCGCCGTTCACACCGACTTCCAGCGTCGCGCCATGGCCATCGCGCGCGCCGTAGAGCAGGCGTTCCGGCTGCGTGTCAGGACTGAGCAACGGCCCGACGATTTCCGGCCAGCGCGACAGGATGTCGCCGAACACCGCGCCGCGCTGCTTCACCAGCGGTTTGGTCAGCCGCCCAAGCGCGACATTGAGGCCGCGCGGCGCGTTGAAACGCTGAAAGGGTTTTTCCGGCTTGTCGGCCATGGGTTGAGCATAGCCGTTGCCACTGAAGCGGAACAGCTATGCCGGGCGGAATTTACGCACCGCCTGCAGGCCAAGCGCGAGGAAAATCAGCAACACGATGCCTTGGGTGATAGCGAAAGGCGGTTCGGCCTTTTCCGCCGCCTGGCGCAACGCCGGGGTTTTCATGAATATCTGCACGATCAGCACGAAGACGATGAAATACAGGCTGGCGACCGCACCGCCGGCATAAACCCAGCGCCAGGCGCCGAGCAGCCGGAAGCGATAGCGCGCGGACCAGGTCGGCAGCAGCACCAGCAGGGCAATCACTGCCGTGATATGGGACGGCAGTATCTCCGTGACGGGAAACAGGAAGCCGCTGGCCGAGGTGAGAAATGCCGTCAGCAGGAACAGCTTCACCATTGCCGGGCGATCATCTTTGCGCAGCAGGTCCAGCAGCACCGCCAGGCCGGCGGCAAGCGCAGCGAAGCTGATCAGCGAGTGAACGATGGTGGGGACAATGACATACATGGCGTGGGGCACCTTTGCTGACGGATGCCGCCACTCTGCCGCTTCCCAAGCGGCTACGCCATCATATCTTGGTTTAGACGAACCACTCGGGACGCATTTCCAGCGTCGCCGGCTCCAGCCGCGCCAGCAACGGCAGCCAGTAATCCAGCTTGCCCAGTTCATAGGCGTAGAAGTAGCGCGCCGTCGCCAGCTTGCCCTGGTAGAAATCCGCTTCCGTGCCACTCTGGCCGGCGGCCAGCGCCTGGGCGGCGACCCGCGCCTGACGCAGCCACATCCAGGCGACAACGACATGACCCATCATGTCGAGATACAGGGTCGCATTGGCGAGATAGAGCGCGATGCGGCCATCTTTCGCCGCCGGCTGCATCGCCTGGGTGGTCTCCGCCACGCGGGCCAGGGCGGTTTCCAGCGCAGCCGCCAGGCCGGCGGTTTCCGCCACAGCTTTAGCCAAGGCGCAATCGGCCTGGATGGTTTCGAACAGCAGCTTGAAGCCGGCACCGCCCTGCATCGTCACCTTGCGGCCCAGCAGGTCCATGCCCTGCACGCCGTGGGTGCCTTCATGGATCGGGTTGAGGCGGTTGTCGCGGTAATACTGCTCCACCGGATAATCACGGGTATAGCCATAGCCGCCGAGTACCTGGATGGCATGCTTGTTGGCCTCGAGGCAGAATTCGCTGGGCCAGGATTTCACCATTGGCGTGAGCATATCCAGCAGCAGCGACACGCGCTGCTTTTCCGCCGCATCCTTTGCCGCATGCTGCAGATCGACCAGATACGCGGCATAGAGGCAGAGCGCCAGCGCGCCTTCTGTCGCTGCCTTCTGTGCCAGCAGCAGGCGGCGGATATCGGCATGCTGGATGATCGGCAGCGGCGGCGAGGCCGGGTCCTTGTTGTCCGGCGCGCGGCCCTGCAGGCGCTGGCGCGCGTAATCCAGGCTGTAGCGGTAGCCGGCGATGCCGAGCGAAGTGGCGCCGAGGCCGACACCGATGCGCGCCTCGTTCATCATCATGAACATGTAGTCGAGGCCGCGATGCGGCTCGCCGACCAGATAGCCGATGCAGGCGCCATTCTCACCGAAGGACAGCAACGTGTTGGTGGTGCCGCGATAGCCCATCTTGTGATTCAGCCCGGCAAGCTGCACGTCATTGCGCTGGCCGATCGAGCCATCCTCATGCACATGACGCTTGGGCACGATGAACAGCGAGATGCCGCGCACGCCGGCCGGCGCGCCCTCGATCTTGGCCAGCACCAGATGCACGATGTTTTCCGCCAGTTCATGCTCGCCGCCGGAAATCCACATCTTGCTGCCGCTGATCGAATAGCTGCCATCGGGCTGCGGCACGGCGCGGGTGCGGATATCGGCGAGGCCGGAACCGGCCTGCGGCTCGGACAGGCACATGGTGCCGAAGAAACGGCCCTCGGTCATCGGCTTGAGATAGCGCCGCTTCTGCTCATCGTTGCCGAAGGCACCGATCAGGTTGGAAGCGCCGATGGTGAGGAAGGCATAGGCGATGGTGCCGATATTGGCGGCGTTGAAACAGGCGAAGCAGCCCTGCATCACGCTCCAGGGCAATTGCTGGCCGCCCTCGTCATAGCCGCGATGCGCCGCCATGAAGCCGGCAGCGATGAACTGATCCAAAGCCGCGCGCACTTCCGGGATGATATGCACGGTCGCGCCATCGAAATGCGGCTCGTTCAGGTCGTTCTTGCGGTTATGGGTCTGGAAATGCGCCGCCGCGATGCTCTGGGCGGTATCCAGCGCGGCGCCGAGCGTCTCGCGGTCATGGTCGGCGAAATAGGGCCGCTCGGCCAGGGCGGCCACATCCAGCACCTCGAAAAGCTGAAAATCCAGGTCGCGGCGGTCGATGGTCGGAACAGTATTCTCAGCAGCCATGGCGGCACCTCCCCGGAAGTTGCCCGGACGCTGCCCTAATCGCACGGAAGCGTCAATCCGCCCGTTCCGATGCGTTGAATTGGCCGGCCCGGGGGAGTAAAACCGCCTCGCTTCCCGCCGCAGACGAGGCCCGCATGATTCCCCGCTATACCCGCCCTGAAATGGCTGCCATCTGGGAGCCGGAAATGAAGTTCCGGCTGTGGTTCGAGATCGAGGCCCATGCCTGCGATGCCCAGGCCAAACTGGGCGTGATCCCGAAATCCGCCGCCAAGGAGGTGTGGAAGAAGGGCAAGTGGGAGATCGCGCGGATCGACGCCATCGAGCGCGAGACCAAGCATGACGTGATCGCCTTCCTCACCAACCTGGCGGAATATGTCGGCCCGGCGGCGCGCTTCGTGCACCAGGGCATGACCTCGTCGGACGTGCTGGATACCTGCTTCAACCTGCAGCTTGTGAAGGCCGCCGACCTGCTGCTGGCCGGCTGCGACCGGGTGCTGAAGGCACTGGAAGAGCGCGCCTTCGAATACAAGCTGCTGCCCACCATCGGCCGCAGCCACGGCATCCATGCCGAGCCGGTGACCTTCGGCCTGAAGCTGGCCGGCTACCATGCCGAATTCCAGCGTGCCCGCCGCCGCCTGGAACTGGCGCGCGAGGAAGTGGCCACCTGCGCGATTTCCGGCGCTGTCGGCACCTTCGCCAATATCGACCCGCGCGTGGAAGAGCATGTCGCCAAGCAGCTTGGCCTGAAGCCGGAGCCGGTGAGCACCCAGGTGATCCCGCGCGACCGCCATGCCGCCTATTTCGCGCATCTCGCCGTGGTCGCGTCCTCCATCGAGCGGCTGGCGACCGAGATCCGTCACCTGCAGCGCAGCGAGGTGATGGAAGCCGAGGAATATTTCTCGCCCGGCCAGAAGGGCTCCTCGGCGATGCCGCACAAGCGCAACCCGGTGCTGACCGAGAATCTCACCGGCCTGGCGCGCTTGGTGCGTTCGGCCGTGATTCCGGCACTGGAGAATGTGGCTTTGTGGCATGAGCGCGACATCAGCCACTCTTCCGTCGAGCGCGGCATCGGGCCCGACGCCACCATCCATCTCGATTTCGCGCTGCATCGCCTGGCTGGCGTGATCGAGAAGCTTGTGGTCTATCCCGAAAACATGATGAAGAACCTGGACCGCTTCGGCGGCCTGGTGCATTCGCAGCGTATCCTGCTGGCGCTGACCCAGGCCGGGCTGTCGCGTGAGGACAGCTACCGCCTGGTGCAGAAGCACGCCATGACCATCTGGCGCCAGGGCGGCGACTTTCTCAAGCTGCTGCAAAGCGAGCCGGAAGTGACCGCCAAGCTGAAGCCGAAGCAGCTCGCCGAGCTGTTCGACCTCGGCTACCACCTCAAGCATGTGGATACCATCTTCCGCCGCGTCTTCGGCCCCAAGGCGATGGCCGCCCATGCCAAGGCGGTGCGCGCCAAGCCGGGCAAGGCGCGCCCCAAGGTGAAGAAGAAGAGCAAGAAGAAATAAGGCTGCCGTAACGGCAGCAAGCAAATTTGGCACCCGGGCCGGCCATTGACTTGGCCGCCCGGAGGTTCAGTCTTTCTCCCATAAAGATAAACAAGGGAGAGAGACGCCATGATCGAAGCCTTGCGCACGCCGGACGAGCGGTTCGAGAACCTGCCCGGCTATGCCTTCAAGTCGCATTACCTCGATCAGGCCAATGGCCTGCGCATGCATTACCTGGACGAAGGCAAGCATGGCGGCAAGACCTTCCTCTGCCTGCATGGCCAGCCGACCTGGAGCTATCTCTACCGCCGCATGATCGGGCCGCTGGTGGCGGCCGGCCACCGGGTGGTGGCGCCGGACCTGTTCGGCTTCGGCAAATCCGACAAGCCGCGCGAAGATGCGGTCTATACCTTCGATTTCCACCGTGACAGCCTGATCGCGCTGATCCGGGCGCTGAACCTGCAGAACGTGGTGCTGGTCTGCCAGGATTGGGGCGGGCTGCTTGGCCTCACCATTCCGATGAAGATGCCGGAACGCTTCAGCGGCCTGTTCGTGATGAACACGGCGCTGGCGACCGGCGACCGGCCGCTGACGCAAGGCTTCCTCGACTGGCGCGCCTGGAACAACAAGAATCCGGACATGGCGATTGGCAAGCTGATCGCGCGCGGCTGCCCGCACCTGACGCCGGCGGAAACCGCCGCCTATGACGCGCCCTATCCCGATCTGCACTACAAGGGCGGCGTGCGCCGCTTCCCCAACCTGGTGCCAGACAATCCGCAGGCACCGGGCACCGAGCATTCGCGCCGCGCGCTGGAATTCTGGAAAAACGACTGGCAGGGCAAGAGCGTGATGGTGATCGGCATGGCCGATCCGGTGCTGGGCGCCCCGGTGATGCAGGGCCTGCACAAGGTGATCCGCAACTGCCCGCCGCCCATTGAAGTGCCCGATGGCGGCCATTTTGTGCAGGAATGGTCGGAGCAATTCCTGGAGCGGGCGCTGGCCCACCTATAAGAAAAACATAGATCGGCGGAACAATACCTCCTATAAGAGGCGAATTAGCCCTTATAGGAGGTATTTATGCATAATATTCCCGTATTCAGGGCGAATATCCGACATCGCCTTCGGGTGCCCTTCCTCGCCCTCTTGGCCCTGCTGTTTCTCGGCGGCTGCCAGGCCCAGCTCGCCCCGGCCTATGACCAGAGCATCGTGCAGGCGCTCGGCACCGCCAACACCAATGGCATGGCGCTGTTCGACCAGGTGGCACAGAACCCGAGCAATCCGCAGGGCTATGCCGCGGCACAGACCAACTACACGGCACTGATCGCGCTGCTGGAAGCCACCAAGGTGCAGATCGACAGCCGCCCGATGCCCTCGACGCCCAGCGGCACCAACCTGCTCGGCAAGGCGATCAGCGACATCCAGGCAATGCCGGCACCGAGCTCCGGCGTGGTGGCCTTGCTGGCACAGACGATCTCGACCATGCGCAGCACCCACGCCACCCGCGCGCTCAGCCTGATCGAGGTGCAGGCCTTCAAGGGCCAGTATGTCATCTCGATGCAGCAGGCCCTGATCTACGAAAAGGCGCTGGCGCGCTGATAGCCGCTGGCTGATCATTGGAGGACGCAACATGCCCGCAATCGATGTGAATGCCCTCGTCGGCCAGCTCACCGGCGCCGTGAACACCGCCATCGGCCAGGATGTGACCCAGGTGCAAGGTTTCGCGCAGGCGCAGATGCAGGCCCTGGCGCAGCAAGGCGCCCTGGTGGCCTCCGGCATCGCCTCGGGCCAGATCGGGCCGGACCTTGAGCCCTTCTTCCTCGACAGCCTCAAGACCATGGCGCGCAATCTGGTCAACGTGCTGAAAGGCTTGGCCGCAGTGATGCTGGAAAAAGCCTGGAACGCCCTGGTTGGCGCGCTGTGGAGCGCCATAGGCGGCGCCATCGGCAGGGTATTGCCAGCCTAGAAAAAAAATGCAGCCGCTGGCACGGGAGCCAACGGCTGCATCTGGAGAACAGCTTATGGGGCTGCTGTAGAACTTACTTGGCGAAGATCATCTCGTCATGGGCGAAGGCCTTGAACTCCAGCGCGTTGCCCGAGGGATCGAGGAAGAACATGGTGTATTGCTCGCCGACTTCGCCCTCGAAGCGCACATAAGGCTCGATCACGAACTTGGTGCCGACGGCAGTCATCTTCTCGGCCAGCGCCTTCCATTCCGGAATGGTCAGCACCACGCCGAAATGCTTCACCGGCACGGCATGGTCATCGACATCGCTGGTCTTGGCATGGCCGCATTCTTCCGGCGCCAGATGCGCCACGATCTGATGGCCGAAGAGATCGAAATCGACCCAGTTATCGGCCGAGCGGCCTTCCGGGCAGCCGAGCAGCTCACCATAGAAGCGGCGCGCTTCGGCAATATCATGCACCGGGAAGGCAAGATGGAAGGGGCGGATCGGGCGGCCGCCATTCGGCAGCGTGCTGGCGCCGGCTGGCTTCTGGGTCGGGGTCAGTGCGTTCATGGGGCGGCTCCTGGCAATCGCTGGGCTTGAGGATTGTTATGGCAGCGATCTTAGCCGCTGGCGCCGCCGCGACAATCGATTTAAACTCCGGTGTTATGAGTTTTTCTCATAGTGAAGCCCTCCCCTCGCTGAACGCCCTGCGCGCCTTCGCCGCCGCTGGGCGGCATTTGAGCTTCACCCGCGCCGCCCAGGAACTGCATGTCACCCAGGGCGCGGTGAGCCGGCTGGTGAAGCAGCTGGAGGCCGATCTCGGCGTGCAGCTTTTCCAGCGCGGCCCACGCGGCCTGGAACTGACCGCGATGGGCGCGGCCTACCTGCCGGCGCTGACCGATGCCTTCGACCGTCTGACTGCTGCCACCCGCCTGGTGGCGCGCGCTGGACGGCCGGCCAACCGCCTCACCATTACCACGCTGCCAACCTTCGCCATGCGCTGGTTCATGCCACGCCTGGCGGAATTCCAGCGCCTCCACCCGGAAATCGCCGTGGACGTGACCAGCGCCGACCGCCGCATCGACTTCGCCCGCGAGGCCATCGATGTCGGGCTGCAATACGGCGCCGGCGACTGGCCCGATGAACTGGAAGCCACCTTCCTGTTTCCCGAAACCGTGATCCTGGTCGGCGCCCCCGCGCTGCTGAAAAGCCGCCCGGTGAAACGGCCCGAGGATATCCGCCGCCATGCCTTGCTGACCCATTCGACCCGGCCCGAGGCCTGGGCGGAATGGTTCGGCCAGGCCGGTCTGAAACAGCCGATGGCACAGCAGGGCCCGGCCTTCGAACATTTCTTCATGTCGATCGAAGCGGCGGTGAACGGGCTTGGCCTCGCCCTGGTGCCGGATTTCTTCGTGGCGACGGAGTTACGCGACGGCCGCCTGGTGGAGCCACTGCCCAGTCAGCGCGTGCGCCGACCTGGCGGCTATTACCTGCTGCACCTGAAAGGCCGCACCCGCGAACCGGCGATCGGCGCCTTCCGCGACTGGCTGCTCAGCCTGCCCAGCTAACGTTCAATGCTTGCCGGGATCTCCGCGCCCGATATTGCCATACATCAGCTCGCGTGCCGCATCTCCCATGTCGCCGCCGGCAATCTCGACATTCAGCCGCTCCAGATCGCGCCGCCGTATATCGGCCAGGACATCGTTGATCGCGCTTTCCTCGACCTGCAACACCGTCAGCGCCTGCTGCCCCATGGCCAGTGCGGATTCAAAAGTCTCGCGGATCTGGTAATCCACGCCGGCTTCGATCAGCTCCTTGGCATGCTCGCGGTCGAAGGCGCGCGCCAGCACCGGCACCAGCGGAAATTCCGCCTTCACCATCTTCACAATCTTCAGGCTGGCCTCGCGGTCGTTCAGCGCCACGACCACCAGCCGCGCGCGGTCGGCACCGGCGGCGCGCAGGATATCCAACCGGCCACCATCGCCGTAATAGATCTTGAAGCCGAACTGCCGGGCATCGCGGATCGAATCCGTATCCGTGTCGATGATCGAGATCGAGCATTGGTTGGCTAGCAGCGGCTGGCTGACGATCTGGCCGAAACGGCCGAAGCCGATCAGCAGCACGCTGGCCTCCAGGCCCTCCGCCATCTCGACACCATCCATGGAGGCATCATCGGCGGCCGGCATCAGGCGGTCATGCAGAATAGTCATCACTGGCGTCAGCACCATCGAGATGATGATGATGGCGGTGAGCATGGCATTGGCTTCGGCGTTGATAATGCCGACGCTGGCGGCGGTGGCGTAGAGCACGAAGGCGAATTCGCCGCCTTGCGCCATCAGCACGGCACGTTCCACCGCTTCGCGATGCTTGGCGCGGAACAGCCGGGCTATGATGTAGATGCCGATGGTCTTCAGCACCATGTAGGCCGCCACCGCGATGATGATCAGGCGCCAGTTATTCGCCACCGTGGCGAGATCCAGCGCCATGCCGACGCCAAGGAAGAACAGCCCGAGCAGCACGCCACGGAAGGGTTCGATATCGGCTTCGAGCTGGTGCCGGAAGGAGGATTCGGAAAGCAGCACGCCGGCCAGGAAAGCGCCCATCGCCATGGACAGCCCGGCGGCCTGCATCGCCAATGCCGCACCCAGCACCACCAGCAATGCCGCCGCCGTCATCACCTCACGCGCCCGCGTCTTGGCCAGCAGGCGGAACATCGGATCGAGCAGCCAGCGCCCGGCGGCGATCAGACCGACGATGGCGGCAAGCCCGACGGCGATGCCGGCCAGGCGATCCATCAGGCTCATGCTGCCGCCGCCCGGCGCCAGGAAGGCAACCAGCGCCAGCAGCGGCACGATGGCAAGGTCTTCCAGCAGCAGGATGGCGATGATGCGCCTGCCCTTGGGCAGGCCCATGGATTTGCGCTCTTCCAGCATCTGCATGACGATGGCGGTGGAGGTAAGCACGAAGCCGGTGCCGGCGACGAAGCTCTGCGCCACCGGATAGCCGAGCGCCAGGCCGACGCAGATCAGCAGGCCGATGCAGGCGCCAACCTGGGCCAGGCCAAGGCCGAAAATCTCGCCGCGCATCGCCCACAGCCGGGAGGGCTGCATTTCCAGGCCGATGATGAACAGGAACATGACAACACCGAGTTCGGCGACATGCAGGATCGCCTGCGGATCGGAAAACAGCCCTGCACCATAGGGGCCGATGGCAAGCCCGGCGGCGAGATAGCCGAGCACCGAGCCAAGCCCGAGCCGCCGGAACAGCGGCACCGCCACCACGGCCGCCGCCAGCAGGATCACCACCGGCAGCAGATCGAAGCCGCCATGATGCGCGGCAGCCTCGGCGGCGCGGGCGGTGGTGTCAGCAGCCATTTCCATTCCTTTCCTGCAACAGGCCAGCACTATGCCGCGTCACGCCGGCAATCGCCAGAACCGCCTGCCCCGATACCGCAACTTACGCTATGATCGATTCAAACATCGGAGCCTCCCATGCGCCCTCTGCTGCTTGCCCTGCTGCTGATTTTCACCTTCCCGCTACAGGCTGCCGAGCGGCTGGACCCGCTGCCGCGCATTGCGGTGATCTCCGCCTTCGCGCCGGAATGGGTGAAACTGAAAGCCGCCGCCAATGACGCGAAAAGCCATGACGTGAACGGCATCGAATTCGTCACCGCGACACTGTCAGGCCGCAAGGTGGTGCTCTTCCTGAGTGGCATTTCCATGGTCAATGCCACCATGGCGACGCAGATCGCGCTCGACCGTTTCGACATCACCGGCATCGTGTTCAGCGGCATTGCCGGCGGCGTCGATCCGGCGCTTCATATCGGCGATGTGGTGGTGGCGGAACAATGGGCACAATATCTGGAAGCCACCTTCGCGCGCGATTTGGGCGGCGGCAAATACGCGCTGCCGCCGTGGAAAAAACCCGAACAGCCGAATTACGGCATGATCTTTCCAAGCAGCGTGGAAGTGCGCCGCGCCGGGCTGAAACAGCCGGAAGAGAAATTCTGGTTCGCTGCCGATGCCGGTATGCTGGCGGCGGCGCGCAGGCTGCATGATGTGCCGCTGGCACATTGCACGACGGCGAATGTCTGCTTGGAGCAAAAACCGCGCCTGCTGGTTGGCGGCAACGGCGTCTCGGGCCAGGCCTTTGTCGATAATGCCGATTTCCGCCGCTATGTGTTCGCCAGCTTCAAGGCGCAGGTGCTGGACATGGAAAGTGCTGCGGTGGCGATGGTGGCCTATGCCAACGGCGTGCCGTTCATCGCCTTCCGCAGCCTGTCCGATCTGGCGGGCGGTGAATCAGGCGCCAACGAGATGGCAACCTTCATGGCGCTGGCTTCCGACAATTCCGCCAGCGTGGTGCAGCGCTTCTTAAGCCTCTGGCAGCCGCCGCGCTAGAAGCCGCGCGCCGCTAGTCCTTGCGCGGCTGCACCGCCGGACGTTCCAGCATGGTGCCGACGCCATGCGCGGTGAACAGCTCCAGCAGCAGCACATGCGGGATGCGGCCATCCAGGATATGCGCCGCGCCAACGCCGCCGCGCACCGCATCCAGGCAGGTTTCCAGCTTCGGGATCATGCCGCCGGAAATCGTGCCGTCGCCCATCAGCATCAGCGCGTCTTTCGGCGTCAGCTTCGGGATCAGGTGCTTTTCCTTGTTCAGCACGCCCGGCACATCGGTAAGCATCAGCAACTTGGCGGCGCCGACGGCGGAGGCAATGGCGCCAGCAGCCGTATCGGCGTTGATGTTGTAAGTCTCGCCATTCTCGCCGACGCCAATCGGCGCCACCACCGGGATGATGTCGGAATTCTGCAGCGTGCGCAGGATATCCGGGTTCACCCGCACCGGCTCGCCGACAAAGCCGAGATCGAGCAGCTTCTCGATATTGGAGCCGGGATCGCGCACGCTACGGCGCAGTTTGCGCGCCTCGATCAGCCGGCCATCCTTGCCCGAGATGCCGATGCCGATGCCGCCCACCGTGTTGATCGCAGTGGCAACCTGCTTGTTGATCGAGCCGGCCAGCACCATCTCGACGATCTCGACGGTGGCCTGGTCGGTGACGCGCAGGCCATCGATGAATTCGCTCTTGATCTTGAGCCGCTCCAGCATGGCGCCGATCTGCGGCCCGCCGCCATGCACCACGATGGGATTGATGCCGACCTGCTTGATCAGCACCACGTCGCGGGCGAATTCCAGCGCCAGATGCTCGTCGCCCATGGCATGGCCGCCATACTTGATCACCATGGTCTGGCCATGGAAACGGCGCATATAGGGCAGCGCCTCGGAAAGTACCTTGGCGGTATCCTGCAGATGCGCTTCCAGGGGCTTCGGGCCGGCGGTTTTCATGGGCGTTTCCGTGTCAGGCTTTCAGTCTCGAGCTCAGTCGCGGAATTTTATAAAGGGTAACGGAGCCTTAGGCCAGCGCCGCCAGTTCGGCGCGCAACTCGGGAATGCCGGTGCCATTCTCGCTGGACGTGAACAGCACATCGGGATGCGCCGCTACCCGGCGGGCCACCTTGGCCTTGGTTTCCGCCAGTCTTGCTGCCGCTTCCGCCGGCTTCACCTTGTCCGCCTTGGTCAGCACCACCTGGTAGACCACCGCCGAGAGATCGAAGATTTCCATGATCTCGAAATCGCTGTCCTTGAGGCCATGGCGGCCATCCACCAGCAACAGCACGCGGCGCAGGTTGGGCCGGCCTTTGAGGAAATCGATGGCCAGCCCGGTCCATTCCGCGGCCACCTGCTTGCCGGCCTGGGAATAGCCATAGCCCGGCAGGTCGACCAGCATCAGCTTAGTCCCCAGCGCGAAGAAATTGAGCTGCTGTGTGCGGCCCGGCGTGTTCGACACGCGGGCCAGGGTCTTGCGGCCGGTCAGCGCGTTGACCAAGCTGGACTTGCCGACATTGGAGCGCCCGGCGAAGGCGATTTCCGGCACACCGGGGCCGGGCAGCATCTCCGCGCGCTGCGCCCCGGCGACAAAATCGCAAGGGCCGGCGAATAGCAGCCGGCCCTTCTCGATCTGTGCCGCGGTATACGGCGTTTGTGTCATCTTATTTCTTCGCGGCTTCCGGATCGGCGCCGCCGCCGATCTTCACACCCATGCGCCGCATGATGATGATCTGCTGCACGATGCTGAGCAGGTTGTTCCACGACCAGTAGATCACCAGGCCGGAAGCGAACGAGCCGAGCATGAAGGTGAAGACCACCGGCATGAGGGCGAAGATCTTCTGCTGCACCGGATCCGGCGGCTGCGGGTTGAGGCGCATCTGCAGCCACATGGTGACACCCATGATGATCGGCCAGATGCCGAGCGACAGGATATGCAGCAGGCCGCCAACCGCGAAGATCGCCGGAATATCATAAGGCAGCAGGCCGAACAGATTGATCCAGGACGTCGGGTCCGGCGCCGAAAGATCGTGGATCCAGCCATAGAACGGCGCATGGCGCATTTCGATGGTGATGTAGAGCACCTTGTAGAGCGCGAAGAAGACCGGGATCTGCAGCAGGATCGGCAAGCAGCCGGCGGCCGGATTGACCTTCTCCTTCTTGTACAGCTCCATCAGCTCCTTCTGCATCGCCTCGCGATTCTCGCCATGGCGCTCGCGCAGGCGCTGCATTTCCGGCTGCAGCTTCTTCATCGCGCTCATCGCCACGTAGGACTTGTAGGCGAGCGGGAAGAACAGCAGCTTCACGACCACGGTGAGGATCAGCATGGCGATGCCGATATTGCCGACCGCGCCATAGAGCCAGTGGATGCCGAAGAACATCGGCTTGGTGAGATACGGGAACCAGCCCCAGTCGATGGCCAGGTCGAAGCGCGGAATCTGGTGGCGCTCCTCGTAGCGGTTGATCAGTTCGGTCTGCTTGGCGCCGACGAACAGCAGGCTGGAGGAAGCAGCCTTGCCGCCGGCCGGCACGGTGACACCGCCGCCGAGCCAATCGACCTGGAAACGCTCGGCCGGCGCCGCACCGGCATGGGTGAAGCGCGCCTTCACATTCTGCTCCACGCCCGGCACCAGGGCGGCGAGCCAATACTTGTCGGTGAAGCCAACCCAGCCGCCGACGGAATCAAATTCCGAAGTCTTGTCCTTGGCGAGATCGCCATAGGGCACTTCCTTCAGCGTGCCCTTCTCGTCCGCCTTGGGACGGAACACGCCGAGCGGGCCTTCATAGAGGATGTAGAGGCCATCGGTCTTGGGCAGGCCATGGCGCGACAGCAGCGCATAGGGGAACAGCGTCAGCGGCTTGCCGGCGCTGTTCTCGACGCCCTGCACGACGTTGAACATAAAATTGTCGTCAAGCGAAATGGCGCGGGTGAACACCACGCCCTCGCCGTTGTCCCAGCGCAGGTTCAGCGTCTCGCCTGGCTTCAGCACCTCGCGGTCGGCGGTCCAGCGGGTCTGGCCGCCGGGCAGTTTGGTGGTGTCGCCTGGTGCTGCGGTCCAGCCGAACTCGGCGTAATAGGCATGCGGCGAACCGGCTGGCGAGAGCAGCGTGATCGCCGGGCTGTCCGGCGCCAGCGTCTCCTTGTAATCCGGCAGGATCACATCATCGATGCGGCCACCGACCAGATTGATCGAACCGCGCAGCCGCTTGCCGTCGATGGTGACGCGCGGGGTCTGGTTCACCACCGCTTCGCGGGCAGCACCCGGCACCACCGGCGCACCCGGTACGCTCGGCATTGCTGAAAGGCCCGGCGCCTGCCCCGGCACCTGACCCGCAGCGGTCGGCGCGCTGGAGCCATCAGGCGTCGTCACCTGCGTGGTGGCGGCCTTCTGTGCCGCCTGCTCGGCGCGCATGCGCTCCTGGCGCGGCGCATCCACGAAAAACTGGAAACCCAGCATGATCGCGAGCGACAGCGCGATGGCGATGATGAGGTTCTTCTGATCAGACATGCTTTTGACTATCCGCCTTGTTGGCCGGCGCCTCCACGGGAGGCACCGGATCGAAACCGCTGGCACCGAACGGCTGGCAGCGCGCCAGGCGCCGCACGGTGAGATAGGAGCCGCGCACGGCACCATGGCGCTCCAGCGCCTCGAGTGCATAGCACGAGCAGGTCGGCTGGAAGCGGCAGTTATGCCCCACCCAGGGGGAGAGAAACAACCGGTAGGCCTGGATCGGCAGAGCCACCAGGCGGGCCGCCACGGAATATGACGGTTCGGCGCTCATTGCATTACGCCGCACGCCACAGTTTCAGCCGCTTCAGCGCCGCTTCGAGATCCCGGCGCAGATCGCCATAGGCGCGTTCCGGCGTCGCCTGGCGCGCCACCAGCACATAATCATGGCCGGGCTGGGCATGGGCCTGCAGCAGCTCGCGCGCCAGCGCCTTCAGGCGGCGGCGGGCACGGTTGCGCAACACCGCGTTGCCAACCTTGCGCGACGCGGTGAATCCGATGCGAATACCTTGGAATTCCGGGGGGCCTGGAAGATCCACGGCAGGCGCGGCCTGCAGCAACAGGCCGGGCTGGGCCGAGCGCCGTTCGGCGCCCTGCACCCTTAGGTAATCCGCCCGGCGGCGGAGCCGTTCGAGGCCACCCGTCGCCATGAGCGTTCGGTCCTAAAGGATCAGGCCGACAGCTTCTTGCGGCCAGCGGCGCGGCGCGAAGCCACTACCTTGCGGCCACCCACGGTGGCCATGCGGGCGCGGAAACCATGGCGGCGCTTGCGCACCAGCTTGCTGGGTTGATAAGTCCGTTTCACAACCGCTCTCCGTCGAAAAGCGTAAAAAGGGCCCCAACGGGGGCCCGGTCAAAAGGGTGCCGCTGTATACGGGCTTGGGCTCCCGGAGTCAACGATATAACCAAGATCGGCTTTTCAGGCCTGAATCTGGTTGACGGGCGGCCCCAGCCCCCCTATAACCCGGCCCGATTTTGGATTTGTTGGGCAATTTTGCCAGAAAGAGGTCTGTCATGGCTCGTCGCTGCGAAGTGACCGGCAAGGGTGTTCAGTTCGGCCACAATGTGAGCCACGCGAACAACAAGACGCTGCGTCGTTTTATGCCGAATCTGCATGCTGTTACGCTGATTTCGGAAGCCCTTGGCCGCAATGTGAAGCTGCGCCTCTCGGCGCAGGGCCTGCGCTCCGTGGAGCATAATGGCGGCCTCGACAACTGGCTGGTCAAGACCACCGACTCGAAGCTGTCGGATGACGCCAAGAAGCTGAAGCGCCAGGTGAAGAAGGCGCTGGCCAAGGCCGCCTAAGGCCGCAGCCGAACAGGTTTCGCGCCCGCCCTGGGAAACCCGGGCGGGCGTTTGTTTTTACTGATTTTCCGGCAATCTGAACACCAGCAGCAGCGTCCGCTGGAAGCGGCTGTGGTTGTCATCGGACATCAGATAGAGCCAGGGCCGGCCATCCGGCCCCGGCCGCAGGTCCAAGGCTTCCAGATTGTCGTTGGCATAGGGTCTGGCCCATTCCGCCAGCAATGCCGGCACCAGCAGGGTTCCCGGCCTGGCCTTCAAATCCTCTGGTCCGACCCGGCTGAGCCGTGCCGCCCAGCCCGCCGCCCAGCGAAAATCCCGCTCCAGCACCAGCAATCCGCCATCCGGCAAGGCCACCGCATCGGTGGGCCGGAACCCCTGATACTGCGGCCAGCCAAGCTGGCGCCATGCCGACTCAGCGCCGATCCACACGGGCGAAACAGCATCCTGGACCGACAGCGCCTCCTCGCCGATCAGCACCAAACGGCCATCGGGCAGCATAGCCAGCGATTCCAGGCCGCCATTGGACGGTAATTCGTTCACCTCCCTGGGAATCGGCACCGGCTCCGGCTTTTCCTGCGGGCTGGCATAGCGCCAGACCCGGTGTTCGCGCTCGAAACTGACCAGGAAGCCGCCGCTGCGGTCGCGGCGCAGCGCCTCGGCATCCGCCCTGCGGCCGGTGAGCGGCTTGCCGGCCTGATCCAGCAACGGCGCCAACGTGGCAGAGGCAATACCCGTGGGAATGCCGGCGGCATCGCGGGCGAAATCCAGCCGCAGCCAATGGCCGCGATCCGACACCGCCCAGAGGCCGGCTCCATCGGCATCGACACTGAGGCCGGAATAGCCGCCGAAGCGGCCATCCCCGCTGGCCAGTACCAGCCCGCCGAGATACTCCAATACCCCCAGCCGGTGCTCTGCAGGCGCCTCCGGGTTGAGTTCAAGCGCAAGGCTCTTAACCAGCAATGGATCCCGGCCCGGCACCTGCGCCGAGGCCGGTGCAGCCCAGGTCACAACCAGCACCACAACTGCAAGCAGGCCGATTGCACTAAACCGCGATAATTCTGCTAGTCTCGACACACCCATTCCTCATCTGGCGGCAGTACCGCCCGGCGCATGCAGAAGCGTAGCAATATATCCCTGGTCTTGTCCGCGTTTCTCGGCCTGGTGCTGTTCATGCTCGCCATCTCGGTGGCGCTGCAACTGCACCGCCAGCGCGATGAAGATCTCAACGCGGCGCAAGCACAGGCGCAGGCATTGGCGCGTGTTCTGGATGAACATGCTGCGCGCACCTTTTCCGGGGTCGACCTGTTCCTGCAGTATTTCACCGATGCGGTAACCGATGCCGGCGTGCTGCAGGCGGCGCCTCTGAGCGAAGTCCGGCGGCGCATGCTGAACATGATAGCCGACCTGCCGCAGATCCGGTCCTTCATTGTATTCGATACAGAAGGCAACCTGATCCTGGATAGTGGCGCCGATCCGCCGCGCCCGATCAATCTCGCCGACCGCGACTATTTCCGGGCCCATGTCGAGCGCAACGACACCGGATTATTCATCGGCGCGCCGATGCTGAGCCGCCTTACCGGACAATGGCTGATCAGCGCCAGCCGTCGCATTGATCGGGCCAATGGCGGTTTCGGCGGTGTCATCGCCGTGGCGGTGGCGCCGGAATATTTCTCTAATGTCTATGCCAAACTGCAGCCGCAGAAGCATTCGCTGCTGTCGCTCTACCGCACTGACGGCCTGCGTCTGATGCGCCATACGCCCCAGGGCATCGATATCGGCTCCAGCGATGCCGGGCTGAAACTGTTCACCGAGATGCTGCCGCAGCATGGCGAAGGCGTCTATCTTTCGTCTGGCCGCAGCGACGGCAGGGCGCGCTATGTCGCCTATCGCCGCGTCGCCAATTACCCGCTGGTGGTAGCCGCCGGTCTGGCGCCGGAAGATGCCTTGAGCAACTGGCGGCGCAATGTGATAGCGGATTTCTCGTTGCTGGCGGCGGCTTTGCTGGTAGCCATCGGGCTTGGCCTGATGCTACGTCGGCAGATGCTGGCGACGCGACGCGCTGAGCAACGCCTGACCGCCGCCCTGCAGCACATGCCGGACGGCTTCGTGCTATACGACGAACAGGATCGCGTGGTGCTGCACAATACCCGCAGCACCGAGTATTTCGGCATCGATGGCAATAGCAGCCTGATCGGTCGCGATCATGCCGAGCTGATCCGCCGCGCGATAGCGCATGACGGGAAACCATCCCATGCCGCCGACCTTGCCGCCTGGGAGGAGTTGCGCGAACAGAAGCTGCATGTCGAAAAGACCGGCTATTCGGTGGAACGGCAATTGCCCGATGGCCGCTGGCTGCGCATCTCGGAAGCGCCGACCGGCGATGGCGGCATGGTGTCCATCACCTCCGACATCACGGCGCTGAAACAGGCGGAGCACCGGCTGCGCGACGCCATCGAAACCATCGACGAAGGCTTCGCGCTCTACGATGCCGATGGCTATCTGGTGCTGGCCAACCGGCGTTTCTACGATTTCTCCGGCCATGATCCGGCCTTGGCCAAGCCCGGCATGCATGGCCTTGACCTGATCCGCATGGTGGTGGAGCGCAATCTCTGGGGCGTGCCGCCTGAACTGCAGGCCGGCATGCGCCGCCAGGCCGAGCAGGATTTCCTCAATCCCTCCGGTCAGCCTCAGGATATCGAATACCGGCCCGGCCGCTGGCTGCGCGTCACCCGCCAGCGCATCGCTCAAGGCGGCATGATCGCCACCTTCGCCGATATCTCGGACATCAAGCGCGCCGAACAGCGCCTGCGTGATTCGATCGAGAGCCTGCCTGACGGCTTCCTGCTTTATGGCCCCGACGAACGCATGGTGATGGCGAATAGCCGTTTCTACGAGATCAGCGGCCATGATCCGGCCATCGTGCGGCCCGGCGTGCATCTGGAATTGCTGTTCGAGGAAATCCTGCGGCAGCGGCTGGTCGACAATCCCGCCCTGGACGCCCAGGCCTTCCGCCATGAATTGCGGCAATCGCTGCATCAGCCCGATGGCCGGCCGATGATCGCCGAGCCGCGGCCTGGATTCTGGCTGCGCATCACGCGCCACCGCATCGCCGATGGCGGCGTGATCTCGATCTTTTCCGACATCAGCGAACTGAAGCGCGCCGAGACGCAGCTTGCCGATGCCATCGAGAGCATTTCCGATGGCTTCGTGCTCTACGACCGCGATCACCGCCTGGTGTTGTGCAACAGCCGTTTCCGCGATTTCCATGCCGAGATCGGCCATCTGCTGGTGCCCGGCATGGCCTTCGCCGACATCCTGCGCGCCTCCATCGCCGGCAAGCTGGTGGATGTGGCGCCCGGCGAGGTGGACGCCTGGCTCACCGAGCGCGAACAGATGATGCCGGCGAATGGCAGCACCGAATTGCGGCTGGCCGATGGCCGCTGGCTGCGCACCGCCGAGCGCCGCACCGCCGATGGCGGCCTGGTCGGCATCGCCACCGATATCACGGCGCTGAAACAACAGCAGCGCGCGCTGGAAACCAACCTGGTCGACCTCGCCGCCGCCAAGCGCCAAGTGGAAGACCAGGCAGCCCGCTTGAGCGATCTCGCCGACCGCTATGCCCAGGCCAAGGACCGCGCCGAGGCCGCGAACCGCGCCAAGGGCGATTTCCTGGCCATGATGAGCCACGAAATCCGCACGCCGCTGAACGGCGTACTCGGCTCGGTCGGTCTGCTTGGCGACACCGCGCTGGACGAGGAGCAGCGCAAGCTGCTGGGCGCGGCGCGTGAATCGGCCGAGCATCTGCTGGTGCTGCTGAACGACATCCTCGACTTCTCCAAGCTGGAAGCCGGCAAGGTGCGGCTGGACGAAGTGGATTTCGACCTGCCGCGCCTGATCGAAAGCATCGTGTTCATGATGGGCCCGCGCGCCACCACCAAGGGCGTGGCGCTCACCGTGCGCATGGCTGAGGACACGCCCCGCTACCTGCGCGGCGATCCCAGCCGCATCCGCCAGGTGCTTTTCAACCTGGTCGGCAATGCGATCAAGTTCACCGATCATGGCAGCGTCACCATCGCGGTGACGGCGGCGCATAGCAGCGATGGCCAGATCGACCTCACTGTCGGCGTCGAGGATACCGGCATCGGCATCGCCGCCGACAAGATTTCCGACCTGTTCACTCATTTCACCCAGGCTGACCGCTCGATCAGCCGGCGCTTCGGCGGCACCGGCCTCGGCCTCGCGATTTCGCGCCAGCTTGTCGAACTGATGGGCGGGCAGATCGGCGCCGAGAGCGAGGAATGGAAAGGCAGCCGCTTCTGGTTCCAGCTCACCCTGCCGGAGGGCATCGCGCCGAGCCAGGCGGAATTGCCGCGTGCCGAGGATCTGCGCCGTTCCGCGCTTGGCCGCCCGCTGCGGGTGCTGGTGGCCGAGGATAATCAGGTGAACCAGATGGTGATCGCCACCATGCTGCGCCGCCTCGGCCATCATGTCGACATGGTGAACAATGGCGTCGAAGCCTGCACCGCCGTGCAGACGGCGCCCTATGACGTGGTGCTGATGGATGTGCAGATGCCGGAGATGGATGGCATGGCCGCCACCCGCGCCATTCGCCGGCTGCCGCCGCCGGTCGGCCAGTTGCCCATCGTGGCACTGACCGCCAATGCCATGGAAGGCGACCGTGCGATCTATCTCGGCGCCGGCATGAATGCCTATGTGGCGAAGCCTATCGACCTGACGCAACTGGTCGGCACGATCAACACGCTGCTTGGCACGCCGGAAGACATGGCAGAGACGCCGGAAGCCGCCAATGCCGACCCTGCATCGACAGCTTCCGATGCCCAGAGTTCGAATGACCCGGGCCCAAATAGTTTGAGCAATGCGACCCGGGCAAAGCTCGGGTCGCTGCTCGATAGCATCAAGAAGATCAGTTAGGCATCGCCCCAGTTTGGGCCGGCGCCAGCATGCGGCAAGGCGTGTAAAAAAGTCGCGGGCTCCATGGAACCCGACATTTCAGGCGGCGCGCGAACGTCCGCGACCGCGGCCAGCGCCGGCACCCTTGGCGCCGGGATCGTCCTCGAACAATTCCGCCAGACGCTCCATCATCACGCCACCGAGTTGCTCGGCGTCCACGATAGTAACAGCGCGGCGGTAGTAACGCGTCACGTCATGGCCGATGCCGATGGCGGTGAGTTCGACCGGCGAGCGGCGCTCGATCCATTCGATGGTCTCGCGTAGATGGCGGTCGAGATAATTGCCGGGATTGACCGAGAGCGTGGAATCATCCACCGGCGCGCCATCCGAAATCACCATCAGGATACGGCGCTGCTCCGGGCGACCAAGCAGGCGGTCATGCGCCCACATCAGCGCCTCGCCATCGATATTTTCTTTCAGCAGGCCCTCGCGCAGCATCAGGCCGAGATTGCGCCGGGCGCGGCGCCAGGGCGCATCGGCGCCCTTGTAGACAATGTGGCGCAGATCGTTGAGGCGGCCCGGGGCTGCCGGCTTGTTCTCGTTCAGCCACTTCTCGCGGCTCTGGCCGCCCTTCCAGGCGCGGGTGGTGAAGCCGAGGATTTCGACCTTCACGGCGCAGCGTTCCAGCGTGCGCGCCAGGATATCGGCACACATCGCCGCCACCGTGATCGGGCGACCGCGCATCGAACCGGAATTGTCGATCAGCAGCGACACGACCGTATCGCGGAAATCGGTTTCCTTCTCTTCCTTGTAGGAAAGCGAGAGCGTGGGGTTGGCAACGATGCGCGCCAGCCGCGCCGCATCGAGAATGCCTTCCTCGAGGTCGAAATCCCAAGAGCGGGTCTGTTTCGCCAGCAGTCGGCGCTGCAGCCGGTTGGCCAGCCGGCCGACCACGCTTTGCAGGTGATTGAGCTGCTGGTCGAGATGATGGCGCAGGCGGGCCAGTTCCTCGGCATCGCAAAGATCGTCGGCTTCCACCACCTCGTCGAACTGCTTGGTGAAGGCCTTGTAGGTCTGCTCGCGGTTGGCGCCGTAATTATCGCCCATCGGCGGGCGGCGGCCCTTGCCGGCCTCCTCGCCCGCGCCAGCGACCTGCTGCTCCATGCCGGCTTCGGCTTCCATCTCGGCGGCCTCGCCGCCGCCGGCATCGGAGGCTTCCGCCTGCTGTTCGCCGGAGGCGGAGGATTCGCCATCCTGGCTGTCCTCGCCTTCAGACTGGCTCTGCGGCTGCTGGCCCTGGCTATCCTGGTCGGAATTCTCGTCATCCTCCGACATGTCGCCGCTCTCTTCGTCGGCGAGGTCGAGGTCCTTGATCAGCTTGCGCGCCAGCTTGGCGAAGGCGCGCTGGTCATGCAGCGAGCCGAGCAGGCGGTCGAGATCGCTGCCGCCCTTCTCCTCGATGAAGCCGCGCCACATCTCCACCATGGTGCGCGCGGTTTCCGGCACGGCCTGGCCGGTAAGACGTTCGCGCGCCATCAGGCCCACGGCCTCGGCCAGCGGTGCCTCGGAACGGTCCTTGACCTTCTGGAAGCCGCGATTCTTGCAGCGATCTTCCAGCGCGGCGGTGAGATTCTGCGCCATGCCCGGCATGCGGTTGGAGCCGATGGCTTCCACCCGCGCCTGTTCCACGGCATCGAACACCGCGCGCGCGGTGCCGCCCTGAGGCAGCAGCTTGGAATGCAGCTTGTCGTCGTGATGCTTCAGCCGCAAAGCCATGGAATCGGCCAAGCCGCGCAACTGCGCCACCTCGGCCGCCGGCAGATCGCGGCCCGGCACCGGCAGGCGGGCGCGCAGGCCGCGCAGGCCCGGGGTTTCCGGCCCGAACGTGACCTGCAATTCGCGCTCGCCCGAAATCGAGCGCGTGGCATTGCCAAGCGCCCGTTTGAACGGCTCGATGGGCGATTCCGGCTTGCCGGCCATGCTACGCGCGTCCCGTTACTTCAGGTCGACCTTCGCCGCCGTCTCCGGCAGTTCCTCGCCAAAGCAGCGCTGGTAGTATTCCGCCACCGTGGCGCGCTCCAGTTCGTCGCACTTATTGAGGAATGTGACGCGGAAGGCGAAACCGACACCGCCGAAGATGCGCGCATTCTCGGCCCAGGTGATCACGGTGCGCGGGCTCATCACGGTGGAGATATCGCCGTTGATGAAGCCGGCGCGGGTCAGTTCGGCCACCGCCACCATCTGCGACAGGGTCTTGCGGCCCGCCGCATCCTGGTAGCTCGGCGACTTCGCCGCCACGATGGCGACTTCATCCTCGGCCGGCAGGTAGTTCAGCGTGGTGACGATCGACCAGCGGTCCATCTGGCCCTGATTGATCTGCTGCGTGCCATGATAGAGCCCGGTGGTGTCGCCAAGGCCGATGGTGTTGGCGGTGGAGAACAGACGGAAGGCCTTGTGCGGACGGATGACGCGGTTCTGGTCGAGCAGGGTGAGCTTGCCCTCTACTTCCAGCACACGCTGAATCACGAACATCACGTCCGGGCGGCCGGCATCGTATTCGTCGAACACCAGGGCGACCGGCGATTGCAGCGCCCAGGGCAGAATGCCTTCGCGGAACTCGGTCACCTGCTTGCCGTCGCGCAGCACGATGGCATCCTTGCCGACGAGATCGATACGGCTGATATGGCTGTCGAGGTTGACGCGCACGCAGGGCCAATTGAGGCGGGCGGCAACCTGCTCGATATGAGTGGATTTGCCAGTACCATGGTAACCCTGAACCATGACGCGGCGGTTATAGGCAAAACCGGCCAGGATGGCGAGGGTGGTCTCGCGGTCGAAGCGGTAGGTGCTGTCGAGGTCGGGCACATGCTCCGAGCGATGCGAGAAGCCCGGCACCGTCATGTCGCTGTCGATGCCGAATACATCGCGCACGGAAATCTTCACATCGGGCATGTCCGGCATGCCGGCGGCAGCAAAGGGCGAAGAAACTGGCTTGGTCTGAATGGCCGTCATCGTGACTCTCGTTTCGGGTAATTTCTTGTCGTCTGGGCGGAGGGCTGCGGCTTCCCGGGTCGATGGCTCTAAGTATAGCCCCGGGATTCCAGGTACGCATAGGCTTGGTTGATGCTTTTCAGCCGCTCTTCTGCCTCGCGGTCGCCGCCATTGGCGTCCGGGTGGTAGCGTTTCACCATGAGCTTGTATTGCGCCTTGATGTCGGCCCAGCGCAGCGGCGGTTTCAGCGCCTGCAGGTCGAAATCCAGCTCCTGCAGGGCCTCGCGCTCGCGCGGCTCGAAAACCGGCTCCGGCCCGGGGCGGCGCCGGCCGCCATTCAGCACGATGCCGACATCGGCCAGGATGCCGAGATCGTCCTTGACCCAGACCTGCGGTTCCTCGCCGCTGGGCGCCTTGGTGCCGAAGGTCCAGGTCGGGCGGTGGCCCAGCATGTCCTCGCGCTGATAATCCTCGACTTCTTCCGGCGTCATGCCGCGGAAGAAATCCCAGCCGAGATTGTATTGCCGCACATGTTCGAGGCAGAACCAGAAGCGGCCATCGCGTGGCTCGCGGCTTTTCGGCGCCGGAAAACGCCCTTCGCGGCGGCATTCCGGATGGTCGCAGGTGCGCAGATGCGTACCGAGACCCTCGGCGGATTCCGCCTCGTGCTCGATGAAATGCGTCTGCCGTGCCGATCGTGCCCGTGCCATGGCGCAAGAGTATGGGAGCGCCCGGGGGCAAGGCAAGGCGAAGCCGCGCTTGACAGGGCGGCGAACGCCACTTAAGCGGGTCACATGGGCGCGATCCAGGACCGTATCCGACACAAGCTGACCGAGGCGCTGGCGCCGCTGGCCCTCGAAATCGAGGACCAGTCGAGCCGCCATGCCGGCCATGCCGGCATGAAGGGGCTGAAGCCTGAGGAAACCCATTTCGAGGTGCGGGTGGTATCGGCGGCTTTCCAGGGCCAGAACCGCGTGGCGCGGCAGCGGCTGATCTACAAGCTGCTGGCGGCAGAGCTGGCCGATGGCGTGCACGCCCTGGCGCTGACCGCCCTCACCCCGGACGAAGCGGGAAAAAGCCTGTCATAACAAAACTTTAGGGTTGCTATTTGCGCTCATAAGAGGATTTGCGCGTCAATCAACAACTTTTTGTTTGCATCATGCACGTATATGTACTAAACGTATACCCATGAACGAGATTAAAAACCCTCCAAACACAACCGAAACCCCGGTGGCACCGCTTCGCCCGGTGCGCCCCAGCCTGGTCACCCGCAATATCCGGCTCGGCCTGATGCGGACCAGCGTGCGGCTGGAGCAGCAGGAATGGCAGGCGCTGGAGCATATCTGCCTGTTGGAGGGCCTCGACCGCCATGGCTTCGCGGCCCGGGTGCAGGCCGATCCGGCGCGGCGCGAGAACACACTCACCTCGCGGCTGCGCTGCGCCATCCTGGCCTATTGCATGAAGGCCGCCGGCTTCGGCGGTAGCTCGCTAGGCAGCCACTATCCCAGGGCGATCAGCAGCAACAGCGGCAAGGTGGCGAACGAGACCAGGGTGGAAACCACCACCAGGCCGGCCACGGCGGTGGCATCGCGGGCATAGCGCACCGCGAAGATCACGTTGATCACCGCCACCGGCATGGCGCATTGGATGATCAGCACGCCGCGCGCCACGCCGGTCATGCCGAAGGCCCAAGTCAGCGCCAGACCGACCGCGAAGCCCATGCCGAGACGCAAAGCCGTGAGGGTAAGCGCGTTGCGCAGATCCTGCACCCGCAGGCTGGCGAGCGAGACGCCGAGCGTTAGCAGCATCAGCGGGATGGTGATGGCGCCCGCGGTTTCCAGGCTGCGCATCAGGAACAGTGGCAATTCGACCTGGAACTGGTTGCCGAGCACGCCAATCGGCACGGCATAGATCACCGGCGCGCGCAGCAGCCCGATCCAGTTGCCGCGCCCGGCATAGAGCGCCTGGCCGATGGAGAAATTGCAGAACGAGTTCAGCGCGAAGCAGACCAGACCCAGCGCCAGGCCCGGTGCGCCGAAGGCGAACAGGCAGAGCGATAGCCCGGCATTGCCGCTATTCGGGAAGGCCATCGGCGCCAGATAGCTGCGCCAGGGCAAACCCAGCAGCCGCAGCGCGAAGAAGCCGATGACCACGAAGCATAGGGTGGCGGAAACCGCCGACAGCGCCATCCAGCCCAATTCGGCGCGCGGCAATTCCGCCTTCAGCAGGGTGGAAATCACCAGGCAGGGCGTGCCGATATGGGTGGCGAGCTGGCCGATGGCATCCATCGGAAAGGCCAGGCCGCGCTTGGCCCAGATGAAGCCCAGGCCGGCCAGCACGAAGATCGGTGCGATGACGGCGAAGATTTCCGCGAACATCGCCATGGCCGCTAATCCTCGGAGCGCAGCGGCGCGATTTTCAATACCGTGATCTGGTTGCGCTGGCGGCGCAGCACCTCGAAACGGAAATCGTGAAACACAAAAACCTGCCCGGCCTCCGGGATCACCTGGGCTTCATGCAGCACCAGGCCGGCGATTGTGGTGGCATGCTCGTCGGGCAGATGCCAGTCGAATTGCCGGTTGAGCTGGCGAATGGTTGCCGTGCCATCGACCAGCACCGAACCATCGGCCTGGCGGCGGTAGACCCGCTTGGGCCGGTCATGCTCGTCGCGGATATCGCCAACGATCTCTTCCAGAATGTCTTCCAGCGTAACCAGGCCGAGGATGGCGCCGTATTCATCCACCACCAGTGCGAAATGGGCGCGGCGCTGGCGAAACGCGTTGAGCTGTTCGCGGAGCGTGGTGGTTTCCGGCACGAACCAGGGTTCGAGCAGCAGCGGCTTCAGATCCAGCTTCTCGATCTCGAAATGCAGCGCATGCAGTTCACGCAGCAATGTCTTGGCATGCAGCACGCCGATGACATTCTCCGGCTCGTCGCGCCAGACCGGGATGCGGGTATGGCTCGATTCCAGCACCTGCGCCACGATCTCCGCCGGCGGCAGGCTGGCATCCAGCATTTCCATCTTGCGCCGGTGCACCATCACATCGCCGATCGGCACCTCGTCGAGATCGAGGATCGAGCCGAGCATGTCGCGTTCGAGCTTGACCAGGCTGCCCTGGGCAGCGTGCTGCTCAAGTTGGCTGCGCAGCACATCGGTGGCGGTGGGCGGTTCGGGCGGCGGCGGTCGGTCGCCGCGCTTGCGCGGGCGCAGCCAGCGCAACAGACGGGCAAGCCGGAGCAGCCGTCCCCTCATGCGCCGGCTGCTTGCCTCGCCGGCGCCAATTCATCCGCCAGCAATGCGCTCACCGCCGCCGGGGCGACATCGTTGCGCTGCACGGCGCGGCCAATGGCTTCCGCCAGGATGAAGACCAGCTTGCCGTCCTGCACTTTCTTGTCCTGCTGCATGTGGTGTAGCAGCACTTCAACAGTGAAATTCTGCGCGCCATCCACCGCCGCGAGCCGTGCCGGCAGGCCGCTCAGATCAAGATGGCGCTGCACGCGGGCGGCCAGCGCCGGATCGCACAGACCGAGCCGGCCGGAAAGCTGGAAAGCCAGCACCATGCCGATGGCAACGCCCTCGCCATGCAGCAGCCGCGCGGAATAGCCAGTCTCGGCCTCCAGCGCATGGCCGAAAGTGTGGCCCAGATTGAGCAGCGCACGCTCGCCTTCCTCACGCTCATCAGCCGCGACGATGCGCGCCTTATGGGCGCAACAGCGCGCCACGGCCTCGGCACGCAGCGCCTTGTCGCCGGCGAGCAATGCGGCGCCATTGGCCTCAAGCCAGGCGAAGAAATCGGCATCGCCGAGCAGGCCGTATTTCACAACTTCGGCATAGCCGGCACGGAGTTCGCGCAAGGGCAGTGTGTCCAGCGCATCGATATCGGCCAGCACCAGGCGCGGCTGGTGGAAGGCGCCGATCAGGTTCTTGCCCTGCGGCGCATTGATCGCGGTCTTGCCGCCGACACTGCTATCGACCTGCGACAGCAATGTGGTGGGAATCTGGATGAAATCGACGCCGCGGCGCAGGATCGAGCAGGCGAAGCCGACCAGATCGCCAATCACGCCGCCGCCAAGTGCAATAACGTGGTCGCGGCGCTCCACCTTGTGGCTGAGCAGCGCAGTGCAGACGCGCTCCAGGCCGGCAAAGCTTTTCTGCCCCTCGCCCGGCGGCAGGATCACGGATTTGTGCTGGATGCCGGCGGCGTCGAGCGCCGCCTGCAGCGGCGCCAGGCGATGCGGCGCGACATTCTCATCCGTCACGATCACCGTGAACGGGCGGCGCAGGATCGGCTTTATCAACGCGCCAGCCTGGGCAATCAGCCCGGCACCGACATGGATATCATAGCCACGCTGGCCGAGTTCGACACGGATGCGGTGGGAAGCGGCCATGGCGCCATCAATCTCCAGCAGTCTCGGTTACCGGCCTGACATAGCCAGGCGGCAAGGTGGCAATGATGCGCTCGACCACGCCTTCATGCGGGCCATCGCCGGTGAGCACGGTGATATCGGCATCGGCATAGACCGGGTAGCGCTCGTCCATCAGGCGGGAGAGCACGGCACGCATGTCGCCGCCAGCCAGCAGCGGCCGGTTGCCGCGCCGGGAGCAGCGCTTCACCAGCACATCGAGTTCCGCCTTGAGCCAGATCGACAGGCCACGCTCCTTGATGCGGGCGCGGGTCTCGGCATTCATGAAGGCGCCGCCGCCGGTGGCCAGCACGATTGGCGATTGCTCCAGCAGCCGGGCGATGACGCGGCGCTCGCCATCGCGGAAGGCGGGTTCGCCATGCTCGGCGAAAATATCCGGGATGCTGGCGCCGGCGGCTTTCTCGATCTCGGTATCGGCATCGAAGAACGGCAGCCCGAGGCGTGACGCCAGGCGCTTGCCAACCGAACTCTTTCCCGCCCCCATCAAGCCGACCAGGACCAGACTCTTCAGCGGTACGGGAACAATCGGTTGCACAACACCCTCTGGTTCACGCCGGCCGCAGCCGGACAACAGGTCGGCTGGAAACGACAAAGCGGCCAGCCAGGCATGGCGCCCAATTGCGATACCCTGGCCGGGCCGGTAGAATACTGTAACCGGCTGGCAATTCAAACGCGGCTGGCCCTGTTTGCGCACGTATCCGAGGATTTCATGAGCCGCCTTCTTGCGATTTTCCTTGCCCTTCTGGTGCTGCTGGTAGTGGGCGGCGGCATTTTCCTCGCCACCTGGGACATTCCGGCACCGAAATCCAAGGTCGAAAAGGTCATCCCCAACGACAGGCTCGGGAAATAATCATGCGCCGGCTGGCCGCCCTCAGCATCCCGTTTCTTCTTGCCCTGGCCGGCACCGCCCTGGCGCAGCCAGTGCGCCTTACGCCGGCAGCGCCGCCGCAGAACCAGAGCCAGAATCAGGCGCAGGAGGAGCAGAAGCCGGAACAGCCGGCGGCTGCTCAGCCGGCACCCGTACAGCAGACGCCTGTACAGCAGACTAACGTGCCGCCCGCCGGGGCCCCTGCTGGCGCTCCTGGTGGCACGGCTGTGCCGAAGGGCGGCGTGGTGGCGGTGGAAACCCTGAGCGCGCCCGATCCGTCCAGCGCCGGCCTGCTCGGCGACGACAATGGCGGCCTTGGCATCAAGATGTGGGCCGGCACCAGCCGCGCCCAGGCGGAGCGCGTGATCGGCCTGCTGCCGGCACCTATCGCCTCGCCGACATTGCGGCAATTGCAGCGCCGCCTGCTGCTGACAGCGGCGGAAGTACCTGCTGGCCAGACGAGCGGTGAGAACAGCCTGCTCGGCCTGCGCGTGCGCCAGCTCTACCGCCTCGGCCTGAATGCGGAAGCCGCTGATCTCGGTGTGCCGAAACCGCAAGCATTGCGCGACCGCATCTTCACCGCGCTGCCGATCAATCTGGCGCTGCAGAAGCATGATATTGCCGCCGCCTGCCCGCTTGGCGCCCGTGCGCTGGCGGAAGAACCCTCCGAAGCGGCCTGGCTGCGGGTGGCGGTGTTCTGCCGCTTCAAGAACGGTGAGACCGCCAGCGGTGAACTGGCGCTGAGCCTGTGGCGCGACCAGGGCGGCGAGGACACCGCCTTCCAGGCGCTGGCGGCCATCATGGGCGGCGACAGCCGCGTGAAAGTCGAGAAACTGGCGCATGTCGATCCGCTGATTGTGGCGATGCTGCGCGAGACCAAGCGCCCGCTGCCGCCAGGTTCCATCGAAATTGCCCCGGCCGGCACGCTTGCCGCCATCGCCGACCTGCCCGAGCTTGATCCCGAGATGCGGTTGAACGCGCTCGGTATCGGCGTGGCGCTTGGTGCCATTCCGCCGCAGCGGCTCATCAGCGCCTATACCCAGCTTGAAATCACCGAAGCACAGCGTGCCGATATTCTTGCCGGCAAACTGAAAGGCGCCCGTGCTGCCGCCTTCCTGTTCCAGCAGGCGCGCGAACTCAACGCATCTGGCCCGAAGCGCGCCGAGGCGCTGAAGCGCGTCTATGAGCTCGCCGCTGCGCGCGGCACCCTGTTCATGAGCGCTGTCGTGCTGCGCGAGACATTGCGCGACCTGCCGGCCGAACCGGAAAGCTTGAGCGCTGCTCCGGCGGTGATCCGCCTGGCCCTGGCGGCGGGCGAAACCGGCACCGCGCGGCTATGGCGCAACAGCCTGCTGAGCCAGACCGATCCGGCATTGACCACCATTGCGGCACAGACCTGGCCTCTGCTGGTATTGGTGGAGCCGCCGACAGCCTGGCCGGAAGCGCAGTTCCAGGCCTGGAGCGAGACGCTGAAAAACCTGCCGCCGCAGCGCAAGGCCGCACTGCAGGCACTGGTGCTGATCCTGGCCGAAGCCAGTGGCGTGCCGGTGCCGGCGGAAACCTGGCAGGCGATGATCCAGCCCGGGCTTGAAACCAGCAGCAGCAACCCGCCGGTTGCCTACTGGCGCAATCTGCTGCGCGCCTCGGAAGCCAATGCCAAGGCCGAAACCGTCGCCCTGGCACTGATCCTGCTGGGGGATAATCTCGCCAAGGATGATCCAGCGATGCTGGCGACGGCATTCGGCGCGCTGAAGCGGCTGAAGCTCGACGCGGAAGTGCGCGCACTGGCGTTGGAAGCAGCGCTGCTGCGCGGCCTCTGACGCCTGCCCCACCCACAATGCGCGCCCAGCGGCATATCGAGGCCTTCCTCGAAATGCTCGGCGCCGAGCGCGGCCTGGCGAAGAACACGCTGGAAGCCTATGCCAACGACCTGGCCGATTTCGCCGGCTTCCTCACCACGCGCGAAGCCGCCCCGCAGAGCGTCGGCATCGAAATCCTGCGCGCCTATGCGCAAAGCTTGAGCGATGCCGGGTTGAAGCCGGCCACGGCGGCACGGAGGCTTTCGGCCTTGCGGCAATTCTTCAAGTTCATGGCGTCTGAAGGCATTCGCGAGGATGATCCCTCCGCGCTGCTCGATGCGCCAAAGCGCGGCCGGCCGCTGCCGAAAATATTGAGCGAGGCGGAAGTCGAACTGCTGCTGGCGCAGGTGAGGCACCAGCGCGAGGACCCGGCGGAAAGCGCGCGGCTCACGGCGTTGCTGGAAATCCTCTATGCCACCGGACTGCGGGTGAGCGAGCTGGTCGGCCTGCGCTTCCCGCCGTTTGGCGACGACCAGCGTTTCCTGCTGGTGCGCGGCAAGGGCAACAAGGAACGCCTGGTGCCGCTAAGCGAGGTGGCGCGCGCCGCGATCCGCGACTATGTGCAGGACTGGCGCGGCGAATTCCTGGCGCCGAAACAGCTCTCGCCCTGGCTGTTCCCATCACGCGGCGAAAGCGGCCACCTGACGCGGCAGCGTTTCGGCCAGTTGCTGAAGGAGCTGGCCGCCGCCGCCGGCATCAATACTGCGAAAGTATCGCCACATGTGCTGCGCCATGCCTTCGCCAGCCATCTGCTAGCCCATGGCGCCGATCTGCGCGCCGTGCAGAAGATGCTCGGCCATGCCGATATCAGCACCACGCAAATCTACACGCATGTGCTGGAATCGCGGAAACAGGCCCTGGTGCAGGACCATCACCCGCTGGCGAAGGGACGCCACGGCACCTAGCGGATAGCTCTTGCCAAGGCCCTGCCGGTTAGTTAGCAGTTGCAGCAGAGCAGCAGGGAGAGGCAGCCACCATGAGCTTCAAGACCGTAACCCAGACCACGCCGAGGCTTAACCGTTGCGAGCTGGCGGTGCCTGGCTCCAGCGTCAAACTGTTTGAAAAGGCTGCTAAATCCGCCGCCGATGTGGTGTTCCTGGACCTTGAGGACGCGGTCGCCCCGGACGACAAGCCACAGGCGCGAAAGAATATTGTGCAGGCGCTGCATGACATCGACTGGGGCACCAAGACCCTGAGCGTGCGCATCAACGGCCTGGATACCCATTACATGTACCGCGACGTCGTCGACGTGGTGGAGCAGGCCGGCGACAAGCTGCACCTGATCATGGTGCCGAAGGTGGGCACAGCGGCCGATATCTATGCCGTCGACATGCTGCTGACCCAGATCGAGACCGCCAAGGGCTTCACCCGCCGCATCGGTATCGAAGCGATCATCGAGACCGCGCTTGGCATGCAGAATATCAACGAGATCGCCGCCGCCTCGCCGCGCCTCGAAAGCCTGCATTTCGGCGTTGCCGATTATGCTGCCTCGACCCGCGCCCGCACCACTTCGATCGGCGGCCCGAATGCGCTCTATGGCGTGCTGACCGACAAGGACGGCGACAAGCCGCGCGACTATTTCTGGGGCGACATGTGGCATTACGCCATTGCCCGCATGGTGGTGGCGGCGCGCGCCAACGGCATCCGCCCGATCGACGGCCCGTTCGGCGATTTCTCCGATGCCGAAGGCTACAAGGCGCAGGCTAACCGTGCCGCGATCCTCGGCTGCGAAGGAAAGTGGGCGATTCATCCGAGCCAGATTCCGCTGGCCAACGAGGTCTACACGCCGCCGGAAGCGGAAGTGGCCAAGGCACGCCGCATCCTGGAAGCCATGGCCAAGGCGCAGGCCGATGGCCTTGGCGCCGTGGCGCTGGATGGCAAGCTGATCGACATCGCCTCGATCCGCCAGGCCGAGGCGCTGGTGAAGCAGTACGAACTGATCGCGCGCGGTTAGTTTCTTATTCCTGGAAGTGCCGGCAGAGCGCCAGCACGAACAGCAGGCCGAGCAGCAGGGCCGCCACCGTCGACCACGGTTGCGGCCCTATTTGCGCCGCCAGCGCCAGCAGGATCAGCGCCAGATTGAGGCCGCCGATCTTCGCCGCCACCGGGGCATGGGCGCCGGCCTTGCGCGCAGCCTGCTGATAGAAATGCTGGCGATGCGCCTGCCAGAATTTCTCACCACGCAGCGCACGCTTCAGCAGCGTGAAGGTAGCATCCACCCAGTAATACAGCGGCAGGATGATCGCCGCCGCCCAGAGGCCGCTGAGCGCCGCCTGCAACAGCAGGCCGCCGAGCAGGAAACCGACCGGCACCGAGCCGACATCGCCCATGAAGACATCTGCCCTGCCCCAATTGCGGCGCAGAAAACCGAGTCCGGCGCCAGCCACGATCAGCGCCAGGCCGGCATAGCCGCCGCCGAAACCGGCAAGCCAGCCGCAGGCCGCCAGACCGATGCCGATGCCGGCCATCTCGATGCCGGTGATGCCGTTGATGCCATCCATGAAATTGAACAGGTTGACGAACCATAGCCAGGCGAGGAAGCAGACCAGACGCTCGAACCACAGCGGCACCAGTCCTTGCGTCACCGTCGCTTCCGCCGGCAACTGCCCGAGCACCAGCGCCACGGCCAGCGCCTGCGCGCCCATGCGCAGCAGGATCGGCAGACCCTTCAGGCGGTCGTCGAACCAGAACAGCAAAGCCAGCACCAGCATGCCGACCAGCAGCATGCCCTGGCCCCATTGCTCGGCCAGAGTGATCCAGGGCAGGCCCAGGGCGAGAATAATCGCCACCACGGCAATGCCGCCGCCACGCGGCGTCGGCTCGGTGTGGCTGGATCGCGCGTTGGGCATATCGAGCACGGCGCGGGTCTTGAGCCAGATGATCAGCGGCACCAGCAGCAGCATGGTGCCGATGGCCGCCAGCAGGCCGAAACCAAGCGCAAAGGGCCAGGTCGGTTCGATCACGGCTCCACCTGTTGCCCTAATGGCCGCAGCACCACGTCATAGGCCTTGAGGCTCTCGGTGACGAAATGCTCGACGGAGAATTCGCTCTCGGCAATCTGGCGGCCGCGTGCGGCAAGGCGCTGGCGCAGGGCCGCATCCTCGATCAGCCGGCGCATCGCCGCAGCCGTCGCCACCGTGTCGCGCACCGGCACCAGCAGGCCGTTCTCCTCATGCCGCACCACTTCGCGGCAGCCCGGCACATCGGCGGTGATGATGGCACGCTGCGTCGCCGCCGCCTCGATCAGGCCGCGCGGCAAGCCTTCGCGGTAGCTCGGCATCACGATCAGGTTGGCCTGCGCCAGGCTGGCGGCCATGTTGGTGGAATAGCCCCAGTATTCCACCAGGCCGCTGTCGATCCACTGTTGCAGCCTGGCCTCGCCGATATCGGTGGGGTTATCCGGATCGCGGCGGCCGACCAGCACGAAGCGTGCCTTCACACCTTGCTGGCGCAGGATCGCGGCGGCGCCGGTGAATTCATTGACGCCCTTGTCGCCCAGGAGCCGCGCCGGAAACATCACCACCGGCAGTTCGCCTTGGGGCTCTGCTTGAGCGGGGAAGCCGCGCATGTCGACGCCGCAGCCCTTGATCATGCACCAGCGCCCGGGCTGCACCATGCCATTCTGCTCGAACAGGCCGAGGTCGTCCGGGTTCTGGAAAATCGCGTAGCCGTTCCGGTGCGCCAGTGCGAAGCCATAGAGCGCGCGGATCACAAGGCGCAGCAGCCGCGCCTTGAAATCCTGGCGGATGAACACGAAGCCGAGGCCGGTGATGGCATGGATCGCGGCGGGGACATTGGCGAGCCGGCTGGCCATGCCGCCCCAGATCACCGGCTTCATCGACACATGATGCACCAGCAGCGGCTGGATGCGGCGGATCATGCCGTAGAGCGCCGCCACCAGGCGCAGCTCGGCCAGCGGGTTCTTGCCGCCGCGGGCCAGCGGGATCGGGTGCAGGATGAAGCCTTCCGCCTCTAGCCGGGCGGTGATTTCCGGGTCCGGCGGCGCCGCGACATGTACTTCCCAGCCATGCTGGCGCATGGCACGCCCCACCGGCAGACGGTGGGTGGTGAAGAACAGCGCCTCGTGGACGATGATGAGCAGGCGGCGGGCCATGTCCGGAACTAACCCGGTCCACCCCCCCGGTCAATACTCCCTGGGGTTCAAGCCCCCCGCATGCCCCATGGTATCTCCGGGGCAATTGACACCGGGGGGTGGGCGGGCTACCCACAGCCACCCCCTTTTCTTCCCTGATCCCGGAACCCTAAAGCCGTGACCGCCTCGCATCCGCTTCCCCGCAGCATCGTCGTTGTCGGCCTCGGCTATGTCGGCCTGCCGCTGGCCGTGGCGCTGGCGCGGCATTTCCCGGTGATCGGCTTCGATATCGACAAGAACCGGGTGGCTGAATTGCAGCGCGGCGAGGATCGTACCCGCGAGATCGAGCCTGAAGCGCTGCAGGCAGTGGCGAACACTCTGACGCTGACCGCCGAGGCTGCCGCGATCAAGGCCAAGGACCTTTACATCGTCACCGTGCCGACCCCGGTGGATGCCGACAACAAGCCCGATCTCGGCCCCGTCCGCTCGGCCTCGCGCAGCGTCGGTGCCGCCATGGCCAAGAATGCTGTGGTGGTATTCGAAAGCACGGTCTATCCCGGCGTCACCGAGGATGTCTGCGGCCCGATCCTGGCCGAATTGAGCGGCCTGAAGCAGAGCGAGGATTTCTTCCTCGGCTACTCACCGGAACGCATCAATCCCGGCGACAAGGTGCATACCGTCGACAAGATCACCAAGGTGGTGGCAGGCGAGAACGGGGCCATTGCCGCAATGCTGGCCGAGGTCTATGGCCGCGTCACCTCGGGCGGCATCCACCTGGCGCCGACGATCAAGACGGCGGAAGCTGCCAAGGTGATCGAGAACGCGCAGCGCGATATCAACATCGCCTTCATGAATGAGATTGCCATGATCTTCGGCAAGCTCGGAATCTCGACCCATGACGTGCTGGAGGCCGCCGGCACCAAGTGGAACTTCCTCAAATTCCAGCCCGGCCTGGTTGGCGGCCATTGCATCGGCGTCGATCCCTATTACCTGGCGCATCGCGCCCAGGAACTGGGCCATGATCCGCGCATCATCCTGTCTGGCCGCGCCATCAACGACGGCATGAGCGGCTTCGTCGCCGACCAGGTGCATAGCCATATCAAGGGGCCGGGCCGCGTGCTGGTGCTGGGCCTCACCTTCAAGGAAGACGTGCCGGACCTGCGCAATTCCAAGGTCGCCGACCTGGTGCGGGCGCTGGAGAAGCTGGGCCACCGCGTGGCGGTGCATGACCCGCTGGCCGATCCGGACGAGGCGCAGCACGAATACGGCATTATGCTGGCGCCGAAGCTGGACGAACTGCGCGGCTTCGATGCCGTGCTGGGTGCCGTGCCGCATGAGGCCTACCGCAAACTCAGCCCGGCCCAGATCATCGCCATGCTCAAGCCCGGCGGCCTGGTCGCCGACCTCAAGGGGATGTGGCGCCGCCTGGAGCTGCCCAGCGACCTCAAGCGCTGGGTACTCTGACCCTTTCCTGACCTGATCCCGGCCTGACTCGCGACTTTTACGCGCAAGCCAGCCTTGCCTTTAGGCAAATTCGGCTTAGAATGAGAACAAGACAGGATCATTCGTTCCTATAATTCTCGTATTAGGATGTCATTACAATACAACATATATAGATCGGCGGCTTTCTGCCTGTTATGGGTGTGGGCCGTCCTGCTGCCTGCCGCTGCGATAGGCGAACCTGCCCTGCGCGGACCCGTGGCAGTGGAGCAGGCGCGCGCGATCGATGGCGACACCCTGGAAGTGGTGGCACTGATCTGGCTCGACCAGCGCGTCACCACCCGGGTGCGGATCGAGGGGATCGACACCCCGGAACGCCGCAGCCCCTGCGCCGCCGAACGCGAGGCAGCCGCCGCCGCCAGCCGCTTCGCGACCGACTGGCTGGCGAGCCAGGGCCGCATCGTGCTGCGCGACCTGATTCACGACAAATACGGCCGCCGCGTCGTCGGCCGGGTGCAAAATGCCGATGGCAGTGCCGATCTCGGCGAAATGCTGATCCAGGCTGGGCTGGCGCGGCGCTACGATGGCGGGCGCAAGCAGCCCTGGTGCCAATAGGCAACCCGCGCCCCTTACAGGTTCTGCCCCTGGCACTGGACTTCGCGGCCAACTCGCCCGAAATAGACGGCCAAGGAGATTTCCATGACCACTGGCCAGATCGACCACCGCCTGCCCGTTTCCGTCATCACCGGCTTTCTCGGTGCCGGCAAGAGCACCCTGCTGAACCGCCTGCTGCGCCATCCGGCGATGGGCGAGACGGCGGTGATCGTGAACGAATTCGGCGAGATCGGCCTCGACCATGCGCTGATCGCATCCAGCAGCGAGGATACCGTGCTGCTATCCTCGGGCTGCCTGTGCTGCACCGTGCGCGGCGACCTGGTGAATACGCTGCGCGAACTGATGCAGAAGCGCGAAAGCGGCGCGGTGAAGCCGTTCCGCCGCGTGGTGATCGAGACCACTGGGCTTGCCGATCCGGCGCCGGTGCTGCACACCCTGATGAGCGATGCCGTGGTGTCGGAACGCTTCCGGCTGGAAAGCGTCGTCACCCTGGTCGATGCCGTGAACGGCAGCGCCACGCTGGACAACCACATGGAAGCCGTGAAGCAGGCCGCCGTCGCCGACCGCCTGGTCTTGAGCAAGACCGACGTGGCGCCCAAGGCGGTGGTGGGCGAATTGCGCCACCGGCTGCAACATCTCAATCCCGGTGCGCCGATCCTGACCGTGGTGGAAGGCGATATCGAGCCGGACAAGCTGTTCAATGCCGGACTCTACGATCCGACGCGCAAGAGCTACGATGTGCAGAACTGGCTGCGCGCCGAAGCCTATGGCGGGCACCATCATCATCACGATCATGATCACCATCATCACGACCATGATCATCACCACCATGACCATGACCATGGGCACGATCATGATCACGGCCACGGCCACGACCACGGGCATGACGAGCATGACCACCCGCGTACAGCGGAAGGCAAGCTGGACGTGAACCGCCACGATGCCTCGATCGGTTCCTTCTGTCTCACCTTCGACGAACCCTTCGAGTGGAATACGCTCGCCACCTGGCTGGACCTGCTGGCGGCCTATCGCGGCGACAACCTGCTGCGCGTGAAGGGCCTGATCAACGTGGTCGGTGTCGACCGTCCGGTGGTGGTGCATGGCGTGCAGCACCTGTTCCATCCGCCAGCGACGATTCCGGCCTGGCCCGACGAGGACCGCCGCAGCAAGATCGTGTTCATCACCCGCGACTTGGGCCGCGAAGTGATTGAGCAGACGCTCACTGCCCTGGCGCAGGCCGAAGCCACGCCGCCGGAAAGCCTCGGCGCCGGCCGTTAGAGGCATGCAAGTACCCGCCCCCGGCCTCGATGCCGCCATTGCCGCCATGGCGGCCACCGCGCGCCAGCGCGTGTTCAGCCTGGATTATGGCGGCCGGCGCTACTGGGTGAAGCGGCCCGGCCTGCCGCGCCTGCGCTCCTCCGTGTTCATGCAGCGTTGCATCGCCCTGGCCTTTGGCCTCGCCATGCTGAAGCCGCCGCGCGACGGCAACCTGAAAAGCGAGGCGATAGCCCTGCGCCACCTCGCCGCCAATGGCTGGCCGGTGCCGGCTTTGGTGATCGAGGAACCGCGCTGGCTGGTGCTCGGCGATGGCGGCGCCAGCGTCGAGACGCTGCTGAACCAGGAAGCCGACCCGATGCGCCGCCGCGCGCTGATCGAGGCCTGCGCCGACCTGCTGTTGCGCCTGCACCGCCAGGGCGAATGGCATGGCGGTGCGCAGATCCGCAATTTCTCCTGGCGCGACGGACAGCCCGGCCTGCTCGATCTTGAGGACCATGACCTGCCGGGCATGAATCTGGCGCAGCGCCAGGCGCGCGACCTGCTGCTGTTTCTCTATTCGCTGACGCGCTATGACAAGGATGCCGCTGCGCCTTTGCTGCCCGCCGTGGCGAAACGGCTGGTGAAGGGCGCCGAGCCGGAAACGCGCGCCGAGATCGCCCGGCTGCATCGCCGCATCGGGCCGATCATCCGGCTGGCGAAACCTTTCGCCGCCAAGGCCGGCCGCGATGTGCGCCAGGCCCTGGCGGCGGAAGCGGCCATCGCTGCGGCCCTGATCTAAAAGCTCTGAACTAAAAGCCCGGCTCCAGCCCGATATCGCCGACGCGCAGACCGCGCCAGTTGCTCAGCACTGGCTCTACATGCGGCCGCATTGCTTCGTGCGCCGCTTCATCCAGTAGGCCGAGATGCTCCAGCACGCCGCCGAGTGCGGTCTGTGCCGCGCGCGCCGTGCCATCCAGCGCCTTGAGCGCGATGCCGATACCAAGTTCGGCCGACGCCGCCGTGTAGACACCCTCAGCACCGGTCTTGGCGATGAAACGGCCTCGTCCCGCCTGCATCACGGCGGTGCAGAAACGGCCTGTGCCGGCGACAAAGAACGGCTCGGCCAGCACGGCCTTGGCCAGCCGCTGCGCCGCCTTGGCCCGTTCGGGCGCAAGGCCCTGCCCGGTGATGAAACGTGCGAAGCCCTGCGCCAGCTTATTCAGCGGCAGGGCCAGAGTCGGCATCGAGCAACCATCCGTGGCATAGGCATCAGCAGCGATCTTGATGCCGCAGACACCCTCAATGGCCGCCGTAACGCGGCGCTGCACCGGATGATCGGGGGAGACATAGCCCTGCAACGGCTCACCCATATGGCGTGCCACCGTCACCATGCCGGCATGCTTGCCGGAGCAATTGTTCTGCAACGCGGTTGGCTGTGCCTGAGCGCGGGCGATGTCACGCGCGGTTTCCTCGTGATAGGGCCAATGGGCACCGCATTCCAGCACCGTATGGTCAAGGCCAAGGCGGCCGAGCCAGGCGGCGACGGTATCGGTATGCCGTTTCTCGCCGCCATGGCTGGCGCAGGCCATGGCGATTTCGGCATCATTCAAGCCGGCCGCCTCGGCGGCACCGGTCTCAATCAACGGCAGGGCCTGGAAGGCCTTGTTCGAGGAACGCGGGAAGATCGTCATGCCGACATCGCCCCAGCCGGCAACCTGATGGCCGGCGGCATCCACCACCACGGCGGCCACGGCATGGCGGCTTTCCACTTGCGCGCCCCGGCGAACCTCGACGATAAAGGGCCGCGCGCCGGGCGCCGGCAGGGGGCCGAATGTGGTAGCCATGGCTTCCTCCCTGGATATACGGGCGTTCCTTATACCCACTGAGACACAGGCGGACCAGAGATGCGTGGCTTTTTCGGCGTAGGTACTGAGCGGATGAGCAAGCCGATGAATGCCGGCACGCTGTTCCGTACCGCGCATGCCTTTGGCGCCGGCTTCGTCTTCACCATCGACGCCGCCTACTCGGTGAATGCCGCCCGCTCCGATACCAGCCGCACCCCCGACAACCTGCCCTGGTATACCTACGACAAACCCGCCGACCTGAAACTGCCGCAAGGCTGCAAGCTGGTGGGGATCGAATTGCTCGACATCGCGGTCGACCTGCCGAGCTTCCGCCATCCGCAGCGCGCCGCCTATGTGCTGGGGCCGGAGCAGGGCTCGCTCAGCCCCGAGCTTGTCGCGCGCTGCGACCATGTGATCAAGATCCCGACCAGTTTCTGCGTCAATGTCGGCGTTGCCGGCGCCATCGTGATGTATGACCGCCTGATCACGCTCGGCAAATTCGCCGAACGCCCGCTTTCGCCGCTCGGCAAACCAGTGTGGCCCGAAGACAAGGGCGGCCGTCAGCGCAAGCGCATCGTTGAGTCGTGATGCCATGAACTATTGCGTGTTCGATACCGCGCTCGGCCCCTGCGGCATACTGTGGAGCGAACGCGGCATCGCGGCGGTGCAATTGCCGGAATATAGCCGCGATGCAACCCGCGACCGCCTGCTGCATCGCCATGCCGGTGCAGAACAGGCAACGCCGCCGCCGACTATTGCCAAGGCCATTGCCGGCATCCAGGCCCTGCTGGGCGGCGACAGGTCGGTGGATTTCAGCGGTGTGCCGCTGGATACCGATGCCCTGCCCGCCTTCCATCGCCGCGTCTATGGCGTGATCAGCCGGCTGAAGCCCGGCGAAACCATGACCTATGGCGCGATTGCCAGTGAACTGGATGCAGGCCCCGACGGCGATGCCCGCGCGGTCGGCTATGCCTTGGGCAAGAATCCGATCCCGGTGATCATCCCCTGCCACCGCGTGGTCGCCGCCAATTGCAAGCTCGGCGGCTTCTCGGCGCCCGGCGGGCGCGAGACGAAACTCAAGCTGCTCGCCATCGAAGGCGGTGCGCCGGACAACCGGCAGCCGAGCTTGTTCTAGAGCGTTTCCTCTTCATATTGAATCGCTGCGCCGTGGCGCTTTTGCGTTTTGAGGAGGAGCCCGGCGCAGGGCGTAGTGGGGCTACGGCCAAGCCGGGCGACACGCTCAAAACGCAAAAGCGCCCGGCCCCAAAGGGGTTACGTCTGGAGGCGGCATCCGCGTCGTCGACGCGCTTGCAGGTACCCCCGGTACCTGCTGCGCACCTCTCCTAGCGGCCTACCGCCTCCAGACGCAACGCAGCTGGTTCAATATGAAGAGGAAACGCTCTACAGCAGGCTTTTCACTTTCGCCCAGGCACGACGCAGGGTCCAGAAACGCGCGGCATCGAAATCCGGCTCCGGGCAGCTCTGGCCGAACTTGTCGCCCCAGGGCACATAGGCGCCGTGTTTCAGATACTGCGCATAGATTTCGCGCCGGCGTAGCGCCGCATAGGCTTCGCTTTCATCCTGCCGTGCCGGCACCCAGCGCGCCGCATGGCACAGCACGGCGGCATAAGCCTGGGAACGCGGCGGCAGTTTCGCGGCAGCCTGCAAGGCAAGGTCTGCGGCGGTGAAGCGGTAGCTGTAGCGCCAGGGCCGCGCCGGCTCGCTGGCGCGCACCCGCGTCACTTCCGCCTTGCTCAGCCAGTGCGATGGCTCCAGCCGCTCGAGTGGCAGCGACCAGGGAAAGCTGCCGCCATAGATGGCGCCATCGGGTTCCAATTCATGCCCCATGATTTCCATGCCATGGCGTCGGGCCAGACGGCCGGCCTCGAACAGGGCGCGGGCGCTGCCATTGTCGGTCCATGCGTCCGCCGCCGATTGCCGCGCCGAGGCATAGTCGGAGAGGATGCGGCCCGTCTCCGTCTGCCTGTCATACCACGATGCCCGCACCATGGCCGGCATGTAGCGTTGCGCGGTGGTGAAATCCTCTTCCCGCACCAGCCGGCGTGCCAGCAGGTAGCGCAGGCGCGAGGCCCGGTCGAGATCGATGAAGTAGGTGAAGTCGAGGCTATCGGGCTTGGCGGTAGGCTCATTTGGCGCCGGCACTTCGGCATCGACGAAGGCACGCAGTTCCGCCGTCGACAGGATGCGCTCGGCGATATAGGCGGCATCGGTCCAATAGTCGGGCGATGCCTGCAGCATCATGCGCATGGCCTGCACGAACTCGCCCTGGCTGAGTGCCAGCACGCTGCGTTCGGCATAAAGCGCTGCCGCCATGTCCGGCGCGTAGGCACCAGCCGGCGCGGTTGTGAAGGCCTGGCTGGCCGCCGCATAAGCTGCCGCCGCCGCCGGCTGGTCGCCGCGCCGCAGCGCCAGCTTGGCCCGCAGCCATTCCGCCAACGGCCCGCGCGCCGCCGGCAACAGCTTCTCCGCCATATCGAAGCGGCCCTGCTGATAGAGCAACGCTGCAAGCCGGTCGGCTTCCGGCAGCGGCGTGCCGCCTGTCTGCGCCATCACCTGTTCAATCAGGAAAGCCACCTGGCCGCCATCGGGCTGATCGGCCAGAAGAGTCGAAACATCGACTTCCATGCGCCGCACCGCCGTCTGATGCAGGGCATAGAGGATCAGCAATTGCCGCAAGGTCGGCTGACTCACCCCTGCCCGCAGCAAGGCCGGGCTGGCGAAAATCCGGTCGGCCACGGTGCGCAAGGATTCCGCGCCCACCGGATCGCCGCCGGCGGCCTGCTCGGCATAGAGCATGGTCATGCGCTCCAGCGCCTGCGCCACGCTGCGGCCAGGGCAATCCACTTCATCCGTGGCGAGAGCGAGATACAGCAGGGCTTCCTCGCCTAGGCTGGCTATGGCCAGACCGAGCGGATCGGGCAGGCCGGCCGCGACCTGCCGGCGCAGTTCGGTGAACCGCGCCGCAGCCGCTTCCACGGCGCAACGCTCTGGCCCGCTTGCCCGCTCCAGCGCCACTGCATCCAGGCGGCCTAGCATGTAAAGCGCCCAGGCGGCGCGGCGCGGCGCATCGGCATGGCGCAGCACCGCCTCGAAATGGTGGCGGGCCGTCTCATCGTCATGGGCATGATAGGCCACCGCACCGGCGGTGTAGTCGCGGATCGACGGCGGCAGCGACGCACCGCGCGCATAGGCTTCGGCGGCGCTGCCGGCCTGTCGCATCGCTGCTATGGCTGCTGCTTCCGGCGTGCCAGCTTCATAGGCCTCGGTGCGCTGCTCCACCGGCTTGAGGGCTGCCGGCGGCGGCGGATGCAACCGGGCGATCTCGCGCAGGAAGCTGTTGGCCGGCAGCACCTTCATCGTGCCGGCGCGGTCATCCAGCGCCTCCAGTGGAAAGAACGGCCCGCAGGCAATCGCGGCACCGACCGCTGCTCCTACAAACACCATGCCCAGCAGCAGCCCGCGTTTCATCTACCCCTCCTGCTCCACCAACCAGTCGGCCTGCTCCACCGCGCAGCGCAGCCAGCCGATCGGCCGCGCCATGCCTGCACGCAACAGGCCATCATCGGTGCGGCGCAACACGATACTGCCCGCTGCCTGTTCCAGCCGATAGCCATTCACCGCATCCAGCGCCGCGCATGGCCGCTGCAGCCGCAGCCGCGCCGGCAAGGGCGCGTCGGCATTGCCTTCATTGACCAGAAACATATCCGCATGGCCCGTGCCGACTTCGGGTTTTTGCCGCAGGCGCAAGACGATGGTGGCTTGCAATGCCTCACCGCGCAGCACGGCATGGAAACTGCGCAGGCTCCAGGCCCGCTGGTCGCCGGCCAGTGGCAGGCGGAACCAGACGATGCCGGCCAGGCCGCGCGGCGGCGCCTCACGCAAGGCATCGCGGAAAGCCGCGGCTCGCTCGGGCGATACCGCCAGTTCGCGCACCTCGCTGCCGCCAACCAGATGGCCGCGTTCGGAGGCGATGCCGATGACATTGCCGCTGGCATCCAGGCTGACACGGGAGCCATAGGTCGGCAGAGCAATGAACCAGGGCTTCTCGGTATGCTTTGCCCAGGCTTCGGCCCAGTGCCGCGCCAGCTCGGCATCGAACAGGCCACGACCGGGATTCTGCACCGCATGCACCTGCAGCACGCTTTCATCCGCCTCCGCCAGCAGCCCGCGCAGGCTTTCCGCGTCGCTGAGCCAGGTCGGCAAGGCGGTCACCGCCAGCCGGGTATCGGCGGGCAATTGCGTGCGGAGCTGGCGCAGGAAGGCGGCATAGAAAGGCAGCCGGGCTGTGGCGACATCGCAATCGATCTCGATGCCATTGGGTGCCAATCCGGCAGCACGCCAGGCCGACAGGATACGCGCCACCTGTTCGGCCACCGCCTGCACCTGCGGCAACTGGCTGCCCTCGATGCGCAGCACCGGACGGGCGGGACGGTCCATGGCACGCATGGCGGCGAAATCGGGCGCGACTGCCGTGTAATAACCGCCCCAGCCGAATTCACCCGCCAGCACGCGCCAGCCCTGCAGCAGCGGCGCCGCCTGGGTAGCGGTGCGGGCCAGTTCAGGCGTCCATTTGCGCTGCCAGATATAGCTTTCCTGCGGCAAGGCGCGGGCCGCAGCCGGAGCCAGGAGCAGCGGCAGAAGACAAAGCAGCACGAAGCGGAGGACGGGCATCAGGACCGACGACCAGAGGGGATGGCGCCCATCATGGCGCGCATTATGGCGGATTCAAGACCGACGCGACCGGCAAACAGGAAATCACTGGCAGCACCAGCCTGCTATTGCTTCTGCTGCTTCTGAGCCTGCATCCGCTCCAGCAGGATGCGCTGGCCCTCGGTGATCAATGCCGTCTGGAGGTCGCCCGTCGCCTCAATAGCTTTGGCTGTCTCTGGCGCATGGTCCTTGCACAAGGCCAACCATTGCTGCCGTGCTGCCGCCATATCGGTTCTGGCACCCGCGACCTCGAGCAGCTTGCGGGTTTTCACATAGGGCATCTCGTCGCCGCCGAGATAATAAGGCTGCGTCACCATGGCCGGCACCCAGGTGAACGGATTGTCAAAGACACGCAGGCTGCAAGCCCACAGGCTCTGGCGGAAAGTGAATATGCTGTAGGTCCAGGCCGAACGCTGGTCGTTATCGGTTTCATCGATGGCTGCGCGCACTGCCGTATCCTGCAACAGGATTTCGGCCATCTCAGCATAACCCATGAAAGCTGCCGCGATCAGAGGCGTCATGCCGTTATTGTTCCTTGCGGTCAGCCCGGCAGCATCGCCGCCCCGCTGCACCAGCGCCGTCATCCGCTCACGCGCCTTGGCGATGGGAATGGAAAAATTGCCGTTGGTCTCGCCGGCAACATACATGTCCTGGCGCAGGTTATTGAGTATGCCATGCGCGGTTTCCTGCGCTACAGCCCCTGACGCTGAAACCAGCAGAGCCAGGAACGGCAGCAGGCGAAGCAGCATGCTACTCCGCCGCCTCGATGTCGCGGGCGAGGACTTCGCGCTTGCCGACATGGTTGGCGGTGCCGACCACGCCTTCCTTTTCCATGCGCTCCATGATGCGGGCGGCGCGGTTATAGCCGATCTGCAGGTGGCGCTGGATGAAGCTGGTGGAGGCCTTGCGCTCGCGGCAGACCAGGGCCACGGCCTGATCGTAGAGCGTGTCACTCTCGTCGCCATCCTCGCCGCCGCCCATGCCGGGCAAGCCGAACTTGCTGTCATTGTCTGCGGTGACCGCCTCGACATAGACCGGCTCGCCCTGATCCTTGAGCGTCTTCACCACGCGCTCGACTTCCTCGTCGGTGACGAACGGTCCATGCACGCGCTGGATACGGCCGGCACCCGGCATGTAGAGCATGTCGCCCATGCCGAGAAGCTGCTCGGCGCCCATCTCGCCCAGAATGGTGCGGCTGTCGATCTTCGAGGTCACCTGGAAGGAAATCCGGGTGGGGAAATTCGCCTTGATCGTACCGGTGATGACGTCCACGGACGGGCGCTGCGTCGCCATGATGAGGTGAATACCGGCGGCGCGCGCCATCTGCGCCAGGCGCTGGATCGCGGCCTCGATATCCTTGCCGGCGACCAGCATGAGATCGGCGAGTTCGTCGACGATCACGACGATGAAGGGCAGCGGGTTTAGGTCGAGCGGGCGTTCCTCGAAGATCGGCTTGCCGGTCTCAGGGTCGAAGCCGGTCTGCACCGTGCGGCCCAAAGCCTCGCCCTTCACGCGGGCCTGCGCCAGCCGCTCGTTGTAGGAAGCGATATTGCGCACGCCGAGTTCCGACATCTTGCGATAGCGGTCCTCCATCTCGCGTACGGTCCATTTCAGCGCCACCACCGCCTTGCCGGGCTCAGTGACCACCGGCGCCAGCAGATGCGGGATGCCGTCATAGACCGACAATTCCAGCATCTTCGGATCGACCATGATGAAACGGCACTGATCCGGGGTGAGGCGATAAAGCAGCGACAGGATCATGGTGTTAATCGCCACCGACTTGCCCGAGCCGGTGGTGCCGGCGACGAGCAGATGCGGCATCCTCGCCAGATCGGCGATCACCGCCGAGCCACCGATATCCTTGCCCAAGGCGAGCGCCAGCTTGTTCGAGGAATTCTCGAATTCGGCGGAAGCCAGAAGCTCGCGCAAGTAAACCGTCTCGCGCTTGGCATTCGGCAGTTCGATGCCGATGGCGTTGCGGCCCGGGATCACGGCGACGCGGGCGGACAGCGCGCTCATCGAGCGCGCGATATCATCGGCCAGGCCGATGACGCGGCTGGACTTGGTGCCGGGTGCCGGCTCGAGTTCATAGAGCGTGACCACGGGGCCGGGGCGCACCTTGGTGATTTCGCCCTGCACGCCGAATTCGCTGAGCACGGATTCCAGCATCCGCGCATTCTGCTCCAGTGCTTCCTCGTTGATCTTCTCGCGGCCGGCATCGGCCGGCGGCGGCTTCAGCAGGCCCAGTTCGGGCAGTTCGAAACTGCCGCCATCGCCGAGCTTCATCGCCACCTGCGCTTCGGCGGCGGCGCGCTTGCCGGTCTTCGGCCGCTCCAGGCGGCGCTCGACGCGGCCCTGCTCGTCCAGCTTCTTGGCCGGCGGCAACACCATGCTCTCGCGCTCATCCTCGTCGTCGTCGGCCTCTTCCTCGTCATCGACAGGACGCGACTTAGGCGTGAGGCGCGGCTCGGCACGCTGCTGACTGCCGCGCGGCTTGTCCTCGTTCGGCACCGGGGTCTCGAAATCGTCGTCCTCGGCATCGACAGCACGGCGGGCGAAAATCGGCGCGAAGGCAGCACCGAACATCTGCTTGATGCTGCCGAAGAAACCGGGCGCTTCGGCGCCGGCGCGGATGGCCGCCTTGCCGCCCTGGTAGAGGCCTTGCGCGGTGAGGCCGGCGGCGGCGCTGGCGCCAAAGCCGATACCGGAACCGACGCTGCGCCATTCGCCGAGCGACAGGCCAGAGCAGAAATAGAAGCAGATGCAGGCAAGGCCGAGGCAGGCAGCACCCGGCAGCACGGCGGAAATCGGCAGGCCGAGTTCGACCGCCACCGGCACCAGTTGGCGGTACATCAGCCAGTCGCCAAGGATGCCGCCAAGGCCGGTGCGCAACGTCCAGGAAGCCGGCAGCGGCAGGGCGGCGGCGAAGGCAGCGAACAGCAGCAGGGTGAGCGGCACCAGGGCGATATTCAGCCACCAGCGCGGCAGGCCGCGATGCGAGGCGACGCGGAAGCCCCAGGTGGCGAGCAGGCCGACGAACAGCCAGGCCGAGAGGCCAAGGGTCTGGAGCAGTAGATCGGAGAGATAGGCGCCCGGGCGGCCGAGCCAGTTCTGCGCCACCTGGCGGGTGGCATGGTTAAGATTCGGGTCGGATTCGGTGTAGGTAGCCAGCGCCAAAGCCAGCAGGAAGCCGCAGCCGAGCAGCAGCACGCCGCCGCCCTCCTGCGCCCGCTGACGCATGAAACCATCAAAACCCTGCGGAAAAAACCGCGGTTTCCGGGCCGATTTGCCGCGCATGCCGCCCCTCATCGAATCAACCTCCACCGGCTCGTGGACAGCCCACAGCCAGCCTGACGATTAAGCCCCTAAATCCTTACCGATCCCCTAAGACCCTGCCCCCAGGACACTGCCAATGCGCTGCAACGCCTCGCGGGTCTGTTCCAACTCGCAGACTAGGGCGATGCGCAGGTAGGGATTGCCGGCCCTGGCCGACACGCCATCGCCGAGATCGCGCACCAGGAAACCGCCCGGCAGGGTCCGCACCCCGGCTTCGCGCCAGAGTTTCACGGCGGCTGCCTCGCCATCGCCGACATCGAGCCAGAGATAGAAGCCGCCGGCCGGCCGGTAGAAACCGAAGCGGTTGCCGATCACGCTCTGGGCGATATCGAACTTGGCGCGATAGAGCGCGCGGTTGGCTTCCACATGGTTTTCCTCGCGCCACAAAGCAGCGGAAGCCTCGGCCACCGGCATCATCATGCCGGCGCAGCCATAATTGCGCAGCTTGATGAAGGCCTGGGTGATGCGGGCATCGCCAGCACAGAAGCCGGAGCGCAGGCCCGGCACCGAGGAACGCTTCGACAGCGAATGGAACACGATGATGTTGTCGAGCGTGCGATCAGTGACACGCCCGCCGCTTAAGCTCAGCGCCGCTTCCAGGCCGCCCGGCGGCGGCACGCTGTCGTAGATTTCGGCATAGCATTCATCGAAAGCGATGACGAAATCATACTGCCGTGCCAGCTCGATCAGCCGCGTCATATACTCAAGGCTCGCCACCGTGCCCTGCGGATTGGCCGGCGAGCAGAGATAGACCAGAGCCGTGCGCGCCAGCGTATCCGGGTCGAGCGACGCGAAATCGGGCAGGAAGCCATTTTCCGCCGGGGCCGGCACGAATACCGCTTCCGCGCCCACCGAGGCGGTGGCGCCGATATAGGCCTGATAGAACGGGTTCGGCATCAGCACGGCAGCGCGCTTGCCGTTCTTCTCCGGCGGCACCACCACCTGGGCCAGCATGTAGAGGCCTTCGCGGGTGCCGTTCAGCGCCACGATCTGGCGCTCGGGATCGATCAAGCCTTCGGGCAGAGCATAGCGGCGCTTCAGCCACTCGGCGCAGGCGGCGCGGAAATCAGGGGAACCGTTCGGGGTCGGGTAACGGCTCAGGGCCGAAAGGTCGCCGCGCATGATGGTGCCGACGAAATCCGGCATCGGATGCTGCGGCTCGCCGACCGAAAGATTGATCGGCTTCAGGCCATGGCTCGTCGGCTGGCTGTCCAACACCGCGCGGAGGCGCTGAAAGGGATAGTCGGTAAGAACGTCTAGGTTGCTGTTCAGCATTGCGAATCAAGGCCTTGCGGCCCGAATCGGGGGCCATGAGCGAATCCGCAGAGCCTACCCGCGCCCGAGTCGCACCGCAAGCCAATAGGCCGCGCCGGGCCTGATCCGTGCCAGACCTGACCTGTGCTAGACCCGACCTGTGCTAGACTGGCGGCCATGAACGACCCCGCTTCGCCGAGCTGCGCTGCCCGTTTCGCGCCAGATGCCTATATGGGCTTCCTCGGGCCGGACGAGATCGGCCCCTGCCTTAGCCAACTCTGGCGCCTGGCGCCGGATGAGGCGGCGCGGCAGCTTCTGGCCGGCCTCGGCGCGGCAACAGATGCGCCGGCGCCCGATGCTGCCGCCTTCCAGGCCCTGCTCGGGCAGAGCCTGCCGAAGATCCGTGACGACGCGCTGCATGCGGCGCTGAAAGAACTGCGGCAGTGAGTGGCCCTCGCCAATGACCGGCCCGCGCCTGGCGCTCTATACCTTCGGCATTTTCATCCGCCCTTCCGCCGATCCCGCCAATGACGGCTTCCATGCGCGCAACGATATCAACCTCGCCGCCGCGGAATGCAGTGAAGGCTTCATCGCGCGCTCGGGCTATGACGGCGATCCGGGGCCAGCAAGCTGGGGGCCGCATCGCTATCCGCGCTTCTATAGCGGCGAAGGCCATTCGCCTTCCACACTGTCGCTATGGCGTGATCTCAACGCCCCCTATGCCTACGCCTATAGCGGCATCCATGCCGAAGCCTTGTCGCGTGGCCGCGACTGGTTCCAGCGCCCATTGGCGCCGCCGCTGAAACCGGCCTGGCCGCCCTATGTGCTGTGGTGGGTGGCACCGGGCCATGTGCCCGACTGGCAGGAAGCCGTTGAGCGGCACGAATACCTGCACGACCACGGCGCCTCGGCCCACGCCTTCGACTGGAAAACACCCTTCGACGCCGAGGGCCGCCCAGCCAGCCTCGACCGCGACGCCCTGCGGCGGCTGACAGCCATCAACCGCGAGCGGCAGGTGGCGCTACAAGCTTAGATTTTGGGGAGGAAGGAATGGTGCCCAGGGACGGAATTGAACCGCCGACACGAGGATTTTCAGTCCTCTGCTCTACCATCTGAGCTACCTGGGCACACCAAGCCTGCGTAACCATCTGCTACGCAAAGGCGTAATGGGGCGGGGTTATAGACAAACTCCCCCCGCCTGTCCATATATCAGGGCAAGAAAAACGCCGCCCGGGATTTCAACGACTTATGACCCTTCACCCCACCCCAAAGACAGCCCCGGGGACGGCGCCTGAACCGGCCCCGGCGGCAGCCATCGCGGTGCGCGGCCTGGCCAAGGATTACGGTGCCGTGGCGGCCGTGGCGGGGATCGATTTCACCGTGGCCGCCGGCTCGACCACTGCCTTGCTCGGCGGCAACGGCGCCGGCAAGACCACCACGATTGCCATGCTGCTGGGGCTGCTGACGCCGACGCGCGGCAGCGTCACCGTGCTGGGCGCCAACATGGAGCGCCACCGGCACCGGGTACTGCCGCGCATGAACTTCTCCTCCCCCTATGTCGACCTGCCGCACCGCCTGACCGTGCGCCAGAACCTGCTGGTCTTCGCCCAACTCTATGACGTGCCGCGCGCACCGGACCGTATCGCCGAACTGGCCGAGGCGCTGGATTTCGCCGCCTTGCTCGACCGTTCCGCCGGCGGGCTTTCCGCTGGGCAAAAAACCCGCGTCGCGCTGGCCAAGGCGCTGATCAACAAGCCGGAGCTGCTGCTGCTGGATGAGCCGACCGCCTCGCTCGACCCCGACACCGCCGACTGGGTGCGCGGCCTGCTGGAACGCTACCGCACTGAGCGCGGCGCCACGATTCTGCTGGCCTCGCATAACATGGCCGAGGTGGAACGCCTGGCCGACCAGGTGCTGATGATGAAGCAGGGCAAGATCGTCGACCGTGGCCGGCCCGAGGCCTTGATCGAACGTTATGGCCGCAACGACCTGGAGGAAGTGTTCCTCGATATCGCCCGCGGCCAGGGCAAGGCGGCGGAATTCGCGGGCAGGCTGACATGAGCGCGCAAATCTTCGGCTTCAGCCCCAATCGCATCGCCGCGATGCTGCGGCGGCATTACTACCTGCTCTCCTCTTCCTGGGTGCGGCTGATCGACCTGGTCTACTGGCCCACGGTGCAGATGCTGATGTGGGGCTTCCTCACCCAGTTCCTGATGGGCAAGACCAGCTATATCGCGCAAGCCTTCGGCCTGCTGCTGGCCGGCCTGATGCTGTGGGATTCGATGTTCCGCATCCAGTTGAGCGTCGCGATTTCCTTCCTCGAGGAAATGTGGAGCCGCAACCTCGGCAACCTGTTCGTCAGCCCGTTGCGGCCCAGCGAATTCGCCGCCTCCTTGCTGATCATGGGCTTCCTGCGCACCGCCTTCAGCATGATCCCGGTCAGCCTTATGGCCTGGTGGTTCTTCGATTTCTCGGTCTATTCGCTCGGCCTGGCGCTGGCCGGCTTCTTCGCCTCGCTGACCCTGTTCGGCTGGGCCATCGGGCTGGCGGTCAGCGGCCTGGTGATGCGCCAGGGCCTGGGGGCGGAGAATATCGCCTGGGCGGCGGCGTTTCTCTTCCTGCCCATCGCGGCGGTGTATTACCCGGTGAGCGTGCTGCCCGGCTGGCTGCAATATGTCGCCTGGAGCTTCCCGCCGGCCTATGTCTTCGAGGGCCTGCGCGCGCTGCTGGTGGATGGCCAGTTCCGCGCCGACCTGATGTGGGGCGCCTTCGCGCTCAACGCCGTCTACCTGGTGCTTGGCTTTGGTGCCTTCATGGCGCTGTTCGAGGCGGCGCGGCGCGGCGGGCAATTGCTGGGCCAGGGCGAATAGGCATGCCAGCGCCACTGCTGAAGGCCGGGAGCATAACCCTGCGACCGCTCAGCGCGCGCGACGCCACGGCGCTGGGCCTGGAACCGCCCGTCGTGGAAGCCCTGCTGCAGGAAGCCACCCTGGGCGCCAGCCTGCTGTGGCTGATCGCGCCCAATCCACGCCAGCCCGGCTTCGGCTGGATCGGTTTGCGCGGCATCGAACCGCTGCAGCGCCGCGCCGCGCTGGATGGCTTTGTGCTGCCGGCGCAGCGCCGCCAGGGCCATATGCGCGAAGCCGCAAGCCGCGTGGCGGCCTACGCTTTCGATACGTTGCTGCTGCACCGCCTGGGCGCCCGGCTCGACCCGGATAACGCCGCCGGCATCGCGCTGCTGCGGGGCTTAAGCTTCAGCGAAGAAGGCCACCTGCGCGGCTACCGTATCGGCGCCGATGGCCAGCCGCGCGATGTGCTGCTGCTCAGCCGGCTGCGCGGCGATTCCCCGCCCCGGGAAGCCCCCTGAAGCGAGCGCGGAAGCGGCTCGGGCTCTCGCCGAAAGTGCCGCGGAAACGGTGGTTGAAGGTGGAGAGATCGCCGAAGCCACTGTCATAGGCGATGGCCGAGACCGGTTCCGGAGTCTCGCTCAGTTTCAGCGCCGCGCGGCGCAGCCGCAAGCGCAGCAGGAAATCATAGGGCGTGACGCCGGTGATGCGGCGGAAGCAGCGCAGGAAATGGTATTTGCTCATGCAGGCAATGCCGGACAGCGCATCCAGATCGAGCGCCTCCCCGGCATGGGCCTCGATATGGCGCAGCACGCGGTCGATGCGGCGATGGTCGCGTGCATTCGGCGCCGCCACGCTGGGCGCCTTGCCGCTTAAGGTGGACACCACTTTCTCGGCCAGTGCGATTACCGCTTCCTCGCGTAGTCCCTCCTCGCGCGCCGCCAGCAATTGCACCAGTGGCCGGGTCACATCCGGCAGGGCCGGCAGCATCGCGGCCGTGAAACGGAAATTGCCGCCGCCGCCATTGCCGGCAGCGATCTCGGCGAACAATTCGGGCGCCAGATGCAGGCCGGCACAGCGGTCGCCGGTGGAATGATCATGGCCGCATTGGTAGCAACTGCCGGGATTGCCCAGCATCAGCGCACCGGGATGCAGCAACGCCTTGCCGCTATCGGCGGCATAATGGAACGAGCCCTCCAGCACGGCGGCAATCGCCACCATGTCATGCCGCTCCTCGAACGGCCTGTCGCCCGGTCCGGCGCGACAGACAAATTCGCTCAAGCGCCAGCCACGGCCCTGGCCGAGCAGACGGCCAGTTGGCTGGGCAGGATGCAGCAGCGGCTTGGTCATGGCTTAAGAATAGCAACATTCCCCAAGTGCCGGAATGGGCGATGCGGCATGCTCCCCGTCCTCGACACAGAGGTAAATTCCAGGGAGTTGTGCATGATCAACCATCTTTCCATCGGCGTGCGGGATATCAAGCGCACCAAGGCGTTCTACGATGCGGTGCTGGCACCGCTCGGCTATAGCTGCCTGTCATCCGGCGATAGCTCGCTAGGCTATGGCGACAAGGCCGTGGTGCTGTGGATCAGCACGACGAGCAGCCCGGTGCCGGCGGACCCGGCTTCCGGCCTGCATATCTGCTTCGATGCGCCGACGCGCGCCAGCGTCGATGCCTTCCACAAGGCGGCGCTGAAGGCCAAGGGGCAGGATAACGGCAAACCCGGCCTGCGCCCGGATTACGATGCCAATTACTACGCCGCCTTCGTGGTCGATCCCGATGGCTACCGCATCGAAGCCTATTGCGGCAAGGCGGGGTGAGACTCTGAACGAGATGCCCGGGTCGAGCCCGGGCATGACGATGTTGAAAATTTAGGTCGTCACCCCCGGGCTTGACCCGGGGGTCTCTGAATCAATTCGTCGGCCTGGGGGTGAGCAGGCGGGTTTCGCCAATACGCATCACCCAGGCATCTTCCTCGGCATAGCCGGCGTCCCGGGCCGCCTGGCGGAAACGCCCCGGCGGCTCAAACGGCGGCTCGTCGGTGAGCATGACAGTGCCCCAATGCATCGCCACGAGCCGCCGCGCGCCGAGATCGCGGCCTAAAGCCACGCCTTCCTCCGGGTTGGCGTGGTGGCCGGCCATGATGGCACGCGGCTCATAGGCGCCGATTGGCACCAGGGCATGATCGAATGGGCCATGGCGCTCGCCGATCTCACGGAACAGGGTTTCGTGATAGGCGGTGTCGCCGGTGAAGCAGAGTTTCTGCCCCTCGCCGGCCAGCGCGAAGCCGGCCCAGAGCGAGCGGTTGGCATCAAACGCCGTGCGCTTCGACCAATGCACCGCCGGCAGTGCCGTGATGGCGAGGCCATCGGCCTCATGGCGGTCATGCCAGTCGAGTTCGATCACCTGGCCGAAGCCATAGGGCTTGAAGAAAGCGCCGAGCTTCAGCGGCACCACCATGCTGATGCCGGCACGGTTCGGCAGCCGTTTCAGCGTGTCGGTACAGAGATGGTCATAGTGGTTATGGCTGATCGCCACCACGTCAATCGGCGGCAGAGTCTCCGGCGTCAGGCCCGGCGCTACGAAACGCTTCGGCGACATGCCGCGCACCGGCCCGGCTTCCTCGCCGAGATAGGGATCGAGCAGCACGGTCTTGCCGCCGAGGCGCAGCAGGAAGGCAGCGTGGCCAAGCCACATCAGCGCCGGCCCCTGCCCTTCCAGTGCGCGCCAGCCGGCCAGGGCCTCGTCGGCGCTCAGGGCATGACCGGGCGGCAGCACCTGCGGCTTGCGGGCATTGCGCAGCATACGGCCGATGAAGCGCCAGTAGGTGCCGGCATCGGGTGTCATGTGGCGGCTGCCCGGCGGATTGCGGAAGCCGGAGGCGGTGTGGTGCCAGGGTTTCGCATGATTCGAGGGGTTCGCGCTCATGGCTTTCAGCCTCCGAACAGCACCCGGCCGAGGATACGGCCCGGCAGCAGGGTGAAGACACCGGCCAGTATCAGCCCGCTCCAGTAGGTGAGCAGCATGGCACGGCGGTGCCAATAGAAATTGCCGCGCCGTGCGGCATAAATGGCGGCAGCCATGCCAACGGGCGTGGTGATCGAAAGGATATGAATCGGGCTGAAGCTGCCAGGGAAGATTTCCCGGATGAAAAGCGACGAGCCGCTGGCCGTCAGCATCAGCAGGATGAAGCCCCAGCCCATCATTTTATGCGGCCCGGTGCCCTTGGGCCGCAGCAATACAATCGTGCCGAGAACCAGGGCGCTGAGCGTGCTGGCGACATGGAGCTGGATCGCCGGGCTGGCGGCCAGAAGGGGGGCTAAAGTCATAGGCAAACGCTAGCGGCGGGCCTTAAAATCGCCTACGCCTTTCCTATCTAAAGCCTGTGACCACGGTCACGCGGCAATCATGCTGTTGAGGGAGCCTGGATTTTGAGCGCCACCATTGCCCTGGTCGACGACGACCGCAACATCCTCACCTCCGTGTCCATCGCGCTGGAAGCCGAAGGCTACAAGGTGCGCACCTACAATGATGGCGCCGAGGCCCTGCGCAACATCACGCAGCAGGCCTTTGACCTGGTGGTGCTCGACATCAAGATGCCGCGTCTTGATGGCATGGAAACGCTGAGCCGGCTGCGCCGCGTCAGCCAGGTGCCGGTGATCTTCCTCACCTCCAAGGACGAGGAGATCGACGAGGTGCTGGGCCTCAAGATGGGCGCCGACGACTACATCAAGAAGCCGTTCAGCCAGCGCCTGCTGATCGAACGCATCAAGGCGGTGCTGCGCCGCGCCGAGGCCAACAAGCCGGGCGCGGAAGAGACCGCAGCCGAGAAGATGATCCATCGCGGGCCGCTGACGCTGGACCCCTCGCGCCACAAATGCACCTGGAAGGGCGAGGATGTGGTGCTCACCGTCACCGAGTTCCTGCTGCTGCAGGCGTTGGCGCAACGCCCCGGCCATGTGAAAAACCGCGACCAGCTGATGGACGCGGCCTATGACGACAACGTCTATGTCGATGACCGCACCATCGACAGCCACATCAAGCGGCTGCGCAAGAAGTTCAAGATGGCGGACGACGATTTCGATGCCATCGAGACGCTGTATGGCGTCGGTTACCGCTTCAAGGAAAGCGCCGTCGCCGACTCTGGCAGCACCGACTCAGCCGGCACCGGTTCAGCCGCCGCTGACAGCCCGGCCAAGGAAGACTGAGGCCGGGACAGCGCATGGCCCAAGTCAGGACCAAGCGCCGCTGGATGTCGCCACTGACGCGGCGCATCCTGCTGATCAATCTGGCGGCGCCGATCCTGCTTGCCGCCGCCTTCCTGTATCTCGACCAGTTCCGCCTCGGCCTGATCGACACGCGGCTGAATGCCCTGCAATTCGAGGGCAACCTGATCGCCGGCGCGCTCGGCGAATCCGCCATCAGCCCCTATGAACTGGCGCCGGGCCTAGATCCGGACCTCTCGCGGCAACTGATGCGACGCCTATCGGCGCAATCCTCTGCCCGTGCGCGGCTGTTCGATGGCGAGGGCGAGCTGATCGCCGACAGCCGCCTGCTGCTGGCCGCCGGGCGCGGCGTGGTGACACGGCAATTGCCGCCGCCGAATGTCGAACAGCCCTGGGACCAGGCGCTGATCAAGCTCTACGACAAGCTCAACGCGCTGTTCATGACCACGCTGGACCTGCCGCGCTATGCCGAACTGCCCTTCTCGCATGCCAACGATTATGTGGAAGTGATCCGCGCCCTGGATGGCGAGGTGGCGAACGAGATCCGCGATATCGGCGATGGCCGCCTGCTGCTTTCGGTGGCGGTGCCGGTGCAGGGCCTGCGCAAGGTGGTGGGTGCGCTGATGCTGACCATCGACAGCGCCGAAATCGACGCCCGGGTGCGCGAGGAACGCCTGACAGTGATGAAACTGTTCGCGCTGATCCTCGGCTTCACCGTGCTGGCCTCGCTCTACCTCGCCGCCGCCATCGTGCGGCCGGTGCATCGCCTGGCCGAGGCCGCCGACCGCATCCGCGCCGCCAAGGGCCGTATCGCGCATCTGCATATCCCGGATTTTTCCTCGCGCCGCGACGAGATCGGCGACCTTTCGGTGGCGTTCGGCGCCATGACCCAGGCCCTGGCGCAGCGCCTGGATGCCATCGAGCATTTCGCCGCCGACGTGGCGCATGAAGTGAAGAATCCGCTCACCTCCCTGCGCAGTGCGATGGAAACCTTCGCCCGCATCGAGAATCCGGAGGCCCGCGCCCGGCTGCTGGCGGTGATGCAGGACGATGTGCGGCGCATGGATCGCCTGATCAGCGATATTTCGGAAGCCTCGCGGCTGGATGCGGAACTCGGCCGCGCCGTTTCCGCCCCGGTGGATATCAATGCCCTGCTGACCAGCGTGGTGGGGCAATATCAGGACCAGGCGGAACCCGACCAGGCCAAGCTGAATTATCGCCGCGAAGGCAACGGGCCGTTCCTGGCGCCGGGCTTCGAGAGCCGCTTGGGCCAGGTGGTGCGGAACCTGATCGACAATGCATTGTCCTTCGCGCCGGCCGGCAGCAGCATCGACGTGGTGCTGCGGCGTGAACAGGGCCAAGTGGTGTTCACGATCAGTGATGAGGGCCCCGGCATTCCACCGGAAAATCTGGAATCGATCTTCGAACGCTTCTACAGCGAGCGGCCGAGCAGCGAAGCCTTCGGCCTGCATTCCGGCCTCGGCCTTTCCATCTCGCGCCAGATCGTGCAATCGCTGGGTGGCGAGATCACGGCGGAGAACCGCAGCGACCGCGCCTCGGGCGCCCGCTTCACCGTCCGGCTGCCGGTATAAGCGCAGCATTGTCAAGCGGATAAGCGGCTTTATGCACGATGACGGCGTATTGACATGTGCGCTGCACAACGGCAGGCTCGCCCGCCATGCATATACTGTATGCAAGTTGCGTCGCCCTTGATGGCGGTGCCGTGCTGCTGCGCGGCCCTTCCGGCGCTGGCAAATCCGATCTCGCCCTGCGCCTCATCGCGCTGGGCGGACGCCTGGTATCCGACGACCGTACCCTGCTCGAACGCGAGGGCGACCGCCTGATCGCCCGTGCGCCGGAACGCATCCGTGGCCTCCTGGAAATCCGTGGCCTTGGCCCGGTGCCGGTGCTGCCGGCGCCGCCGACGCCCGCCGCCCTGATCCTCGACCTGGTGCCCTTGGCCGAGCTGCCACGCCTGCCGGAACCGACGTTTGAAAGTTTCTCGGGCCTGGACCTGCCTGTGCTGCCGGTTGAGGCGTTTTCGGCCAGCGCGGCTCTCAAGGTGCGCTACGCACTCGGCCGTGCCATGGCGGGCCTGGTCTTCACCCCGGCCGAAGCGGCGGGAATGGCGTGATGAACCAGCCGGCCCCAGACCACATCCGCCCAGGGCACACTCGCCCAGAACGCATCCGAGTGGTGGTGGTGACCGGTCTTTCCGGTGCCGGCAAGACCGGTGCGCTGAAAGTGCTGGAAGACCTTGGCTACGAGGCCGTCGACAATCTGCCGCTGTCGCTGCTGCGCCGCCTGCTGGTCAGCGACGGCGCCCAGGGCGACATGCCGCCGCGCGGCGCCATCGCCGCCGGCATCGACAGCCGCACGCGCGATTTCAATGCCGCCGCGCTGGTGCAGTTGATCCGCGAATTGAAGGCACGGCCCGAACTGGATGTGCAACTGGTCTATTTTGACTGCGAGGATGAAGTGCTGTTCAAGCGCTTCACCGCCACGCGGCGACGCCACCCGCTCGCCGACGACCGCAGCGTTTCCGACGGTATCGCCGCCGAGCGCGCCATGATGCAGCCACTGCGCAGCGTTGCGGACCATGTGTTCGATACCTCGGCGCTGGCCTCGCCCGACATGCGCCGCCTGCTGGTGGCCTATTTCAGCCTCGCCAGCACGCCCACTTTAAGCATCTCGGTGACGTCGTTTTCCTATCGCCTCGGTCTGCCGCGCGAAGCCGACCTGGTTTTCGACGCCCGTTTTCTGCGCAATCCGCATTATGACGAAATCTTGCGCCCGCGCAGCGGTGACGATCCGGAAGTGGGCGCCTATATTGCTGCGGATCCCGATTGCGAGCCGTTCATGGCGCGCGTGACGGATCTGCTGGAAAGCCTGCTGCCGCGTTTCGACGCGGAAGGCAAACGCTTCCTGACAATAGCCATGGGTTGTACTGGCGGTCGCCACCGCTCGGTATACTTGGCTGAAGATTTGGCCCAGCGCTTGCGCTCGGCCGGCTATCCGGTCAGTCTGCGCCACCGCGACCGCGACCTGACAGGCCAAGACGGCATCACGCACTAAGAGACGATAGGCATGATCGGCATCGTTGTTGTCACCCATGGACGCCTGGCGGAGGAATTCATCCTCGCCACTGAGCATGTGCATGGCCCGCAGCGCAATATGCGCGCCGTCTGCATCGGCCCCGATGACGACATGGAGCAGCGGCGCAAGGATATCCTCGCCGCCGTCGCCGCCGTGGATGACGGCAAGGGCGTGATCGTGCTGACCGACATGTTCGGCGGCACGCCGTCCAATCTCGCCATCTCGATCATGAACCAGGCCAATGTCGAGGTGATCGCTGGCGTCAACCTGCCGATGCTGATCCGGCTGGCCCAGGTGCGCAGCAAATGCGACCTCGCAGCGGCCGTCACCGCGACGCAGGAAGCCGGGCGCAAGTATATCAACGTCGCCTCCAAGCTGCTGGCCGGAGACGGCCCGTAATGTCGGATTCCGTCGTTCGTTCCGTCACTATTGTGAATCAGCGCGGCCTGCATGCCCGAGCGGCGGCGAAGTTCGTGCAGGTGGTGGCGAAATACCCGCAGGCGCGCATCCAGGTGTCCAAGGACGGCCAGACCGTGAATGGCGAGTCCATCATGGGCCTGATGATGCTGGCCGGCACCCAGGGCTCCAGCATCGAGATCAGCGCCAACGGCGCCGAGGCCATCCCGGCCATGTCTGCGCTGGTCGAGCTGGTGCAGAACAAGTTCGGCGAAGCGGAATAACCCCCCGGTTCCTGGCAGATGTGTCTCCCCCGGCCTGACCCAAGGGGTCTCCAGGCATGCCTGAGCCATTTCCGCCTCTATATTCCTATATAAAGATTTCCTTATATAGTTCTGGACAGGCCTCGGCGGCCCTGCTACAAACCCGGCCAACCGAAGCCGGTAAAACGCGGAGCATGCGACAATGACCGATTATGTTGTGAAGGATATGGGCCTGGCCGATTGGGGCCGGAAGGAACTCGACATGGCCGAGACCGAAATGCCCGGTCTGATGGCCACCCGCGAGGAATACGGCCCGAAGCAGCCGCTGAAGGGCGCCCGCATCGCCGGCTCGCTGCACATGACGATCCAGACCGGCGTGCTGATCGAGACGCTGAAGGCGCTGGGCGCCGATGTGCGCTGGGCCTCGTGCAACATCTACTCGACCCAGGACCATGCCGCCGCCGCCATTGCCGCCGCCGGCACCCCGGTCTTCGCCGTCAAGGGCGAAACCCTGGAGGAATACTGGGACTACACCCACCGCATCTTCGAGTGGGCCGATGGCGGCACGCCGAACATGATCCTGGACGATGGCGGCGACGCCACCCTGCTGATCCATCTCGGCATGCAGGCGGAGAAGGACGCTTCCGTCATCTCCAAGCCGACCAATGAGGAAGAGACCGTCCTCTATGCCGCGATCGCCAAGAAGCTGAAGACCTCGCCGGGCTGGTATTCCAGGATGGGCGCCGCGATCAAGGGCGTGACCGAGGAAACCACCACCGGCGTGCATCGCCTCTACATCATGGCCAAGGAAGGCCGCCTGCTGTTCCCGGCGATCAACGTCAACGACAGCGTCACCAAGTCGAAGTTCGACAACCTCTATGGTTGCCGCGAGAGCCTGGTGGACGGCATCCGTCGCGGCACCGACGTGATGATGGCCGGCAAGGTCGCCGTAATCGCCGGCTACGGCGATGTCGGCAAGGGTTCCGCCGCTTCGCTGCGCAATGCCGGCTGCCGCGTGATGGTGACTGAAATCGACCCGATCTGCGCGCTGCAGGCGGCGATGGAAGGCTATCAGGTGGTGACCATGGAAGAAGCCGCCCCGCTGGGCGACATCTTCTGCACGGCGACTGGCAATGTTGACGTTATCACCGTCGACCATATGCGCGCCATGAAGCATCGCGCCATCGTTTGCAACATCGGCCACTTCGACTCCGAGATTCAGATCGGCGGTCTGCGGAACTTCAAGTGGCATAACATCAAGCCGCAGGTCGACGAGGTCGAGTTCCCGGACAAGAAGCGCATCATCGTGCTGTCGGAAGGCCGCCTGGTGAACCTGGGCAATGCCACCGGCCATCCGAGCTTCGTGATGAGCGCCTCCTTCACCAACCAGGTGCTGGCGCAGATCGAATTGTGGACCAATCCGGGCAAGTACCAGAAGCAGGTCTACACGCTGCCGAAGCATCTCGACGAGAAGGTGGCCTCGCTGCATCTCGCCAAGGTGGGTGCCAATCTCACCAAGCTGACCGACGCCCAGGCGAAGTATCTCGGCGTTGGCCAGACCGGCCCGTTCAAGCCGGATCATTACCGCTACTAAGCTTGCCACACCCCCGGCACCGGCCCATAGTTGGGGCCGGTTCACCGGGGGATTCGCTTGGACGCGGCAGGCTGGATTTTCGCATTGGGCGCGGGCGTCGCCGCTGGCTTAGCCGGCTGGCAGGCGATCCGCGCCCAACGTCTTTCTGCCGCCTTGCGCGAGGCCGCCGAACGCCTTGCCGCGCGTGACGCCGCGCTTGCCGCCGCCCGCACCGACAATGCCAGCCTTGCCGCAGAATCCGACCAGATAGACACCCTGGCACGCGAGCGCGCCGAGCTGCAGGCCGAGAATCACCGCCTGATCGATGCCGGCAAGCAGGCGGCGCAACTGCTCGATGCCGCCCCCTTCCCGATCTGGCGTCGTGGCGACGATGGTGCACTGGTCTGGGTCAACCGCCGCTATGCCGAGATGACGGAAGCCAGTCCCGCCGATGTGGTGACACGCGGCATCGAACTGGCTTCCGCCCATGATCCGGAATTGCCGCGCAGCCTGGCACGCAAGGCCCGCGAGGCCGGCCAGACCATGGCCGAGGAGCGCCGCTTCGTCGCCGAGGGCGACCGCCGCAATTACCGCATCTTCGAGATGCCGCTGGAACACGGCTTCCTCGGCTTCGCCCAGGACATCACCCAGGAAGCCGATGCGCGCGGCCAGTTGCGCCGCCACATGGAAGCGCATCTGGAAGTGCTGCGCACGATTTCCACCGCCACCGCGATCTACGGCCAGGACAAGCGCCTGGTGCTGTGGAATCGCGCCTATGCCCGGCTGTGGCAGCTCGATGAGGCCTGGCTGGAACAGCGCCCGACCTTTGGCGAAGTGCTGGAACAACTGCGCGCCGAACGCCGCCTGCCGGAGCAGATCGACTGGCAGGCCTACAAGCAGGGCCAGCTTGCGCTCTTCACCACGGTGATCGAGCGCCAGGAAGAACTGATGCACCTGCCCGATGGCTCGACCCTGCGGCTGGTGATCAGCGCCTATCCCTCCGGCGGCCTGTTCTTCGCCTATGACGACGTGACGCGGCAATTGACACTGGAACGCGCCACCAACACGCTGACCGCCGTGCAGCGCGCCACGCTGGATAATCTCTATGAAGCCGTGGTGGTGTTCGGCCCCGATGGCCGCCTGTCGCTTTATAACCGCGCCTTCGCCGAACTCTGGCAACTCGACGATGACCGGCTGAATCGCCAGCCCCACATCACCGAAGTGCTGGAATGGGCGCGGCCGCTGCTGCCACGCGGCAATGACTGGCAGGCCTGGCGTGACCAGTCGGTGGATGGCTTCGCCGCCCGCCGCGCTGGCCAGGGCCGTCTGGAACGCGGCGACGACAAGGTGATAGACCAGGCCAGTGTGCCGCTGCCCGATGGTTCGATGCTCTATACCTACCTGGATGTGAGCGCCTCCGTGCGCATCCAGCGCGCGCTCCGCGAGCGCAACGAGGCGCTGGAACGCACCGACCGCATGAACGCGGCGTTCATATCCAACATCACCCATGAACTGCGCTCACCCCTCGGCACCCTGATCAGCATGACCGAAGTGCTGAGCCACGGCATCCTCGGCCCGGTCAACGAACGCCAGGCGGAATATGGCCGCGACATCATGCAGGCCTCGCGGCATCTGCTGCGGCTGCTGGACGACATCATCGTCATCGCCGCCATCGAGGTCGGGCAACTGGCACTGGAGCCGGAGAATTTCTCCACGGCCGAACTATGGCAGGAGGATGCCGCGCAATGGCGCGACAGCGCCGAGCATCACGGCATCACGCTGACCTTGCCCGATGCGGTGCAGGACAATCCCTGCCATGGCGACCTGCAGCGCCTGCGCCAGGCCTTGGGCAGCATCATGCTGGCGGCGCTGAACGGCACGCCCCAGGGCGGCGGCCTGCGCCTCGGCATTACCCAAGGCACGGATTGCCTGAGCATCGAGATTGAAAGCCATAGCGGCGGCCTGGCGCCGATTGCGCCGTCGCGCCTGTTCGCCGACCTACAGCCGCAACCCGAGCGCCGCCATGGCAGTGCCAATCTTTCCCTGCTGGTGGCACGCGGCCTGATCGAGTTGCATGGCGGCAGCGTGACCGTGCGGAGCCAGGAAACCGGTCAGACCCTGCAAATCCGCCTGCCCGCCGGTGGTGCCGCGATTGCGGCCCCGGCACGGCCGAACTAGACTCAGCGCCATGCCCGACCTGCTGACGCTGACCCTGCCCGATGAGGCCGCCACTGCCGCTTTGGCTGCTGCGCTGGCGCCACGCCTCAAGGCCGGCGATGCCCTGCTGCTGCAGGGGCCGCTGGGCGCAGGCAAGACCAGCTTCGCCCGCGCCGCGATCCGCGCGCTCTGCGGCCCCGGCACCGAAGTGCCAAGCCCCAGCTTCAATCTGGTGCTGACCTATGACACGCCGGCCGGCCCGCTCTGGCATGTCGATCTCTACCGCGTTGCCGATCCGCGCGAAGTGGATGAACTCGGCCTTGAGGAAATCTTCGCCGATGGCATCGCGCTGATCGAATGGCCCGACCGGTTGGGGCCGGATGCGCCGCGCGGCGCGCTGACATTGAGCCTGCTTCCCACCACCGGCAGCAGCCGGAAAGCCACGTTCCAGGGCGCCGGGGATTGGGCGCCACGTTTGAGTGATCTGAAAGCATGACCGACCGCAAAGACCTGGCGCAGCATTTCATCAACCACGCCGGCTGGGGCGATGCCGAGCGCCGCATGCTGGCCGGCGATGCCTCGTTCCGCAAATACGAGCGCCTGCATCGCGGCAAAGAAACCGCCGTGCTGATGGATGCGCCGCCACCGCAGGAAGATGTGCGCCCCTTCATCCGCATGGCGCGCTGGCTGTGTGAAAGCGGCTTCAGCGCGCCGCGTATCCTGGCTGAAGACATCGAGCATGGCTTTCTGCTGCTGGAAGACTTAGGCGACGATCTCTATTCCCGCCTGCTGCGCCAGGGCGGCAACGAGCAGGAACTCTATGAAGCGGCGATAGACCAGCAACTGGCGCTGCATCAGCATGCTGCTCCTGCCGGCATCGCGCCCTATGATGTGCCGCGCCTGGTAGATGAAGCCGGGCTGTTTCCGGACTGGTATCTGCCGGCCCTGCATGGCGCACCGGTTTCCGCCGACCTGCGGGCCGAATTCGACACCCTGATCGGCGGGCTGGCACCCGCGGCGATTGCGGCACGGCCCGTTGCCGTGCTGCGCGACTATCATGCCGACAATCTGCTGTGGCTGCCGCAGCGCCAGGGCCCTGCCCGCGTCGGCCTGCTGGATTTCCAGGATGCCGTGGCCGGCCATCCGGCCTATGACTTGGTATCGCTGCTGGAAGACGCGCGTCGCGACGTGGCACCGGCACTGGCCGAAGCCATGCTGGCCCGCTACATCGCACAAAGCGGCGTTGATGCAGCGGCCTTTCGCCGCGCCTATGCCATCCTGGGTGCGCAGCGCAATATCCGCATCATCGGCATCTTCACCCGGCTGTGGAAACGCGATGGCAAGAAAGGCTACCAGGCCTTCATGCCGCGCATGTGGGGCCTGCTGGAGCGCGACCTGCAACACCCGGAATTGCAGCCATTGCGCGCCTTCATCGACCGCGTGGCGCCACCAGCATTGCGCCGCCAGCCGCTGCCCGGCCTGGAGCAGGCGGCATGATCGCCCCCGTATCATTCAATCGACCGAAAACCGCCATGGTGCTGGCGGCCGGCCTCGGTACCCGGCTGAAGCCGATCACCGACACATTGCCCAAGCCGCTGGTGCAGGTGGCCGGCCGCAGCCTGCTCGACCGCTGCCTCGACCGCCTGGTAGAAGCCGGTGTGCAGCGCGCGGTGGTGAATATCCACTGGCTGGGCGAGCAAATCCGTAGCCATCTGCAAAGCCGCAAGGATATCGAGACTGTTATTTCCGATGAGAGCGATGCCTTGCTTGAAACCGGCGGCGGCCTAGTGCGCGCGCTGCCTTTGCTCGGCGATGCGCCCTTCTTCTCGGTCAATGCCGACCTGATCTGGCGCGATGCGCGCGGCAATTCGCTGAAACGGCTGGCGCAGCGTTTCGATGCCGCCGAGATGGATGCCTTGTTGCTGTTGCAGCCGACCACCGCCGCCACCGGCTATGATGGCCAGGGCGATTTCACCATGGATCAGATGGGACGCCTGACACGACGCGACATCCGTGCCGTGGCGCCTTTCGTCTATACCGGCGTGCAGATTGTGTCGCCAGCCTTGCTGCGCGATGCCCCGGCCGGCGCCTTCTCGCTCAACCTGCTCTATAACCGCGCCATCGAGGCCGGGCGGCTTTATGGCATGCGCCATGAAGGCGACTGGATGGATGTCGGCACGCATGCCGGCATTGCCGAGGCCGAGGCACGGCTGGCCGAGCCGATCAGCCATGGCCGCCGCACCTAGAGTCTATTCGATTCCGGCCGGCGCGCCTTTCCTCGAGGCGTTGGCGGCCGGCATTCTGCGCCGCCATGGCGCCGATCCCCCGGAACTCTCGCGTGTCACCATATTGCTGCCGACGCGGCGTGCCTGCCGTGCACTGGCGGAAGCCTTCCTGCGGCTTGGTGCTGCCCAGGGCCTGGCTGCCCTGCTGCTGCCGAGCATCCGCCCGCTTGGCGATATCGACGAGGATGAACTGGAACTGCGTGGCCTCGGCAACGATACCAGCCAGCCAATCCCGGACCTGCAGCGCGCGCTGCTGTTGACCCGGCTGCTGCGCGCCTCGCCGCTGGCCGGCGGCGATGCGGCGAATGCCTATCGCCTGGCGCAGAATCTGGCCGAGTTGCTGGATGCGGCAGCCACCGAGGAAGTCGGCCTCGACCGCCTGCCGGACCTGGTGCAGGGAGAACTTGCCGAGCATTGGCAACTGACACTGAAATTTCTCGCCGTGATCCGGGAGACCTGGCCCGCCATCAAAGCCGAGCGTCAGGGCCTGGATGCCGCCGAGCACCGGCGCATCACCATGCAGGCCTGGCTGGATTTCTGGCACAACCAGCCGCCCGAGGGCCCGGTGATCGCCGCCGGCTCCACCGGCACCATTCCCGCCACAGCCAGGCTGCTGCATCTGGTGGCGCGGCTGCCGCAGGGTGCCGTGGTGCTGCCGGGACTGGACGAGTCTTTGAGCGATGCCGCCTGGAGCGAAATCCGCACCGAACCGACCCATCCGCAGCATGCGCTAGCGCTGCTGCTGGACAAGCTCGGCATCCTGCGCGGGGAGGTGCAACGCTGGCCGGAAGCTGCCGAGCCCGGCGCGCGCGTCGCGCTGTTGCGCGAAGCCCTGTTGCCGCCGGCGGAAACCCATGGCTGGCGTGAACTGCCGCCACCGCAGGATGCCGCTTTCGCCGGCCTGCAGCGCATCGAGGCGCCTGGCCCGCGCGAGGAGGCGCTCGCCATCGCCCTGGCCTTGCGCGAGACGCTGGAAGACCCTGAACGCACCGCGGCATTGATCACGCCGGACCGCAATCTGGCGCGGCGCGTGGCGGCGGAATTGCAGCGCTATGGCATCGCTGTCGATGATTCCGCCGGCCTGCCGTTGCTCAACACGCCGCCCGCGGTGTTTCTGCGGCTGGTGACGCAGGTGGCCGGCAGCGACTGCGCGCCGGTGGAATTGCTGGCCTTGCTGAAACATCCCTTCTGCATGCTGGGCGGTTCGCGGGCAGTCCTGCTCGACTGGGCGCGGCAGCTTGAACGGTTCGCGCTGCGCGTCAACGAACCAGGCGGTGGCCTCGGCGTGATTGCCGCACGGCTGCAGAAGCGCTCCGATCTGCTGCCGCTGCTGGCGCAGTTCCGTCAGGCAATGGCACCGCTGCAGACGGCCCTGGCGCAAGCCGAACCATCTTTGCCGATGCTGACCCAGGCACTGATCGAAACCGCTGAATTGCTGAGTGCACCGCCGGCGGGTGAAACCCCGCCGCTGTGGCAGCGCGAAGCCGGCGAGGCTTTGCATGCATTGCTACTCGATATCCTGGCGCAGGGTGGCGAACTCGGCCCGGTGCAGCCGGACGAATGGCCACGCCTGTTCGAGGCTTTGCTCGAAGGCCGTGTGGTGCGGCCACGCTATGGCAGCCATCCGCGCCTCAGCATCCTCGGCCTGCTGGAAGCCCGCCTGGTGCAGGCGGACCGCGTCATCCTTGGCGGCCTGAACGAAGGCACCTGGCCACCGCAGGCGCAGGAAGATGCCTGGCTCAGCCGGCCAATGCGGGCCGCTCTCGGCCTGCCACCGCCGGAGCGCCGCCTGGGCCAGACCGCGCATGACTTCGTGCAGGCGGCATCGCGGTCTGACGTGATATTAAGCCGCGCCATCAAGGTGGACGGTACGCCCACGGTGCCGGCGCGCTGGCTGCTGCGGCTGGCGGCAAGGCTCGGCGAGGACAGGCGCTGGAAAGCCACCCTGGCGCCGCGCTATCTCGATTGGGCGGCGGCGCTGGATAAGCCACTTGGCAAGATTGCGATGGAGCCGCCGATGCCGCGCCCGCCGCTCGAGGCACGGCCACGCAGCCTGTTCGTCACCGCCGTGGAGCAATGGGTGCGCGATCCCTATGCGCTCTATGCCCGCCATATCCTGAAATTGCGCAAGCTGGAGGAACTGGCCCAGCCGGCCGATGCGCGCATGCGCGGCAATGTGATCCACGATGTGCTGGAACGTTTTCTAAAACAGCACCCCGATGCCCTGCCGCCGCGCGATGTGGCGCTGGCTGAATTGCTCAAGCTCGGCCGCGACGCTTTCAAGCCCTGGATGCATCAGGCGGAAGTGGCGGCCCTGTGGTGGCCGCGTTTCGAACGCGCCATGGCCTGGTTCATCGATTACGAAGCCAAACGTCGCGCCCGTGGCTTCCGCCCCGCCGTGCTGGAACAGGAAGGCGAGATGCTGGTCGGCGGCGATTTCACGCTGAAGGCGCGTGCCGACCGCATCGACCGCCATGACGATGGCAGTCTGGCGATTCTCGACTACAAGACCGGCCAGCCGCCTTCCAAGGATCAGGTGCATGCCGGCCTGGCGCCGCAATTGCCGCTGGAAGCGGCCATCGCCAAAGCCGGCGGCTTTACCGATCTGCCACCGGGCAGCATAGCGGAACTGGTCTATATCCGGCTGCATGGTGGCGAGACTTCAGGCGAGGAACGCCGCATCGAGCCAGATACAAAGAAGAAAATTCCACCCGCCGATGAACTGACCAATCAGGCCCTGGAACGCTTTCAGCACTGGATCCGGCGCTTCGATGATCCGGCGACGCCGTATCTCTCGCGGCCCAGGCCGCAATTCCTCAGCTATGCCGGCGACTACGACCATCTGGCACGCGTCGCCGAACGCAGCCTGGACGAGGAATGACCATGGCAGCGCGCGGCGAGGATGATCTGCTGCTGCATACGCGCAATCAGCGCGGCGCCGCCGATCCAGGACTTTCGGCCTGGGTGGCGGCCAATGCCGGCTCGGGCAAGACCAGCGTGCTGGTCGACCGCGTGACACGGCTGCTGCTCGCCGGCACGCGGCCAAACGGCATCCTCTGCCTCACCTTCACCAAGGCCGCCGCCGCCGAAATGGCCAACCGCCTGAACAAGCGGCTGGGCGACTGGGCCTTGCTGCCGGACGACAAGCTGCGCCCGGCCCTTACCGACCTGCTCAGCCGCCCGGCAACGGCTGGCGATCTCGATACCGCGCGGCGGCTTTTCGCCCGCACCCTGGAAGCGCCTGGCGGCCTGCGGCTGCAGACCGTGCATGCCTTCTGCGAAGCCCTGCTGAAACGGTTTCCGGTGGAAGCAGGCGTGCCGCCGCATTTCAGCATCGCCGACGAGCCCCGCGCCGCCGAACTGATGCAGGCCGCACGCGAGCGCATGCTGCGCCGTGCGCTGCAGGAAGACGGCTTGAGCGAGGCCTTGCTGTTCATTGCCGAGCGGCTGGACGATGCCCGTTTCGACAAGCTGCTGCGCGCCCTGCTGAACAAGCGCCGCGACCTGGTGCAATGGTTCGATGCCGCCGGCGGCGTTGAGAATGCCATCGCCGAATTGCGCCAGCGGCTGAATGTGCAGGCGGATAGCGAGACCGCGTTGATCGCCAGCCATATCGCCTCGATGCCGGTGGCGGATCTGCGCCGGGCCGTTGCCGCGCTGAGCCAGGGCAGCAAGAACGATACGCAGCTTGCCGATAAACTGGCACCGTGGCTTGGTGACGAGCTGCCTGCTGCGCGGTTTCTGCAGGAATGGCTGCCGGCCTTCTTTACCAGCGAAGGCGAGCCACGGAAGAAACTGGCCAACAAGGATGCGCTGAAACTCTGCCCCGATGCCGATGATATTCTGCAGGCCGAGCAGCAGCGCCTGATGACTTTGCGCGACCAGCTCAATGCGCTGCTGGTACTGCGCGCCTCCGCCAGCCTGCTGCGGCTGGGGGCTGAATTGCTGGACGGCTACGCCTCGGCCAAGCGCGCCCAGGGCCTGCTGGATTACGATGACCTGATCCTGCGCAGCCGCGACCTGCTTACCGAGCCGACGCAGGTCGCCTGGGTGATGTTCAAACTGGATCAAGGCATCGACCATATCCTGGTGGATGAAGCGCAGGATACCAGCCCGGACCAGTGGCGCGTGATCGAGGCTTTGGCTGACGATTTCTTCACCGGCGCCGGTGCACGCCCGGGCCTGCGCACCGTCTTCGCGGTCGGCGATGCCAAGCAGTCGATCTATTCATTCCAGGGTGCGCGACCCAAGGCCTTCCTCGACATGCGCGACCGCTTCCGCCACAAGGCGGAGGATGCAGCGCTGACCTTCCGCGTGCTGCCGCTGCAGATGTCGTTCCGCTCGACACCAGCCGTGCTGCGGCTGGTGGATGCGGTATTCCGGCTGGAAGCGGCACAGGCCGGCGTTGTCGAACCGGGCGACGTGCTGGAGCATCGCGCCCGCCGCGCCGATGCGCCGGGCCGGGTGGAGCTGTGGCCCACCCTGGCGCCACCGGAACGCCAGGCGGCGGAGGCCTGGGATGTGCCGCTGGATTACATCGGCGCCGATGACCCGCGCGTCACCCTGGCAAAACGCATCGCGGGCCAAGTGAAATCCTGGCTTGGCCGCGAATGGCTGCCGGGCCAGGGCCGCATGGTGAGTGCCGGCGACGTGATGATCCTGGTGCGGCGGCGCAACGCCTTCTTCGATGCCATGGTGCGCGAACTGAAACTGGCCGATGTGCCGGTGGCCGGCGCCGACCGCATGCAGCTTGCCGAACAGATCGCGGTGCAGGACCTGCTCGCCATCGCCGACTTCTGCCTGTTGCCCGAGGATGACCTGACGCTTGCGACTGTGCTGAAGGGACCATTGTTCAATCTGCCCGAGGACGATCTCTTCGCGCTGTGCCATGAGCGCGGCGAGAAAGCCCGGCTGTGGCCCACGCTGCGCCGCCGTGCCGCCGAGAAGCCGCTCTGGACCAGCGCCGCCGAGGAACTGGGCACCCTGCTCAACCGCGCCGACCGCACCACGCCGTTTGCCTTCTATGCCGAATTGCTCGGCGCCGGCGGTGGCCGGCAACGGCTGCTGGCGCGGCTGGGCCAGGAAGCCGATGAGCCGATCGACGAATTCCTTGCCGCCACCCTGGCCTATGAGCGCGAAGCCGCGCCCTCGCTGCAGGGCTTCGTTGCCTGGTTTCATGCCCATGCCGGCGAAGTGAAACGCGACCTTGACCAGGGCCGTGGCGAGGTGCGCGTGCTGACCGTGCATGGTGCCAAGGGCCTGGAAGCGCCGATCGTGATCCTGCCCGACACCTGCGACCTGCCAAAGGCGCGCGAGGATGAAGGCCTGCTATGGCGCGAGGCGGAGACCGGCAGCAATCAAGGCAGCGCCTTGTTCTGGCCGCCGCGCAAGGAGCATGACGTGGCGGAGACCGCCGCGATCCGGCAGCTACGCCAGGCCGCCCAGCTCGAGGAATACCGCCGCCTGCTCTATGTGGCACTCACCCGGGCCAAGGACCGCCTGATCGTCGCCGGCTATCTCAATGGCAAAACCGCCAAGAGCGGTGCGCCGGCGGGTAGTTGGTATGCACTGGTGCAGGCCGCTTTCGATACGCTGGAAGGCGTGACCGAAGCCGAATTGCCCTGGGGCGACACGGCCCGGATTTACGCCAATGCCGGCAGTGGGTCAGAAAAGCCCGAAAACCCCGAGGCCGAACGCGAACGTGAGGCATTGCCGCCCTGGAGCCGCCTGCCGCCGGGACCGGAGCCAAGCCCGCCGCTGCCCTTGAGCCCTTCGCGCCCGGCCCGCGAGCCGGCACCGCCGCCAAGCCCAGCCCTGCCGCCGCGCCGCGCCGGCCTGCTGCGCGGCAAACTTATCCACCGCCTGCTGCAAAGCCTGCCCGAACTCGCGCCAGGGGAAAGAGCCTTGGCCGCACGCCGTTTCCTGGCGCATCCCGGCCATGGCCTGGCACTAGAGGAACAGGCGGAACTGGCCGAGGAAGTGTTGCGGCTGCTGGACGATCCGGTCTTTGCGCCGGTATTCTCAGGGGCTGCCCGCGTCGAGGCGCCACTGGCTGGCCGCGTCGGCGACCGTATCGTGGTCGGCCGCGTGGATCGCCTGATCGTGATGCCCGACAATGTGCTGGTGCTGGACTACAAGACCGACCGCCCGCCGCCCGCCAGCGCGGCAGAAACGGACCCTGCCTACCTGATGCAAATGGCCCTGTATACCGCCCTTTTGCGCGCGATTTTTCCGCGCCACCGGATCAGTGCCGCCCTGCTCTGGACGCATGGCCCAAGCCTGATGCCGCTGCCGGAAGACCTGCTGTCTGCCTCACTGCATCGTGACTCGCCGCAAGCGCCCCCGGCTCCTAGCTTGAGACCATGATGCGTAAGCTTTTCGGTAGCCTGATCCTCGCCCTTGCGCTTGGTCTGCCCGCCGCGCTTGGTCTTTCCAGTGTGCCAGCGCGGGCCGATCCGCCGACTCCGGTGGTGATCGAGATGTTCACCAGCCAGGGCTGCGCCTCCTGCCCCCCCGCCGACCTGCTGATGCAGGGTTGGGCCAATGACCGCCAGGTGATCGCGCTGTCGCTGCATGTCGATTACTGGGATTACCTCGGCTGGCGCGACACGTTCGCCAAGCGCGGCCATACCGACCGCCAGCAGGCCTATGCCAAGTATTCCGGTTCGCGCCAGGTCTATACGCCGCAGGCGGTGGTGAACGGGCAGTATATCGCCGTGGGTTCCAACCGTGAGGCAGTGGAAGCCGCCGTGCGCAGTGCCATGAAGGACCGCCAGCTGGCGCTGAAGGCCGAGCGCGATGCCGATGGCAAGCCGCTGCGCCTGGCCATTCCGGGGCGCAGGGAATGGGAAGGCGAGGCAACAATCTGGCTTTGCCTGTTCGACAAGCGCCATGACGTGACCGTGCAGCGCGGCGAGAATAGCGGCAAGAGCCTGAGCTATGTGAACGTGGCACGTGCCTGGATCGATCTCGGGCGCTGGACCGGCGAGGCCGCCACGCTCGATCTGACTCCGAAGCTGGTCAGCTACGACTGGGACAATCGCGGCGCGGTTGTGATGGTGCAGGCGAAAAAGGGCCAGATCCTCGGCGCCATCGACCTGGGTGGTAAATAACGCTTCCTAATTGACGGAACCCGTCCGGAAGCCGAAGCTGAAAGCCATGGCAGGCCCCTCTCCCTCCACATTGGCGCGGCTGCGCCCGGCGGAACGCCACGATACCCAGCGGCTGAAGCAGATCGCCAATGCCGCCTATGGCATCTATGCCGGCAGCATGGCGACGCCGCCCCAGCCGGTACGCGACGATTATACCGCGCTGGTCAATGACGATGCCGTATTCGTTGCCGAGAGCCAGGAAGGGGTTGCCGGCTTCACCGTGCTGCTGCCGATTCACAACGCGCTGCTGCTGCATGCCCTGGCAGTGGCGCCGGAGGCACAACGCCAGGGCGTCGGCGCGCAATTGCTGCATTTCGCCCTCAGCCATGCCATCAGCCAGGGCTTGCCGGCCCTGGAAGTCTCGCTGGAGCGGGCCATGCTGCCACTGCTGGGCTGGTTCGGCCGCTTCGGCTTCGAAACCATCCGCTCGCCTGGCCCCGGCGGCTACCAACGCTATTATCTGCGGCGTAGACTGCCCTGACCAAGCATCAAAAATAGAAAAGTCCGAGGAAACACCCGATGTCCGCTTCGCTGAAAGATGCCCCGGCCGCTGCCCCCAAGCCGGCGCTAGCCTCCTCCACCATGCTGATGCTGCGCGACGACGCCGAAGCCGGCCTGCAGGTCTTCATGGTGAAGCGCAATTACGCCATCGATTTCGCCTCCGGCGCCCTGGTGTTTCCGGGCGGCAAACTGGCCGAGGGCGATAGCGACCCGCGCCTTGGCAACCATCTGCGCCAGGGCAGGCTGGGGGCCGACTTACTGCCCTATGCACTCGGCGCCATCCGCGAGAGCTTCGAGGAATCCGGCCTGCTGCTGGCGCGGGAGAAAGGGTCGGACCGCTTTCTCGATGCCGCACGGGTGGAGAAACTCGATGGCTGGCGCGAGCCGCTCAACAAGGGCGAGAAAACCCTGCTCGACCTCGCCGAAGCCGAAGGTATTGAATATGCCGTGGATGCCGTTGTGCCCTTCGCGCATTGGGTCACGCCGGTGAGCATGCCGAAACGCTTCGATACCTGGTTCTTCCTGGCGCCGGCGCCAGCCGACCAGATCGGCAGCCACGATGGCGGCGAATCCGTGGAATCCGAATGGATCAATCCCAACACCGCGCTGGCTGAGTGGGAAGCCAAGACCAAGACCATTGTCTTCGCCACCCGCATGCAACTGGTAAAACTCGGCCGCAGCAGCACCAGCAGCGATGCCTTCAAGGCCTCTGCCGCCGATCCGATCATGACGGTGATGCCGGTGCTAGACAAGGACGCGCCTGGCGAGCCGCATCTGCGCATTCCGGCTGAGGCCGGCTATGGCATCACCAGCGTGCCGCTCAGCCGCGTCGGGATGTAGCACCAGTCCAGCCGTCATACCCCGCGCAGGCGGGGTATCCACGAGTCGCTTTTTGCAACAACTGAAAAGCAACTCGTAGATGGTCCGCCTACGCGGACCATGACGATCAACAGCTTAAACGATCCCCGCAGCCATCACGCGTGCCAGGCGCTGGGCGAAAGCCGTGGCATCGGTGAGTGCCTCACCCTCCACCAGCTTGGCCTGATCGAGCAGCAGATGCGCCGCATCCTGCAGGGCATCTACTGCGCCAGACTCAGCCGCGCGCTCTGCCATGCGTCGGATCAGCGGATGGCGCGGATTGATCTCCAGGATGCGGAGCGAAGGCCCGAGCGCACTCAACTGCTTGTTCATGCGCAGCAGGCGTTCGAGATGCATGTCCATGTCGCCATCGGCGGCGACCAGGCAGCAGGCGCTATCGGTCAGACGCGCGCTTTCGCGCACATCGCGCACCGCCTCGCCGAGAATGGTCTTGAGGGCCGCCACCAGGGTGCCGAGCGCCGCGCCTTCCACCGCCTCGCCCTTGTCCTCGGGCTGTGGCGCATCGGCGGCTGCCTCGATCTGATCCAGATCGGCGCCGCCGCGTGTCACCGAGCGGAACGGCTTGCCCTGCCAGTCAGTGACCATCGAGAGCCAGAAATCATCCACCGGATCGGTGAGCAGCAGCACTTCCACACCCTTGGCGCGGAAGCCTTCAAGCTGCGGGCTGCGCTTCAGCGTCTCAAGCTGGTCGCCGGTGATGGTGTAGAGAGCGGTCTGATTGGTCTTGAGCCGGCCGACATACTCATCCAGCGACACCCAGCCATCCTGGGTCGAGGAGCGGAAGCGCGCCAGTTTCAGCAGCTTCTCGCGATGCTCGGCATCCTCATAGATCCCTTCCTTCAGAACCGCACCAAAGGTTTCCCAGAAAGTCGCGTAGGCTTCCGGTTCCTTCTCGGCCTTGCGCTCCAGTTCGGAGAGCACGCGCCGGGTGATCGCCTGCTTGATGCGCGCCAGGACCGGATTGTTCTGCAACATCTCGCGGCTGACATTCAGCGGCAGGTCGGCGGAATCCACCACGCCGCGCAGGAAGCGCAGCCAGGACGGCACCAGGCCCTCGCAATTATCGGTGATGAAGACCCGGCGGACATAAAGTTTGAGCGCCGGCTTGCGCGCCGGATCGAACAGATCACGCGGCTGCATCGTCGGCACATAGAGCAGCAGGGTGTAATCCAGCTTGCCCTCGGCCCGGGTATGGAGGGTCAGCCAGGGGTCATCGAAGGCATGGGCGACGTGATGGTAGAAATCCTTGTACTGCTCCTCGGTGACATCGCTTTTCGCGCGCGTCCACAAGGCTGATGCGGCATTCAGCGTCTCGTTGTCCTTGCCCTCTTCCAGCAGCACCACCGGCAGGGCGATATGGTCGGAATAGGCCTTGACGATACGGCGCAGGTTGGCGGGGTCGAGGAATTCATCCTCGCCCTCGCGCAGATGCAAAAGAATAGTGGTGCCACGGCCTTCACGCTCGGCCTCGCCGATAGTGAAGCTGCCCGAGCCGTCGGAGATCCAGCGCCAGGCTTCCGGCTCACCGGCGCGACGCGACACCACTTCCACCTTGGCCGCCACCATGAAGGCGGAATAGAAACCGACGCCGAACTGGCCGATCAGCGACATATCCTTGGCGCTGTCGCCGGAGAGGCCGGCCATGAATTCGCCGGTGCCGGAGCGCGCGATGGTGCCGAGATTGGCCACCAGTTCATCGCGGCTCATGCCAATGCCGTTATCGGCAATGGTCAGCGTTCGCGCCGCCTTGTCGACACTAAGGCTGACCCGCAGCTCATTGTCGCCATCCCACAGCGAGGCATCGGTCTGGGCCGCGAAGCGCAGCTTGTCGCAGGCATCCGAAGCATTCGAGATCAGCTCGCGAAGGAAAATTTCCTTCTGGCTGTAGAGCGAGTGGGTGACGATATGGAGCAGCCGCGTCACTTCGGCCTGAAAAGTCATGGTCTGGTCGGTCATCGATTCGTCCTCGTCGCTTCCAAGGCGGCGTTCGCCGGACGAATGGGATGCCCGGATCAAGCCCGGGCATGACGATTATGGGTTTTGTCATCCTCGGGCTTGACCCGAGAATCCCATTTGGGCGCCTGCCGCTAGAACCTCAGTCCTTCTTCTCTTCTTTCGGCTTCTCGTCCTCAAGCAGCTCAGAAAACCGGCGCAGCAGGTCGCGGGCGGCGTATTCCGACACCAGGTAGGACCAGCCGTTCATGCGGCCATTGGCCTCGTCGACCTGCTTTTGCGCGTCTTCCCGCTTGAGCAAGGCGGCATTGTCCTTGTCTTCCTTCACCAAGGCAGGGTCGTAACCGAGCTGAATAGTGACCCAGGCCTTCTTGTCGGCGGCCGGCAGGCTGCGCACCGTGGCACGCACGCCATCCAGTGTCACGATCTCGGTGACATTGGCCTTGGAGAAATCATGTGCCGCGGCGCGGGCGACATCATCGAAGGCGATGAAGGCGAGCGCGCCGGGGGCCGAGTTGGTGTCGTATTGCGACGACAGCTTCTTGCCCGCCGGGATCGCCTGGGCCGGCTTGAAATCGTCCTTGGCGGTGCCGTTCTCGCCATTGGTGCGCACCAGTTCCAGCACCTCGCCATCGCTGTGGCGGATGGTGGTGCTGGCGACGCGGGCACGCTCGATGCGCACCATGTCCTTGTCCAGCCAGGCAACCGGATCGGCTGGCAGATCGACGCGGCCCTTGGCGAGCCAGGACTTGGTGTCGCTGACCAGACGCACATGCAGTTCCGCCGGCTTCGGGCCGATCTCGCGGGTGCGCACCTTGCCGACGATCAATTCTGCCAGCGGCGTATTCTTGGCATCCAGCAGCTTCACCTTGATCGGGCCGGGATCTGCCTTCGCGGCCTCATCTGCCGGCTTGTAGGCCGCCGGATCGCTGACCTGGATGCGGTCATAGAGTTCCGGCTTGTCGGTGCGCGGCTCGATGGTCTGCAGTTCGGCAATGCCGAGGATGTTCTTGCGCAGGATGTCGCCCTTGACGCGGTAGCCGTCCTTGGTCGGCATCACCCAATATTCGCCGGCGCGCTCGATACGGAAACGGCCTTTGAGGCTTTCCACTTCCAGTGCAGTGACATCGTTCACCCGCTTTGCCAGATCGGGCAGCAGCGGCTTGGAAGCGAAATTCGCCTCCGTCGCCTGCTCGCGCTGCTGCGCCACATACCAGGCCACACCGCTCAGCGCGACAGCCGCTACCAGCAGGATGACACCAACCTTGCCCTTCATGGCTGAACCCTCATCCTTCCACACTTCGCACGAACCGGCGGCGCCGCCAGGCGATGCCAAGTCCGATCGCCACCAGGGCGGCAAGCAGCGGCACCAAGCCGATATTGATGAACTTCACGCCAAGCTGCAGCTTCTCGATATCGCGGTTCAGCTCGCGCTGCACGTTACGCAGCTCCTTGCGCGTGGTCAGGATCTCGGCCCGCAGCCCCTCGATGGCGGCCTGCTGTTCGGCGCTGACCAGGGCATTGGCGCCGCTGCCACCAGTGCCGGCCTTGCTCTGCAACTCGGCGATCTGCTTCTCGGTCTCGTCCAGCTTCTTCTGTAGCGCGCGCTCGCGTGCCTGGTACTGCTGGTCGGCGGAACGGCGCAGTTCCTCGATCACCAGGAACGGGCGCTGCGACTTGCCGCGGCTGCGCAGCCCGATCAGGTCGCCAGAACCCGACAGGTTGTCGATGGCATTGACCAGGAAGTCGGCATTGGCGGCAATCGGCACATAGAGCGACTGGCCGAACATCTGCTGCGTGCGCACCCAGAAGCGGTCATCCAACAGGTCGGCATCGGCCACCAGCACGACATTGATCGGCTTGGCGCTTTCCTTCACCTGCGGGGTGGGAGCGGCAGCTTCCTTCTTCTCGCCATCCTTCTTGTCATCCGCCTTCGGGGCTGGCGGGCCATCGGGGAAGGCGGTCTTGGCCGGGCCGGTGATGCGGGCGGCCAGCGTGTAGGTCTCGCCGGTGGCCTTGAACTTCTCGGCCAGGGCCTGCGGGTTAGGATCGCCGCGCAGGTCGGCCACATCCATCAGCATGGCATTCTTCGACGACTGCATCAGCGGCGTGATCGTGGTGGTGCCACCCTCGCGCTTCTTGATCGCGCCAGCGGAAGCGACGTTGATCGAGGTGATCTGCGCGGTGATGATGTCGTCATGGCTCATCTGCGCCTCAGTCAGCGCCAGCCACGGAATGTAATCGGCAATCGCGCCGGCACCCTGGCGACCGGTCTGCACGCGCTGCGCCAGGCTCAGGTCAGCGACGAATTTCGGCTCGATATCGACGCCCCAGGACTGGAACAGCTTGGGCAGCAGCGAGCCGCTGTCGCCACCCGGCATCGGCTGGCCGGTCATCGGGTTCGGCATCGCCGCCATGGTTTCCGAATAGGGATCGACGAAGGCGATCAGGCGGCCGCCCTTCAGCACGAACTGGTCGATGGCATACTGCGCTTCATCCGAAAGGTCCTTCGGATGCGCCAGCACGATGGTGTCAAACTTGTCGGTGATGTCTTCCGGCTTCGGCGCTTCCAGCACCTTGGCATCGAAGAACTGCTTCACCTGGCCCAGCACCAGGTAGGGCTGCGCCTGGCCGCGCATCGCCGCCATGATGCCGCCCGGGCCGTATTCCAGCGGCAGCGAGCCGATGATGGCAATCGACGGCTTTTTCGGGTTGTTCAGGCCGTAGATCAGCTTGGTCAGGTCATATTCCAGGAACTGTTCCTTGTCGGCCTGGAAGAACGGGATCGATTCCTGCTGGTCGACGCTATTGGTGGCAACCAGGCCGAAATAGAAATTCTGCCCGGACTGGCCGAGCGACACCGCCTGAATGCCGGCGGCAACTGCGCGATCCTCGGCTTCCGAGAACGGCTCCGGATCGATCACTTCGAGCCGCAGCTTGCCGCCAGAGAGCGCCGCGTAGCGTTCCAGCAATTCGCGCACGCGCTGGCCATACTGCTTGATCTGCGGCGCCTGGGTGGCGAGCTTGTCGGAGAAGAAGAAGCGGAGCGTGATCGGCTCCTGCAGCCCTTTCAGCACATTGCGGGTGCCGTCCGAGAGCGTGTAGAGCCGCGCCTGGGTCAGATCCAGCCGCGCATCGCGCAGGCCCTGGTTGGAGGCGACGTTGACGGCGAAGAACAGGGCAAAAGCCGCGACAAGGCCGGTGCCGGTGAGGAGAGTCTTGCTGCGCGCGTTCATGGCTCAGCCCGCCTTCTTCATATCGACCACCACCGCCGTGGCATAGAGCCAGGCGGCGATCAGGGTAATGAAATAGATCAGATCGCGCAGGTCGATCACGCCTTCGATGATGGCATTGAAATGCCCGAGGAAGCTGAACGACGCGATGGTGTCGACCAGAATGGTCGGCGCCCAGCCGGAGAAGAAGTTCAGCACCATCGGCGCGCCGGACACGGTGAAGATGAAGCAGACCAGCACGCTCAGCACGAAGGCGATCACCTGATTGCGGGTCAGCGCCGAGAGGCAGCAGCTGATCGCGAGATAACCACCGGCCATCAAGAGGCTGCCGAGATAGCCGGCGAGGATGACGCCATGATCCGGCTGGCCAAGCCAGGCCACCGTGATCCAGAACGGGAAGGTGAGCGCCAGCGTGATGCCGGCGAAGGCCCAGGCGGCGAGGAACTTGGCCAGCACGGCCTGGCCCAGCGGGATCGGCAGCGTGAGCAGTAGCTCAATGGTACCGCTCTTGCGCTCTTCGGCCCATAGCCGCATGCCGATGGCCGGCAGGAAGAACAAGTAGAGCCAGGGATGGAACAGGAAGAAGGCCTTCAGGTCGGCCTGGCCGCGCTCGAAGAACTGGCCGAGATAGAAGGTGAAGATGCCGGTGGTGAACAGGAACACCACGATGAAGACATAGGCGACGGGCGTGGAGAAGTAGCCTCCAAGCTCGCGGCGGAACACGGCGGACAATCCGGTCATGGTGAAATTCCTCAAGCGGCCTGGCGCGACTGGGTGAGCTGGCGGAAGGCGGCATCAAGCCGGCCCGGCTGGGCCAGGATGTCGCCGATGCGCCAGCCCTCGCCTTCCGGCTTGCCTTCCGCGACGATGCGGCCACGCGCGATGATGATGGCGCGGCGGCACACCGCCTCCACTTCCTCCAGGATATGGGTGGAAATGATGATCGCCTTCTCCGCCGCCATGCCCTGAATCAGGCCGCGCACTTCATGCTTCTGGTTCGGGTCGAGGCCATCGGTCGGCTCGTCCAGCACCAGCACCGGCGGATCATGCAGGATCGCCTGGGCCAGGCCGACGCGGCGCTTGAAGCCCTTCGACAGCGTGTCGATCGGCTGGTCCAGCACTTCCTTGATGTTGACCTGGTCCACCACCTTGTCGAGCCGCCACTGGCGCTCCGAGCCGGAGAGGCGGCGCACATCGGCGATGAAATCGAGGAAGCCGCGCGCCGTCATGTCGCTATAGGCCGGGGCACCTTCGGGCAGGTAGCCGAGCAGCCGCTTGGCCGCCAGCGGGTCCTCGGCCACGTCATGGCCGCAGACCTTGATGCTGCCCGAGGTGGGTGTGAGGAACCCGGTGAGCATTTTCATGGTGGTGGACTTGCCGGCGCCATTGGGCCCGAGGAAGCCAAGCACTTCGCCCTTGCCAACCGTGAGGCTGATGCCATCCACAGCGGTGAAGGGGCCGAATTTCTTCACCAAATCGCGAATTTCGATCATTGTGCCCAGCCACTCCCCTGGTCTTTTCCCTGGCGCGTCCGACAGATAAGCGCTCACCCCAGGGGCATCAAGGGTTGGGGGGCGGAAATTGCCTTAAATTGCAGTACTGGACAGGAACTTCCGGGGGTGATACCCGCGAGAAATGGCCGCCTGGGACGACACCGACGCGCATCCGCCCTCGCCCTGCACCAAAGTGTGCCGGATCGATGTCAGCACGGGCTTCTGCCTGGGCTGCTGGCGCACCGGCGAGGAGATCGGCGCCTGGCCCGCCCTGACCGCCCAGGAGAAAAGCGACCTGCTCCGCCGCCTCTCGGCCCGGCGCTGGAGCTAGACCTTGCCGGGTTTCCTGCTCAAGCGTGCGCTGACCCTGCTGGCTACCCTGCTGGCCACGTCGGTGATCGTGTTCCTGGTGCTGGAAATCCTGCCCGGCGATCCCGCCCTGCTGCTGCTCGGCACCGATGCCACCGACGAGCAGCTTGCCGCTTTGCGCAGCCAGTTCGGCCTCGACCGCCCGGCGCATATCCGCTACCTGGCCTGGATCGGCGCCCTGGTGCAGGGCGATTTCGGCATCTCCTATGCCTACAAGACTCCCGTCTGGCCGCTGATCGCTGAACGCCTGTGGCTGACCTATCCGCTGGCGCTGAATGCCATGACGCTGACGGTGCTGCTGGCCTTGAGCCTCGGCCTGTTCGCAGCGCAGCGGCATAACAGGCTCGGCGATGTGCTGATCATGTCTTTAAGCCAGATCGGCATCTCGATTCCCAGTTTCTGGTTCGGCATCCTGCTGATCCTGCTGTTCGCGGTGCATCTCGGCTGGTTCGCCGCTGGCGGCTTTCCCGGCTGGGCCGACGCGGCCGCCGGCTTCAAGGCCCTGGTGCTGCCCAGTCTTTCGCTCGCCGTGGTGCAGGCGGCGATCCTGGCACGCATCACGCGCTCCAGCGTGCTGGAAGTGCTGCGCGAGGATTTCGTGCGCACGGCGCGGGCCAAGGGGCTCTCCAGCGGCGCCGTGCTGCGCCGCCATGTGCTGCGCAACGCGCTGATCCCGGTGATCACGGTGATCGGCCTGCAATTCGGCGGCCTGCTTGCCGGCGCCATCGTAGTGGAGCAGGTCTTCTCGCTGCCGGGCCTCGGCCGGCTGGTATTCCAGGCCATCGCCAACCGCGATATCGAAGTGGTGAAGGCCGCCGTGATCCTGCTCGCCTTCACCGTGGTGATGGTGAATTTCGTCGTCGACATGCTCTATGCCGTGATCGACCCGCGGCTGCAGGCGCGCGATGTCTGATTTCCTCAAGCGCGCGCTGAAGCATCGCAGCTTCCTCTGCGGCGGCGTGCTGACCCTGCTGATGCTCGGCATGGCGGCGATCTCCCTGATCTGGACGCCCTACAGCCCGACGGCAATCAATATCCGCCGCCGCCTAGCGCCGCCTTCCGCCGATTACTGGCTCGGCACCGATCCCTATGGCCGCGACGTGTTTTCCATGATCCTGGTCGGCGCGCAGAATTCCATCATCGTCGGCGTCGTCGCGGTCGGCATCGGCATGAGCATCGGCACGGCGCTCGGCCTCTGGGCCTCGGCGCGGCGCGGCTGGCTGGAAGAGTTGATCATGCGTTTCGCCGATTTCACCTTCGCCTTCCCGGCCATCCTCTCGGCGATCATGTTTGCCGCCGTGCTGGGGCCGAATTCACTGAATTCGATCATCGCCATTGCGATTTTCAACATTCCGATCTTCGCCCGCGTGGCGCGCGGCTCGGCCAATGCGATCTGGGCGCGCGATTTCATCCTCGCCGCCCGCGCCGCCGGCAAAGGCGCGTTCCGCATCACCATCGAGCATGTGCTGCCCAATATCCTGGCGGTGCTGGTGGTGCAGGCAACGATCCAGTTCGCGCTGGCGATCCTGGCGGAAGCGGCATTGTCCTATCTCGGCCTCGGCACCCAGCCGCCGACGCCCTCCTGGGGCCGCATGCTGAACGAAGCCCAGGCGATGATCTTCCGCAGCCCGTTCCTGGTGGTATTCCCCGGCCTCGCCATCATGCTGAGCGTCCTCGGCCTCAACCTGCTGGGCGACGGCCTGCGCGATCTCACCGATCCGCGCCTGTCGCGGCAACGCTAGCCCATGGCGCTGCTGGAGGTCGAAAACCTGCGCGTCGAACTAGCCACCGCACGCGGCCCGGCAGCGGCGGTGCGCGGCCTGGATTTCAGCCTGGAACGCGGCGAGACGCTGGGTATCGTCGGCGAAAGCGGTTGCGGCAAGTCGATGACCGCGCTGGCGCTGATGGGCCTGCTGCCCGATGGCGCGAAACTCTCGGGCCGCATCGCCTTCCAGGGCCGCGATCTGGTCGGCCTGCCGGAGGCCGAGCTGTGCAAGCTGCGCGGCAACCGCATCAGCATGATCTTCCAGGAACCGATGACCTCGCTGAACCCCTTGCAGCGCATCGGCGAGCAGATCGCCGAGCCTTTGCTGCTGCATGAAGGACTGACGCGGGCGGCGGCGCAGGAACGCGTGCTGGGCCTGCTCGACCGCGTCGGCCTGCCCAATCCGCGCCAGCGCATCGACGCCTACCCGCACCAGCTTTCGGGCGGCCAGCGCCAACGCGTGATGATCGCCATGGCCCTGGCCTGCAACCCGGACATCCTGGTGGCGGACGAGCCGACCACGGCGCTGGACGTGACCATCCAGGGCCAGATCCTAGACCTGATCGACGAACTGGTGGCCGAACGCGGCATGGCGCTGATCCTGATCAGCCACGATCTCGGCGTGATCGCCGAGAGCGTGCGCCGGGTGCTGGTGATGTATGCCGGCATCGCCGCCGAGCAGGGCCCGGTGCATGAGGTATTCGCCGCCATGGCGCATCCCTATGCGCGCGGCCTGTTCGCCGCCATGCCACGTCTGGGCCGGGGCGCTGGTCTGTTGCCGACCATTCCCGGCATCGTGCCGGATCTGCATGAACTGGGCGCAGGCTGTCCCTTCGCGCCGCGCTGCGCGCTTGCCGACCAGACCTGCCGCGCACAGATGCCGCCGCCAGTGCCGATCGGGCCGGGCCATGTTGCGGCCTGCTGGCATCCCGGCGAGGCCGCGCCATGACGGCATTGCTGCACATCGAGGGCGTGCATCGCGTCTACCGCCTGCCCGGCGGCGGCCTGTTCGCCAAGCCGCGCCTGGTGCCGGCGGTGAACGGCGTCGACCTGACGTTACAGGCGGGGATCAGCCTTGGATTGGTCGGCGAGAGCGGCTGCGGCAAGTCCACGCTGGCGCGGCTGGCGATGGCACTGGAACGACCGGACCAGGGCCGCGTCATCTTCCAGGGCCAGGACCTCAATGCCTTGGACGCGGCAGCCCTGCGGGCGGCGCGGCGCGATTTCCAGATGGTGTTCCAGGACCCTTATGGTTCGCTCGATCCGCGCCAGCGGGTCGGCCGCATCGTTGCCGAACCACTGGATGCCCTGCTGAACGTAGATAAGTCGGAGCGTGTAAGCCGTGTGGCAGAGGCCCTGGGCGCCGTCGGCCTGCGGCCCGCCGATGCGGAGAAATACCCGCATGAATTCTCCGGCGGCCAGCGCCAGCGCATCGCCATCGCCCGGGCGCTGATCACGCGACCGAAGCTGATCGTCGCCGACGAGCCGGTAAGCGCGCTGGATGTCTCGGTGCAGGCCAGCGTGCTGAACCTGATGGCGGAATTGCAGCAGCGTTTCGATGTCACCTACCTTTTCATCAGCCATAACCTGGCGGTGGTGGACCATCTCTGCGCTCAAGTCGCGGTGATGTATCTGGGCCGCATCGTCGAACAGGGCGAGACCCGCGCCATCTTCAGCCAGCCAGCGCATCCCTATACCCGTGCCTTGCTGGCCGCCCTGCCGCAGCCGGTGCCGCCATTGCCCGGCACGCGGCGCAAGCGGCAATTGCTGCAAGGCCATGCCGCAATACGCCCGGCGGATCAGCCCGGCTGTGCGCTGGCCGAACGCTGTGCCTTCGTGCAGGAACGCTGCCGCACCGAGACACCCGCCCTGCGCCCGCTGGATGGGCGCCTGGTGGCTTGCCACAGAGCAGAAGAGATATAAGACCAAGGAAATCTACTGGCAGTTCGCGTCCGTGCGCCGCCAGTCTCTATAGTAGCCCGGCTGCCAATCCCTCCAGCCGCCACGGCCCGGCTGCGGATCGCGCATCACCATTGACCAGGAGAAACTGCGGTCATTATGCGGCGCCAGGCATTCCGGTGCATTTGGCTTCAGCGGAAAGTGACTCTGGCCATATTGGCGCATCCGGCTCTTGTAGTCGTCGTCGAATGCTTCCCGGCGTGACGATTGGATGACCGCATGGGGCCTCCAAGGCTGGCGCGACGCCTGGTTGCCCGTGTTGGGCCTCCAGGTATTGTCACTCGGAGAGCCGCTACCCCAGTGACGCGCCCCTTGCGCCATGGAATACAGACTCCGGCCATGTTGAGCTTGAAAAATACTTTCAGCCGGTCTCGTTTCCTTATCCTGGCTAAAAACCTGATGCGGCGTGAATGCCGCAAGTAACGCAACGCCAACCATGCAGATTGCCGCTCGCATCTTTTTGCTCCCAGGCGGACCTTGCCGCCCGGGAACTTATGCAATCATCGGTTTCGGGCAATCCCAGGGCCGGATTGCAGCATAATTGCGGCAGCCTGCTCAGGCGTTTCAGGAAGTCTTTAGCTGCCCGGGTGCTGGCACCGGTACCAGCCGGTAGCCGCGCTGCATCATGCATTCGTTGGTGAACAGATACATGTCGGCGCCGCGCTCGAAATAACTCGGGCTTTCCGTGGTCATGCCGGCACCAAAACCATAGCTGCGCGGCTTGAAGCTGGCGTCAAAAGCCTTCTGATCGCCAACGGCACGGCATTCCCGTTCATCCTTCGCAAGCTGCTCCGGCGAAGTGTTGTCGCGCGCCCATTCCGAGGCGGTGCCGCAACCGGCCAGCGCAAGGAGTCCAATACCAAGCAACAGTCGTTTCATCGCGCACCAACCTTGTCGAGCCGCACCAGTGAATAGCCGCGCTGCTGCATGCAGTATTCGGTGAGTTCATAGAGCCGGGGGCCGCGCTGGCTGTAGCTGACGGTGAGACCGCCGCCGCCATCATCGCCGCCGCCCTGAATGAATTGCGTGTCGCGGAAGGGCGGATATTTCGCCGTGGTGCCGAAGCTTTCGTCAAACGCCTGGTAGTCGGCAACAGCATGGCAGCCCTTCTCGTCGGCCAGCCGCTGCTCAGGCGCCGTATCGGCGCGGCGCCATTCTGTGGCCGGCGCGCAGGCAGCCAAGAGCAACAGGCCAAACAACGGCAGACGTGTCGTCATGACGTGCCTGTCTGTACCGGGGTCAGGCGGTAGCCCCGCGCCCGCATGCAGAAATCGCTGAGCGATGCCTCACGCTGCTCGCGCTCGAAGAACGGATCATAGGGGAACGGGTCGCGGTAATAGCGGCCATGGCGGTCATACCAGCCGCGATACCCGAAACCAGAGCCGAAGCGCGGCCAGGTTTCGGCAAAAGCCTGCTGGCGCGCCATCTGCCGGCATTCCTGCTGGTCGGCGTGAAGGGCGGCATCCGAGGTGAACGGCCGGTCCCAGACCATGGCCGGTCCACAGGCGGTAAGGAATGCCGCCAGGATCAGGGGCAGCAAACGGCGCAAAGCGCATTCCTCCTGGAATGGATTGAGGTTAATGCTGCGCCTGGATTCGGGCAAAAGCAAGGCGCCGGTTATTCCTGGAAAAACCAATTATTCCTGGCCGGGGCCCATCATTCTTGGCAGGGAAAGGCATCTGACAATGCCATGCGCACCGCCTTGATCGCATCCTGCGCCATGTCGTCGGCATTTTCGGCGCCGTATTCGACGAATTGCTGGCGCAACGTCGCGGCCGGGGCTTCGCGCGGGGCGCAGAACCAGGAAATCTCCTTGCCCTCGCCGACCAACGCCTCATACATCGCCACCGCCGCTTGCAGGTAGCGCAGGCAGCCGTTGCGCTGCGGGCTGGCATCGGGTGCCTGGCAGAGCGCCAACAGGTCCTTGCCGAGGAACGGGGGCGGCGGCTGCAGCGCGCTGGACATCTGCGCCCAGGCGGATGAAGCGGGCAGCATGGACAGGGATATCTGGGCGGCGCCGGCGGCCAGCAGGGCCGCGAACATCAGGGCTTTGGGCAGACGCATCAAACGATCTCGTTCTCGAACGGCTCCCCGCCCATGGCGCGGAAAATGCCGTGCATCTTTTCGGCGGCAGCATCGAGTCGCGCCTTGTCGGTGGAGCGCATCACGATGGCACAGGATGCCTTGCCGCCCCGGAAAGCCGGATAGGACCCCATATCCACATCCGGAAATTCCTGCTGCAACGCGCCGAGCTGCTCCGCGATGGCGCCTTCCGGGATCAGGGCGATCACAGTGCGCGACAGCAGCTTGTCGCCCCCCACCAGATCGGCGGCAACCGAAGCCACCATGGCCTGGAAGATCGAGGGTACGCCGGCCATCACCAGCACATTGTCGATGCGGAAGCCGGGCGCGGCGCTCACCGGGTTGTCGATCAGGCTGGCGGTATCGGGAATGCGGGCCATGCGCAGGCGGGCGGCATTCAGCATGCCGGCTTCATAATGCGCCTCCAGCCGGCGGCGCGCTTCCGGGTGGATGTCGATGCCGACACCGAAAGCCTGGGCGATGCAGTCGGCGGTAATGTCGTCATGGGTCGGGCCGATGCCGCCCGAGGTGAAGACATAGTCATAGGTGGCGCGCAGCTCGTTCACCGCGCGGATGATGCGCTCCGGCACATCCGGCACCACGCGCGCTTCGGCCAGCCGGATGCCCAGTTCGGTGAGCTTGCCGGCAAGGAAGTGCATGTTGGCGTCGCGGGTACGCCCGGAAAGGATTTCGTTGCCGATCACCAGCATGGCGGCGGTGACGATCTTGGGCGGGTTGGCTGGGCTATCCGTCATGGCGCCCTGGACATAGCATTTCCCCCCGGCCGAGGCCAGACCAGCCCTGGACCTGATTTCAACCTCAGGCTATGGCAGGGCATGCTGTTTCCCCATCCCCTGCAGCCGGCCACCCTGATCCGGCGCTACAAACGCTTCCTGGCCGACATGCGGCTGCCCGATGGCACCGAAGTGGTGGCGCATTGCCCCAATCCGGGTGCCATGCTGGGCCTGGCCGAGCCGGGCATGCGGGTGTGGCTGAAGCCCGGCCAGGGCAAGCTGGCCTGGGGCTGGGTGCTGAGCGAAATCCCTGGCAGCGGTGCCCTCGTCGGGATAGACACCACGCTGCCCAACCGCCTGGTGGCCGAGGCACTGCAGCAGGGCCGCATCCGCGAGCTGGCCGGCTATACCGATATCCGCCCGGAAGTGCCCTATGGCCGCAACAGCCGGATCGACTTTCTGCTCAACGGCCAGGGCCTGAAGCCGGCTTACCTGGAAATCAAGAATGTGCATCTGAGCCGCCGCCCGCCGCTGGCCGAGTTCCCGGATTGCGTCACCGCGCGGGGCGCCAAGCATCTTGGGGAATTGGCCGACCAGGTGCGCCAGGGCAACCGGGCGCTGATGCTTTACCTGGTGCAACGCCCGGATTGCAGCCACTTCCGCCTCGCCCCGGACCTCGACCCCGGCTATGCCGCCGCCTACCGCGAGGCTAGGAAAACCGGGGTTGAAGCGCTATGTTACGATTGCAGCGTGACGGAGGCAGGCATTGCCCTTGCCCGCGCCCTGCCGATCGAAACTGAAGGCGAAACCGAAGGATAGAGTTCCGTGAACAAGAATGCCGCCCTGCTGGATGAGGACGATCTCGAGGCGCTGCGCCCGGGCGCCATCCGTCTGCATCGGGCGGAGGATTTCGAAGGCATGCGGCGCGCCGGCCGTCTGGCCGCCGAAACACTCGATTTCATCACCCCGTATGTCGAACCCGGCGTGACCACCGGCCATCTCGACCAGCTCTGCCACGATTTTATCCTCAAGCATGGCGCCGTGCCGGCGCCGCTGGGCTATCGCGGCTATCCGAAGTCGATCTGCACCTCGGTGAACCACGTTGTTTGTCATGGCATCCCGGGCGACAAGCGGCTGGAAAACGGCGATGTGCTCAATATCGACGTCACCGTGATCCTGGATGGCTGGCACGGCGATACCAGTCGCATGTTCATGGTCGGCGATGTCGGCGTGAAGGGCCGCCGCCTGACCGAAGTGACCTACGAAGCCATGATGCGCGGCATCGAGGTGGTGAAGCCCGGCGCCACCACCGGCGATATCGGCTATGCCATCCAGCGCTTCGTCGAGAAGGAACGCTTCTCCGTGGTGCGCGATTTCTGCGGCCATGGCTTAGGGCGGATTTTCCACGAACCGCCGAACATCCTGCATTACGGCGAGCCTGGCGCCGGCGTGCCGCTGCGGGCTGGCATGTTCTTCACCATCGAGCCGATGGTGAATGCCGGCAAGTGGCAGGTGAAGCTGCTGTCCGACGGCTGGACGGCAGTGACCAAGGACCGTTCGCTGTCGGCGCAGTTCGAGCATTCGATCGGCGTTACCGAAACCGGCCATGAGATCTTTACGCTCTCGCCCAAGGGCTGGCACAAGCCGCCCTATGCCTGACGGCCGCCATGCCTAAGGCCGCGGGGCCAAAGCCTAGCACCGCTGCAGATGGTTTGGCCGAAGATGCCGCCAAGCCGCATTATCACGGCCACCGCGAACGCCTGCGCGAGCGCTTCCTGGCGTCTGGCGGCGACGGCATGCCGGATTACGAAATCCTTGAATTGCTGCTGTTCAACGCCATCCCGCGCCGCGACGTGAAGCCGCTGGCCAAGGCGCTGGTCGATCAATTCGGCAGCCTGGGCACCCTGCTCAGCGCCGAACCGGAACGGCTGCGGCGGGCTGGCTGTTCGGAAACCGTGATCGCCATGCTGAAGCTGACGCGCGAAGCGGGCCTGCGCCTGCTGAAGGGTGAGGTGATGCGCAAGCATGTCATCTCCTCCTGGCAGGCGCTGCTGGATTATTGCCATGCTGCCATGCAGCATGATCCGGTGGAGCAGTTCCGCGTCATCTTCCTCGACCGCAAGAACACGGTGATCGGCGACGAGGAACAGCAGCGCGGCACGGTGGACCACACTCCGGTTTATCCGCGCGAGGTGGTGCGCCGCGCCCTTGAGTTGCAGGCCAGCGCAGTCATCCTCGTCCACAATCATCCATCTGGCGACCCCACCCCCTCCAAGGCCGATATCGAGATGACCAAGCAGGTGCGCGAGGCCGCCCGAGCCGTCGGCATCACCCTGCATGACCATGTCATCGTCGGGCGCCACGGCCATACCAGTTTCCGCGGCAAAGGTTTAATCTAAACGCCGCCACCAGCCCGGAGTCCGGTTTCATGCGTATCCTTGCGTTGCTTCTTCTCCTGTTGCTGCCCGCCGCGCTGCATGCCCAGGATGCGCCGCCGGCCGAGCAGCTCGTGCTGCCGCCGCTGCCCAGCTTCAAGCCGGTCTATCAGGATAACGGCAAGGAGAAGCGCGTGGTGGAACTGGTGCCGAGCAACCAGACGCTGGAGACCTGGACCGAGCGCGTGGCGATCATCGTCTATGTCGGCGTCACCGGCAAAAGCCCCAAGACCGTGGCGGAAACGTTGCAGGCGGAGTGGCGCAAGGATTGCGGCAAGTTCGACAGCCATCCGGTGGAACAGCAATTCGAGAAGAGCTATCCCATCGCGGTGTTCGCCATGCAATGCGTGGACGGCAAGACCGCTGGCCGCCAGCCGAATGAATTCCTGATGGCCAAGATCATCCAGGGCATCGACAACCTGTATCTGGTGCAACATGCCTGGCGCGGCGGTAAGGATGCACTGCCGCCGCCGCTGCGCGATGACAAGACCGGCGATGAATGGGCGAGCCTGATCCAGAGCGTCGAACTCTGCGACAGCCGCCTGCGCGGCCAGCCCTGCGGCATGGGCCGGCGGCGCTAAGTTACAGCCCCATTATTGCTGGCGGGGTTGTGGCGTCCCCTCCAGGCCCCAAATCCGCCCCTCATGCCGGCCATGGCGCTGGTAATGCTCGCGCGCCCCAAAGATGCCATGCGCCCCCTTGGGACCATATACCCGGTCCGCCGCGACATCGGGATAGCGCTGCCAGTAGAGTTCGGCGAGGTAGCGCTCCGTCTCGTTTTCCTGCGCCGCTTCCTTGACCACCTGGTTGGCGGCGGCGACATATTCTGGCCGGGCCGGGTCAAGCAGCGGCGAGGTCAGCGCACCTTGCGCATAGGCGGCATAGCTGAGCAGCAGCACTATACCCGCAGCCAGATTCCGCATCGTCGCGCCACTCATGGCAAAGCCCTCACCTCTATCCACTCACTCCAGGCATCGTCGCGTCCGCTGAGGCCAACACGCAGCCGCACCCGGCCATAGGGCAAGACATAATTGCGCCAGTAGACTTCGTCGATGCGGCCAAAATCCTTCTCCAGGCCATCGACATCCAACCGGCCCTTGAGGCTCAACGCACCGCCCTCGCCGGCTTCGTATTCCAGCACATATCGCGCGGCGGAATCGCCGCTCCAGGCCAACTTCACGCCCTCGGCGATATCGGCAAAGCGCAGCGCGCGGCTGCCTGATGGCAGGCGCCAGCGCGGCGCCGGTCCGGCGGTAGCGGTTGCGACTTCGCGGCGGTCGACACGGCGCGCGTAGAAATCCTGCTGCATCGGCAGAGCAAGCCGCGCCGCGATTTCCGGCTGCGCCATGATCAGATTGCGGCTTTCGCCCGGATCATCGGGCAAATGAAAGAGTTCGACATCCACAACAACGCCATCAACGCGGCGCTCGATACGCTTCCAGTCGCCCTCGATGCGGGCGGCGATGAATTCCCGCACCTGCTTCGGATCAGGCTCGGCAAAGCCGGCAAGGCTGGTCAGGGCGCGCCAAGGCTTCTGTGTCTCATCCAGCAGCGGCGCAGGCAGCTTCGCCTGCCCCAGCCAGGCCATCAGGCTCGGCATCACCGCGCGGTGATCGGTCGGATGGACCAGATCGCGCGGCGGCTGGGCCAGATCCGGCGGCAGCCAGACAAAAAGTGGCAGCCGCACGATCTCCTCATGCAATTGCCCACGATGCGTGGTGGAAGCATGGCCGACCTGGCCGCGTTCGAGATGCTCCTCGCCATGATCAGCGGTCAGCACCAGAATGGTGTTTTGCGCCAGACCGCTGGCCTGGAAGAACTGCCAGAACTGCGCGAACCAGGCGTCGAATTGGCGCCAGGTGGCTTCATGCAAGGCGACGATGGCGGCGCGGTCGCTGGCCTGGAAGTCGATGCTGCCGGCTGGAATCGAAGGCTGGGTGTTCACTGCCTGGATCCGCGCCGCGGCGGCGGCATCGCCCGGCGGCAGCAGCTTGCGCCAATCCGGCGCGAAAGCCGGGTCCGGCGCATAAGGCAGATGGGTTTCAAGATAGTGATGCCAGAGAAAGAACGGCTGGCGGTCGAGCACGCGGCCAGCCAGCCACGGCAGCGGAGCGCCGGCCGGCTCGACCAGCAGGCCGAGATGCTGGAATTGCTCGATATGCATGAAGGCCTGCAGGCCGGCAACGCGCCAGCCCTGGCGGTTCAAGGCCTGCAGCGGCAATTCGCGGTCGCGCGGCACGGTATCGCCAGCGGCATGGATACCCTGCTCATAGGCATCGAGGCCGGTAAGCAGGGCCACCGCGTTCGGCGCTGTCCAGGCCGAGATGGCGCGATGCCGCTGGAAGCGCAGCGCCTGTTGCGCGGCCTCGAAAACATGCGGCGCGATCTCCGGCCGCACCATGTCGAAGCGCGTACTTTCGACGGTGAGCAGGATGACATTGCGGCGCGGTGCGGCGCCCGGCAACCAGACACTGGCGGCGGCGGCAAGGGCAGCGATGCCGAACAGGCTAGCGAAAAACCAGCGGCGGTACATGGCTCAGCAGCGGATAGAGCGCCAGCGGCGCGGTGAACAGCAGAAGCAGCAGATGCAGGCGCCGCACCGCCGGGTCCGAGTCCGGCAGCAGCAGCAACACGGCAGCGCCAGCCAGCAGCGGCGCAACGGTCCAGGGCGGGATCGGATAGCCCGCGAGACGCTCCAGCGGCACCAGCAGCAGCATGAGACCGACGCCGAGCGGCAGCGCCGGCAGGCTGGCCCGGCGGAACGAGAGTTGTGCCACGCTTTTGCCTGTCGTCAGGCCCAGGCCATGGCCAAGCAGGGTGCCGGCCAGCGCGCCGAGGCCATCGACGCCGATATCGCGCAAACCATAGCTGCGGCTCGGCAGCAGGCCCTGCAGCATTTCATCATGCATGCCGGCAAACAGGCCGAGCAAAGCGGCCATCAGGGTGAGCGGCCAGCCGGCGAACCAGGGACACAGCGCGCGGCGCAGCACCAGCGCCAGCACGGCATATTCCGCGACATGAATCCGCTTCGCCGGAAAGGCCGGATCGGTGGCGAGCAACCCGAGCGCCGCGCAGATGATCGCGGCCAGCAGCAGCCGCCAATCCCAGGGCCGCCGCCGCCAGGCAATCAAGGCCAGCGGCAGCAGCACAGCCGTAAGCGCCAGCATCGGCAGCCATCTGGCCCCGCCGCCAAGCTGCACGCTCAAGGCTTGCCAGGCCGGAAAGGCATTGACGAAAGCCAGCAGCAGCACGGCGGCCAGCGGCCAGCAGGCCAGCGCCATCCAGTCGCGGCGAGAATCCGGCTGGGCCAAAGCGGTCATGCCAGCCGCAGGCGATACAGCCGCACGCCGAAGGGCGTGAAGCGGTCGCGGATCAGATTCGGCTCGGCCAGTGTCATCTCCGGCATGGCAACCGGCAAAAATGGCGCGAGCGTGGCGATGACACGGTCGCAGGTAATGTCGACGTTCAGCGCCATATCCTCGATATTCACCGCAATCAGCAGCAGGTCGCCATTATCCGCCGGCTTGACGATCAGGCGGATCGGCTGGCTGCGGCGATAGGGACCGTCGGCTTTCACCGTGCAGGCGAGATCGGCTGTCGGCTGCAGCATGCTGGGGCCGACCAGGGCCAGTTCATGGTTCAGTGCCACCACCTGGCGCCACATCGCCTGTGACTGGCGAAGTTGCTGCGGCGTTGCCACCAGTGCCGGCTTCTTGCTGTTGTCATAGTCCGGCACGTCGCCGTAATCGGCGATTGGCGACGGGCTGTAGCCGAGCACGTCACCATCGCGGGTGCCGTGGCTGTCATAGCTGAAATGGATCACCCCGGTGGCACCATGCACCAGCGCGGTATAGATCGTGGCGCGCAACTGCTCGGCATCGGGCATGTACCAGCCCATACGGGTATCGGCGAAAGCCTGGGAAATATACCAGACCGGCTTCTTTCCCTCGGTCAGACGCACGGCCCGCGACATGGTACGTGCCACCCGTTCGATATGCTGCACCGGGTCGGCACGGCGGAAAAAGGGGTAGTTGAACAGAGCCGAGATATCGGCCTTTTCCCGCCATGCCGCCCAGCGTTGATAGTAAATCGGCGCCAGGCCTGCGCCATCAACGATCAATGAGGCGCGCCCGGGATCGAAGCTGCGAAAGCGCGCCAGGGTCTGGTCGAACACAGCCAGACGGGCCGGCGTGTCCGCGTCGGAGACGAATTGCGCTGCTTCATTCTCCAGCATCCAGGCGAGAATGGCCGGACTCTGCCAGCGCCGTCGCGCCAGCGTCTCTTCGGGGTTCTCCACGATTGCCTGCAGGCCCAGCCGCTCGGCAGCATCCAGGGCGGCATCAATATTCTGCACCGGCCACAGATGCACCGTGTTGAAACCGGCTTGCTTGAACAATGCGAGATCATGCTTCTGGCCGAAGGCTTCGCCATGCAGCGCGTGGTAGGCGCCGATGGGAAAGAAGGAACGGGCCGGATCATAGGCGCGGCGCAGGTTGCCCTGGGCATCCGTGTGCGGCACGCCCTCGCGATGCACCATCTGCTGCGCCGTAGCCGGCGGCTCGTCCGGAACCGTCACGGACTGGCAGGCGGAAAGGCCGAGAAATACCAGCAACATCGCAAGCCGGGCGGCGCTCCGGCCCACATACCCGCTGTGGATGAAATCAAGCTGCCCGGCCCGCACCATTGAATCCCCGCAATTTCATTCCCAAATGATATAAGCTGAACCTGTTTCAAGCTCCAGGAGGGCCCCATGAAGTTTAGCATTCTCACCCTTGCCGCCGGTATGCTGCTGATTGGCAGCACCGTTGCCCAGGCGCAGACAGTGCCCCAGGTCGTAACGCCGGTGATCGCGCCGATCGTCACCCAGAACCAGGCCGGTGCCACTTCCCAGGCGGTCCAGGACGGGACCAAGAAGGCCGAGGAAAAGGCTTCGGAGCAGGCACCGAAGAAGTAAGCCTGTACGCCACTCTGTCGGCCGCGCCGGATGTGACAATTCGGCGCGGCTTTATTTTTGCGCCGAACCAGCGTAAGCCGGGCCATGTTCCCGAGCCAGAATCTCCTGCCCTCGCCCTTGTCGCCGGATTACTGGCCCGCTGTTGCCGGCCTTGGCTGGCCACTGGCTGCGGCCTTCCTGGTCGCGCTGGCAGGTACCTGGCTTGGCATGCGGCTGGCACCCAGGCTTGGCGCCATTGCGCAGGTGCAGGCCGACCGCTGGCACCAGAGCGGCGCCGTGCCGAAGCTGGCCGGGCCGGGCCTGCTGGCAGGCCTGGTCTTTGCCCTGCCGCTGCCGCTATGGCTGGTGGCGGCCTCAGCCTGCCTGATCGGCTGCCTCGATGACCGCCAGCACCTCGCGGCGGGGCCGAAGGCGCTGCTGCTGCTGGTTCCGGCCCTGGCCGGTGCCTGGGTAACCGGACAGGCCTGGGTAGCCCCGGCGATCTGGATCGCGGCGAATGCCTGGAACCTGCTGGATCATGCCGATGGCCTTGCCGCCGCCGCCGCCTGCGCCGCCTGCCTGCTGATGGGCGTTGCCGGCGGCCCGCTGGCGGCCGCGGCGCTGGCCGGCTTCCTGGTCTTCAATCTGCCGCCGGCCCGCAGCTTCATGGGCGATGGCGGCAGCCTGCTGCTGGGCACCACCCTGGTGCTGCTGGCGGCGCCGCTGGGGCCGGAAGTAGCCCTGGCCTGGAGCGCGGTGCCGCTGCTCGATTCCGCCCTGGTGGTGGCGAGCCGGTTGCAGCGCGGCGCGAAACCCTGGATCGGCGGCACCGATCATTCCGGCCACCGCCTGCTGCGCACCGGCCTGCCGGCTTTCTTGCTTCCGCCACTCTATGCCCTGGCCGCCGCCCTGTTCGGCCTGACCGTAACTGCCCTGATGATGCGTTAGGTGTCGCGCTGAAAAGCCCGGCGTAAAATGCCGGGCAAGTCGCCGGGCAGACGCCGCAGAAAGATCAGCCCGAAACGCAGCCACAGCAACGTCGAGACCAGCGACAGGAACCAGCGCGGATAGCTGGTGTGGAAATGCTTGACGAAATAGTAGCTGGCGCTGCGCGTCTTGTGCCATTCGACGAAGATGCGGGAGACATCAGACGTGGAGAGATGGTGCGGGATCGGTATGTCGCCAGCATAGAGCACCCGCCCACCCATCTGAGCGATGCGGATGCACAGGTCGGCATCGTCGAAATGCAGGAACATGTGATCATCCATGCCGCCGAGCTGTTCATAATAGCGGCGTGGAATCATCATGAACGCCCCCGACACCGTGGGCACTTCAGCCACACTACGCTCTGCTTCGGCATCAAAGCGGTGCAGGCGGCGGAAATAGGGATGATTGGGAAACAGCCGGTCCAGCCGCAGCAATTCCATCAGTACGCGCCAGGGCGAGAGGATTTCGCGCCGGCCACCACGCTGCTCGCGGCCATCGGGATGTTGCAGCCGGCCGCCGCAGAGCCAGACCCGCTCCTGCTGCGCAAAGACATCAAGGATCCGGCTGAAGGTCGCGGGCAACAGCACGCAATCGGGATTGACGAAGGCGATGTAGTCGGCCTGGGCCTGCGCCGCGCCGAAATTGCAGCCAGCGGCAAAGCCAAGATTGCGCCTGGCTCGCAGCAGCTTGAGACGCGGTTCGGTTGCCGCCATTGCGGCCAGGCGCTGGCGCGTCTCTGCCGAGTTGCCGTTATCCACCAGGATCAATTCGACCAGTTCCGGCTGCGCCAATTGCGAGGCGATGTTTTCCCACAGCACCGGGCCGGTGTAGTAGCTGACAGTCACAGCCGAGACCCGGCGCGGCAATGGCGCGTTCAATTCGCTCGGCAATGCTAACGGCTGCTCAGACACACGATACTCCGAAGGGCCTAAAACCGGCTCAATACCTTAATTCCAGCGCCTTGTCGAACCGCCGGACCTATCGAACACTATTGATCAGGGCCTTGAAATTGTCGTCCAAAGGGAAAAATTGCTCAACGCCCGCGGCAATGGCGCGCCGTGCCAGAGCAGCGCCTTGGCGCTTAGCCTCCGGTTCTGGCTGCTGCAGCAATACCCCTCCTTCGAAAAAGAGGCCAATCGGGTCCTCCGGCCGGGCCTTGCGCAAGCGGAGGGCCAGCTCCCTGACCTTATCAAGCTGACCTGTCTGGAAGGTCCAGTTCAGATAGCCGAGGGCAATGTTGCTGCGCCAAGGGGCCAGCTCCAGGCCGCGCTCAATAATCTGG